>CANNMD010000016.1 GCA_947505655.1 Acidimicrobiaceae bacterium | reverse complement strand
CGACGAAGTCGCCGCAGCGGCCGTTGAGGTTGTGTCGGACGACGACGATACGCCGCATCCGATGAGCAGCATCGACAAAGCGACCGTGGCGACAATGGTTGTTCTGCTCATCATCAAAGCCCTTTCGCAGCCGCTCGAACGTATGGGGGGAACTCGTTCGTCCGAGCGGCGGATCAACTTACTTGGCGAGCGCCAAGGTAACACGCCAGCTTGGCGTGTGCCAACCTATTGCCATGTCGAGACCAGGTCGCCCCCCGTTGCAGAGCGATGACACCATTCTTGAGGTCGCTCTCCGCTCGTTCGCCAAATTCGGCTACGACGCCACCTCGGTGCGAGCGCTCAACGCCGAACTCGGGCTGAGTCACGAAACCATCACTCAACGCTTTGGCAGCAAGGCCGAGTTGTACCGGGCGGCCGTGAGCCGCGGTGTGCATCAGTTTGTGGTCGTGTTCGATCACGAAGTTGCCTCGGCGAACCCGAGCAATGATCTCGAGCAACTCCGCGCCGCCGTGCGGGCGTTGATGATCGCCATGTCACAGCACATAACGCTGGGGGAACTATTGAACCACGAGGGCATCGGTGCGTCTGAACGAGACACACTGATGACCGAAATTGGGTTGGCCGAGCGAATGCTCGAAGTCGCAGGGTTGTTGCATCGCCTGCGATCGGCGTCATTGATCCGCGACGTACAGCTTCGCGAGATTTGGTTCCTCGCTCAGGGCGCCACCGCCCCCTTGCACTTCGATGCCCTTGCCCAAATGTTCGATCCCATCGACGGACCCATTGACCGAGAGCAACACATCGAGCGCATGACCAACGCAATCATGCGCGGCATGCGTATCGACAACGAGTGATTCAGCCCGCCTGCGAATGACGTGGGCTACACGCCCAACAGCGACGACGAGAGCAACTCACGGCGCAGCGCCGCTAACTTCGGCGCCGGATCACCCGAGCTAAACAACTCGGCCGACAACACCCGTTCGTACGATTGCCACTCCTGACGCACGCCAGCCAGATCTCCGCGAGCGGCGTGGGCGCGCATTCGCAAGGCAATCAGCTCCTCGTGGCCAGGCAGCACCTTGAGGCCTTGACCTGTTGCCCAGAACACGCCGTCGATATCGCCCAGCGCCAAGTAGTGGCCCGCCAACACACTTGTGGCCGACGTGACCAACACCGTGAGTTGACTCGTGACTCCTTCGGCATCAGTCCACAAATAGCCGGTACCAAAGAACACCTGATCGCGAACGAGTTCGAGACCTGGACGCAACGTGTCGATGGCATCGGCGGCGCATTGAGTGCGTGCGTGTTCGAAACGCATCCGCAACAAGTCGGCGTCGGTCACCACGTTGTGGTGCATGGATAACTGCTCGGTAAGCGTTCGGGGAATCCATTCGTCACCATCACCGTTGGCGGCAAGACGCGCCAGCGCGCGACGAGCATCGCTGACGACATTGGCAAACGTGGCATCGCGTACATCGATTTCCCACAACGCCGTGCGCGCAGCCGTGCGTGTCGACCGGTCGCGGTGCTGACTGAGCCACACCACGAGCTCGAGAGCTTTCGAGCGCTCGAAGGACGCAACCGCGCCCATTCGATCGCACACTTCGATGGGTCCAAGAATGCGCACCATCAGCGACCACGGTGGCTCAGCCCAACCGAGATCGCAGATGGTCGCACCCTCGGTGGGGGGAGCAACGACAGCAGGTTCGCTAGGCAACAATGCTGTGTCTGATTCATCGAGTAGCTCGCGCATACACCCGACTTCGACCGCCGTAAGACCAACCGGAACGATCGCAATTCCAAGCGGCTGCAACACCCAATCGTGGGTGCGTTGTTGTAGCCGCCAACGCGCACCAACCACTGGGCGATCGACGACAATCGCTAAACCACGGCCGCCGATAGCGGTGAGCCGAATGAGTTCGTGGTCGAGATCAGCCGTGACTTCAGAGGATTCGCCGCTGTGTGCAGCCACAACGATGGTCGGCTCCCATCCCTCGACCGACCCCGGCTGCGAGCGCAGCGCAAACGTGGACACCGAGGCGTTGGTCATTGCCGCGATAGCGCCAATCTGGCCGACTGCAGCGTCGATTGCTTCGTCAAGGCACCGGGCCGTCTGCGATGACGGTCGGCCGAGATGCGCTTCGTTGAGGCCGCATGTGATGAGCTGGGCCATCTCGGACAACGGCGAAACCGACACCGACGCAGCGATGGCTCGAGCGACGTTCGCCGCATGAGGTTGATCGGCTTCGATCACCAAGAGCGCTACTGCCTCAAGATCTACAAACACCTGCACTGGTTCGGCAGAAGTGACGTCGGCCGAACGGCCAACATGCACCAACGCGGGGCATGGTTGGTTCGAGGTGCGAGCGAACGGCGCTAATTCATCGAGACTCACAGAAGCAGGCAGCCGCCATCGGTCGGAGCGAACCGCTAACCACGGCAACGGTGGGGCGGGAGTCGGTCCCGAGAGAACCATCTCATGAGAGCCATCGGTGGACTGCAGCACAGCGAGAACTCCGACACCTGAAACCACGTCGGCGATCTGCGACGACAACGCGCGCAGCACGATGTCGAGTCGAGCCAGTCGGTCGCCTTCGTCGAGACGACGAACAATGGTCTCGGCAAGAACAAGGTGCTGAATCGGAGCCGGCACGCGAACCTCGCCGACAGTGGCACGCAGGTGGCGCCGTCGCCGCAATGTGATTGCCGCCACCACCCCGCTGGCGATCATCACGGCGCCCCCAAGTCCGATGGGGGCGGGTGCATCCGCAGGCACCGGGCATCGAGCTGGCGCTGGTTCTGGAGTGACCGTCGCAGGCAGTAACCGCGACGCCACCTGAGTCAGCGGGACAGACCGGGGATGGGTCGCCGACGACGATGCTGAGACCCCCCGAGGTATCGAACTCACCAGCATCAACAACGCCGCCACGATTGCAGCCGCACTCTGTTGGGAAGATCCGAGAGCACTGAAGCGTGGCGCCGACTTACCTGCGAGTGCCGCGGCGAGCTCGACGACCACGCTCAGCATCAAGCGAGCCCATGCGAGCCACAACACAACCGCCAGCAACTTGATGGCCGCGTCGTCGCTGATGTCGCCGCGCCGCACGGATGCCCACACTGTTGATGCTGCAGGAAATGGCGTGGGCCACGGTCGGCCGACAACGCTGATCAGGCCGATTGGGACACCAATCAGCAGCGAAAGCGGCGCGACGAGAGCCGCAAAACCACGGAGTAGACGTGACACGGTGAATCCTTCCTGCGGTTGAATCGGTGCGAGCAACTAGTGCGTGACCGGCTGGGCGAAACGTGTTGCGCGAACCGACTTTGTTGCGACGCCAACGAGGCGTAACAGCGTCGTCGAGACGGTGGACTGAACGGTGACGGTGACACGATTGGCGCTCACGGCTACAGAACCGTCGACGCCGTGCGCAACCAGATACGCCTCGGCATTTCGCTTGGCACGGGCAGCATCGAGAGCCCATTGACCAGTGCGCAACGACACCACTTGCTGAGCGCCTACACGAGCCGCGTTCTCGGCATGGTCAGACGCCGAGACCTTGGCGCCCACGATGCGGCCACCATCGATGACAAGGCCAGCGCAACAGATCACCGCCATCGTGATGACAAGCACAAAACCGGTAATCGACCCGCGGTCGCGCTCTGTATGTCGGCTGCGCGAACGAGAGCTGTTGAGGTGCGTCATCAGCCGGCCCGATACTGATCGATGACTTCGGTCGAGCTTGCTGTGAGCGTTCGAGAAACCGCCCCGACCAGGCTGGTGCCCTGTTGATTCAACCTGCACGAAACTGTGACCGTGACCGAACTCGCCGCGAGCGCGTTGCTCACCTGCACACCAACAGAGGTGGAAGCACAGTTGAATCCGTTGTCCGCCAGATCGGCAGCGGCCACAAGCTGGGCCACACCTTGCATTCTGGGCCTGGCAACAATCGACGCTGCGCGAGCAGCTTCGTCGGCTGCGTGGCGAACCTGCCCAGTGGCCCCGCCAGCTCTGCCAAGGAACACCACAAAGGCCATCAACAGCACGAGCACTGGCGCGAGGAGCACCATCTCGACGGTCGTGCTGCCGATGTCGTTGGCGGTTCTGCGGTTCAAAAAGTTGCGCACCGTTGATCACCTCTTTGTTGGTGCTGTGTGACGAGCAGCATGGAAATCAACGGCTCGATTCGGGGACAAATCGTTCTCGCGGTTCGATCACCGTGCGGGTGACCGAATTGGGAAAGAACGGAACGATGCGGGGCACTGACAGAACAACCGAAACCGACACATATCCGGCAGAAACACTCAGGGTTGGCGCGTGCACAAGGTGTGAGCCAAGGTCTGCGACCGTGGATTGCGCAACGGCAACGGCGCTACTCGGACCAGACAACGACGAAGCCGCTGCGGCACCTTGAGCGGCCGCTGCCGCCGCCACGTTGGCGGCGTGGAAATAGATGGCAGTTTGCACACCGAAGAACACGAGGAGCACCAACAACGGGGTGAGGATCACCAACTGTGTGGTGGCCTCACCCCGATCGCGGCGCGCCGATGATCGCGTGCTGTTCATCGAACCGTGCTTGAGGATGCTCATGGCGAGATCAACCGAGGTTGATTGAGTTCGCCTTGTTCTGCACGCGGGTGGTGATGATCACACCGACGCCAATTGCGAGAGCAATCAGCGCTGCCGCGAGCACAACCGTGGTGGCGCTCACTTCGCCGCGGTCGCGGTCGGTCTCGGCGGACGCACGAAAGCGCACCAGGTAATAGGTCCAAAGTGGGGTGAACATTGACATGAGACTTCTCCTAACGAGTTGTTGCTATTGGGGGTAGCGCAGCAGAAGCGCTGCCCTTGGGGGAGCTGTGAAGAGCGACATCGACCGGGTCACAGCGCCCGGACAATCTGCTGGAGGGCGGGGTAGCCCAACAACACCATGAAGCCGACAAACATCAACACAGTGGGTAGCCCCATGCGCTCTGTCGCGGCTTGCGCGTCGGCTTCGATTCGCGCCATTTGATGCGCGCGCAGCGCTGCTGCTTTCGCCGACAACGACAACTTGATGCGGGCGCCTTGTTCGCCAGCAAGACGAACGCTCGCCGCAATCTCAGCGAGCTCAAGAACTCCGATCGTTTCGCCGAGCTCGGTGAAGCTGCTCCACGGCGACTGACGCTTGGTGCGCGAGCGAAGCAGAGCGTGGCGAATCTGGGTGAACGCCCATCCGTCGCCCGCCTGCGCTGCAGCTTCGAGCGACGTCTCAATTCCGGCACCGCCAGCCAAGAGAATGTTGACGAGATCGAGGTAGCTCGACAGTGCGTTACAGAAGCCGGCCCGACGGGCCTTGGCCTGTGACCGCAGGGCGAGATCGGGCACCACAAATCCGACAGCCGCAGCGCAGAGGACCGCTCCAAAGGCCACCGCGTTGGGCAACGGCGACCCGGCAAACCGCAATGTCACGGCCAAGGCAACGGCAATTCCTGCCAACGCTAGGGTGGTTGCAAACTTTTCAGCCACGAACCGTTCGACCGGTCGCTCCATCACAGCAAGATCCTTCTCGACACGCGAACCAAGGCGCCCGATGAGTGCGCGCGACATGGTGTCGGCCAAACCACTACGGGTCGGCATCGCGGTCGCCGAACGCTGATCGGCGACAGAAACGCCGATCTGCTCAAGGCGCTCGAACGAAACCGCCAATGCCACAGGACGCGCTGTCAACGCCCGAAGAATCACAAAGAGCCCAAGCCCGATACCCGCACCCATCCACAAATTTGCGTTCATGAGCCCACCTCCGCCAGCGAACGACGGGCCACGAATCGCTGCGGCATTGCGATGCGACCCATACGAGACATCAACACGAACGATGCGCCAAACGTTGCAAGTATGAGCGCCAACACAAGTTGGCCGGCGGCGTTGTCGTACGGGCGAAGGTACGCGCGGTCGAGCAGCAACAGTCCAACGACGAACACGGCGACCACTGCCACGATGATTCGCACCGCGCTACGACTGCGAGCACGACCAACCCAGACCCGAGTGCGCATGCGAGCTTCATCGCGAGCGCTTTCGGCAAGATGACCCAACAGTGCGCCGAGATCTCGGGCTTCCTTCTCGGCCGCGATGACCAGCGCCACCACAACAAAGTCGGCCATTGGATGATTGACCTCATCGGCGAAGCGGCGCAGCGCTGCGGGAAGCGCTTCGTACTCAACGCGGGCAGCGAGTCGCTTGACGGGCGCAGCCAGCGCTCGGGGTGCCAACGAAGCAGTTGCCCCGATCGCATGTTCCAAACCATTGGCCGCAGCAAGGGTGTCGCGAATCTGCTCGGTCCACGAAGCGATCGCTTCGACCAACTCAAGTTCGCGGCCGTGGGCTCCGCGCCCGCGCAGCGCGCTTGGCGCATACCAACCCGACGCGGCTGCAACGGCGGCGAGAACTGGCCAATGGCTGGCCACTATTGCCACAACGGCCGCCGAGATTGCCAGCAGCAGTCGGAGCAACGCTCGGTCGGCGTGCTGGGCGAGTTGACCACCGAGCCCCTCAGAGCGAACCAACACAACCCGACCGCGCAGGCCTGCGCGGGCAAGAAACAATCCGAGGCCAACGAGGGCACCGAGCATCGCGATGATCAGCACGTTCACGAAACCCACCATCCTTCGGGCTTGTCGAGGTAGGCGGCATCGAAACCGTGCGCCTCAAGCAGCGCCAAGGTTGTCGAGCGGAGCGGATAACCGGGAACAGCGCGACCGTCAGGGCCTGGCTTGAAAACTTCGTTCGAGACGATGCGAACGCCGTCGGCATCGACGACCTCGCGAATGCTGGTCACGCGACGCACTCCGCCGATCGTTTCGATATGCACGACAAAATGCAGTGCCGTGGCCAACAACAAGTTCACCGTGTCCACTGGCAAACCCAATTCGGCCATCGAGACATACGCTGCAAGTTTCGGGAAAACGGTGCGACTCGAGTCGGCGTGCATCGTGCACATCGACCCGTTGTTGCCTTGGCTCATCGCCATCAACATCGGGAACGCTTCTGGTCCTCGAACCTCACCGATGACCACCCGATCTGGATCCATGCGTAGCGCCATCCGAGTGAGATCGACCATCGTGATCGCGCCTCGACCTTCGATGTTGGCGGGCCTGCTTTGCAGCATGTCGTAGTCGGGGTGAAGCTCTTCGAACCGGTCGAGCCCGAGTTCGTATGCGTCTTCAATCGTCACGATGCGTTCGTCGACGGGCACCTCGTTGAGCAGCGCACGCAACAGCGTGGTCTTGCCGCTTCCCGTTCCACCGGCGATAACCATGTTGCGCTTGGCGCGAACGGCAGCAGCAAGGAATTCGGTGAGGCCTTCGTCGAGTAGCCCGTTGTCTTCGAGTTCACGCAGCGAGCTCAGCTCAAACCGATGCTTACGAATGATCACGCTTGGCCGCGCGCTCACCTCCATCGTCGCGAACAAACGCGAGCCATCGGGCAACTGAATGTTGAGCTCGGGATTTGCGGCGTCGAACCGACGCTCGCTGCGACCAGCACGGGCAGCGACGAGGCGCACCAGATCGATCAGCTCTTCGTCGGAGTCGACCACTGGCGCAGAGGCAAACCGACGCCCATCAACCGTCTTGACCCATGTGGAGGCGGCACCACGAATATGGATGTCGTTGATTTCTGGCGAGTCGAGCAACGGCTGAATGCGCCCGAGTCCGAGCACCCGAGCAAGCACTGCATCGGCGAGTTGAGCCTCGCCTTCGCTCGACAACGTTTCGACCCCGCCAGCGAGGTGACGAGCCGCGAGCGAGTCGAGATGATTACCCACTATGCGGCGAGCGAACTCGCGCTCGGTGGTGAGATCAAGTGCGGGCTGCACAGAGGCGCTGCGCTCGATGCGCTGGTCGGCGAGCGCCTCGCTGACGGCGTGCGAAATGGTGACGACAAGCGTCTGGTCGATCGTGATCATGCCGTCACCTGCATGGGAGTCTCGAACGCCGAATCTTCGACACCATCGCCGCCCCGAGACGCACACAGCTCGCCGAGTATTGCGTCAAGAGCCGCATCTCGTGAGCGTTGCTGGCGTTGCGTGCGTGCCGCTGCGATGACGCCCCACACGCGCCCTTGTGCAGCATCGGCAACCTCGGCAACGCCGTATGGCTGGGCACTATTCAGCACCACCACTGGCGAGCCGCAAGCGCTGAGCAATTGCGACCGATGCGCCAACGCAACGACGGCCTCAACCGAGTTATTCGACACGACAATCGTGTGGTCAGCCGAGGCCGCTGCGGCAAGCGACGCTGACCCAGGCCGGATGCGACCGATGTCGACAACCACGATGGTGTCTACGTCAGCGACCGCCGTCAACACGTGCCCGAGCGCGGCGCGCAACGCAGCATTTGTTTGCTCGGCCGACGGATGCGCCACAACGACGGCAACACCATCACGCGTCGTTTGCGCGAACCGCCACACGTCATCGGCATCGATGCCAGTGCGAGCTGCACCGGCGAGTTCCATCAGGCCGGGTTTCAACGCAACATCGAAACGAGCGGCCAAGCATCCGCCGTCGGGATCGGCTTCGATGAGTAGTGCGCCGTTGCCGGCCCGAGCGGTGAGATCGTAGGCAAGGGTTGTAGCGCCCGAGGACCCGTTCACTGTGCCAACTGCAATAACCGTCATATCAGCGATCACCAACTCTGGCGAGCTGCACCTTTGCGGCCGATGCAACGGCACTCGACAGCGAGATTGGGCCACGAACGGTCACGATTGTTGAGGTGCCATCTGGGGCCAACGACACGGACCACACGACAGCTTGCTCGTCGAGCAAGGCGGCTTGAGTCTCGCCCGCGACCCCAATCGAAGTGACCACAACTCGCGCATGATCGTTGGGAGCAAGGTCGGGCGGCACTTGTCCGGGGGCCAAGGCCATGCTTGTCAGCGCCTCGCCAGGAAGCAGTGGAGTGGCCGACGTGACGACCGACTGAGTCAATGGCGAGTTGGCTGCAATGTCGACCAGCGCAATCTGACCAATCAGATCGACGGCGTTGCTGCCACGAACCATCGCAGTGGTTGCCCCTGCCATCTCGGCTCCCTTGAGATCGTCGGCCACGATGGCGCTGCCGCGTGCAACCGTGCGAGACGCGACCACAACAGTGGTGGTGGCATTACTTCGCGAACTGAACACCACAGCGAGCAACGCACAACCAGCAACGAGCACCACGCCCACGACAAGTTCGGGTACACGTAATGGACGCGACCGTGGCGCCTGAGCCATCGCTCGGGGCAGCCGGCCAGCCGCCGCTGGACGAACACCTTGGGGCCGACGCGCAGCACGCGTTGGCATTGATTCGATCCGCTCCGCCACGGAAACCTCCCTTGTAGCCCCGCAAGGGGATGGGGCACACCAGCCGCCTCAGCGGACTTGTGTGCAATTCAGGTCTATGAATGGAAACCGGGACTTCAACTAGTCCATTCAGCTCAGATCAGCCCCGAGTCTCTGCAGATGGTCAAGCTCGAGGACAAATTCGCGCGCTCCGAGGTAATGCTTCAAGCCTGCGCGAGTCGCCTCCACGCGTGAGGTACGGCATTCCGCGGCGTAGCCTCTGAGCCATGTCGACGACGGTCCCACCTCTGGATCTCCCCCAAGCAAACGATGCTTGCTGGTGTGGCAGTGGCCGCAAATACAAGCGTTGCCACAAGCCACTCGAAGGCAGAGTTGTGCAGGGAGAAATCAGTCCCTACCGGCCTGTACCAGCGCACATCGTTCGCCCGAGCTACGCCGATTCAGGCCAGATCGTGCGCTGGAGTGAGCCACGAGTCAAGACTCCAGAGATCATCGAACGCATGCGCCACGCAGGTCATCTTGGCGCTGAAATTCTGCGCCTCGCGGGCGAGATGGTGCGACCCGGAATCACCACCGACGAGATCGATGCCTATGTGCACCAGCTCACCATCGACGCCGGCGCCTACCCCAGCCCACTCAACTACGGCGGCTACCGCAAGAGCGTGTGCACCAGCGTCAACGAAGTGATCTGCCATGGCATCCCCGACTCACGAGCGTTGCTCGATGGTGACATCATCAACCTTGATGTCACCGCGTACATCGGTGGTGTTCACGGCGATACCAACGCAACATTCTTGGTCGGCGATGTCGACGAAGCCAGCCGCAACTTGATCAAGGTGGCCGAAGAATGCATGTGGAAAGGCATCGAGGCCGTGTGCCCTGATCGGCCTGTGAGCGACATCGGCAAGGCCATCGAGTCGCACGCCAAACCGCACCGCTACGGCGTGGTGCGGGCGTTCATCGGACACGGCATCGGCGAGCAATTTCACACCGACATCCAGATCCTGCACTACTACGACTCGCGGGCCAACACCATCATGCGCCCCGGCATGACCTTCACTATCGAGCCGATGATCACACTTGGTACTTGGCAGCACCGCATGTGGGACGACGACTGGACTGCGGTCACCGCCGACGGCAAGCGCACTGCGCAATTCGAGCACATGATTCTCGTCACCGACGATGGCTTCGATGTGCTCACCGGCGGCGATGGCGCCGTGTCGCCCACGGCTCCCTGGAACCGCTGAACACGTCCTAGCTCGTAGCGTCGCTGAGTCGTCAACGTCGCGAACGCTGGTGCTCGACCCCGTTGAGCCACCACGCAAACAAGTCGTTGTCATGAACACCGAACGCGGCATCGACGGCTTGGCCGCAGGCCTCAATGTCTCCGGCGCGCAGCGCGCTGATGGCCTGCGACAAATCACCCTGGGGCCACGGCAGGGCACTGAGCGTTCGTTGGCTCACCCGCATCGTGGTGGCCGATAAACCGCTACCCGCTGACTGTTGCGCAATCGATACCGACGCAACGGGCGAGGTGAGCACAGCAGCGATGGCAAGCACATCGACGCCCTCGCCGGGCACAAGCCGAATGACGGGCACCGCTGGTAGCCATGCTCCCGACACGTCGGCGACAGCCTCGAGCACATGTGTTTGGGTGGCAACGAGAACCTTCGGCACAAGGCAGCGCTCGGCCCAACGTTGCATGAATGGCACCAGTTTCGATCGGTCGACGCGTGGCATCTCGAAGCGTTGCTTCGCGAAACGCGTTGCAACCCGACCCCAATGACACTGGGCAACATCGATGAGTCCTGTGGTGATGAGCGGAGGCCCGGGTGCGGTGTCGCTGACCGCGCCGACAAGCCCGTAGTACTGGTCGCGGAAGTTGGCGGTGACCAGCGCGTGATCGGTAAGGACGCCACGAGCAAGCACCGCTGGAACAGGCGGCAGCCCGAGCGAATCGGCGATGAGCACACCCCAATGATCGTTGGCGTTCGCGAAGTGTTGATCGAGAAGCGATGGCGTCGCATGAAAGTTGACACCACTGGTTCGCTCAATGATCGGATGTGCGAGCGAGGCGTCGACAGCGCGCTCGAAGCCCACCGCACAGGTGCGCACCATTGCGTCGAAGACATGCTCGTGCGACGACCAGAACCACTTGATCGCTGCCTGCCGCAGCACGCTCGCCCGAATAGGCCCAGCGTCTCGCGCCGTGAGCAACGACACCGGCAGCACCAGACCGACCCGGCCACCGTCGGGGCGGGCGAGACGCAGGGCCAGCGCCAGAAAATCGGCCGCCGCATCGGCGTAGGGTCCGCCGCCAAATGCTGACCGGCCCGAGCGCGCGGTGGCGCTGGCCATCTGCGACAAGAACGGCGGGTTGCCAACCACCACATCGAATCGTCGATCACCCCAATTGCGATCCAACGAGTCGCCTTGCAGGGTCTCTATCTGTTCGGTCGTTACACCGCGAGCGAGCCCACCGAGATCGATATCGGCGCCAGTGAGTTGGGGAATTCCTCCGGCAGCACGAATGACTCGCGCAGCTTCAATCAGGAAACGGCCGTCGCCACAGGCCGGATCGAGCACGCGCACCACGGTGCCTGGTGCCACGTAAGTGATGGTCTGCTCAACAACGTGAGCAACCAGCGCGTGTGGGGTGTACCAAGCACCGGTGCGCTTACGTTCGTCGGCCGACAACGAAGTGTCGTACGCGTCGGAGCCGCTGTGTTGAGGTACAAGAGAACTCACGATGGGCACAGGCTACGAGCGTGGGGAAATGCGGCACGGCATGATCGAACCTCTATCGTTTCGGTCGTGTCATTCGGAACCGAGTCGGGCCGCTATATCTCCTTCAATCGCGACGAGTGGGCGATGCTGCGTGCAGCCACCCCGCTCACTCTGCGACAAGCCGATCTCGATGAGTTGCGGGGCATCAACGAGAGCATCGATCTCGACGAAGTTGCCACGGTGTATCTCTCGCTCACCCGCTTGTTGAACCTCTATGTCAGCGCCACACAGAACCTGCAAAAGGTGAGCTCTACCTTCTTGGGCACGATGAGCGCAAAGGTTCCTTATGTCATCGGCGTGGCCGGCAGCGTGGCCGTGGGCAAGAGCACGTTCGCCCGAATCCTGCAAGCGCTGCTGGCGCGTTGGCCCGACCATCCAAAGGTGGGGCTCATCACCACCGACGGCTTCTTGTACCCCAACCGTGTGCTCGAAGAGCGCGGCATCATGAACCGCAAGGGCTTCCCCGAAAGTTACGACACGAAGCGGCTGCTGCAGTTTCTCCGCGAGCTCAAAAGCGGCGCACCTGTTGTCACCGCTCCGGTGTATAGCCACGTGGTGTACGACATCATCGAAGGCGACGACGTAGAGATCGCTCAGCCCGACATCTTGATCCTCGAAGGGCTCAACGTGTTGCAGGTGGGCACCGAGACCAACGAGTTCGTGAGCGACTACTTCGACTTCAGCATCTACGTCGATGCGCTCGAGAGCGACATCGAGGGTTGGTACGTGCAGCGGTTTCTCACGTTGCGCGAAACCGTGTTCCAAAATCCCGACAGCTTCTTTCAGCACTACGCGGCGCTTTCGCACGAAGAGGCAGTGGAGACTGCGCGGTTTATCTGGCGCGAGATCAACGGGCGCAACCTGCGCGAGAACATCGAGCCAACCCGCGATCGCGCCTCGTTGGTGCTGCGCAAGGGCGCCGACCATAGGGTCACCGACGTAAAACTTCGCCGCCTCTGATCAGTCGGTGCCGGTTATAGAGCCAGCCACTGCGGCAAATGTGTGAGCGACTCGAGTTCGACAACCGTGTGTCCATGATCGTGCGGCGCATGCTCGAGTTCCCACAGCAAGGGATACGGAACGTGAACCCCACTGCCCCCAAGCGTGAGCACCGGCAGCACATCGCTGCGTAGCGAGTTACCAACCATGCAGAAACGCTCGGGCAGAACGCCCAGGCAGTTGATGATACGGGCGTAGGTAGCAACGTCTTTTTCCATCACGATTTCGACGCGTTCGAAATGATGCGCGAGGCCGCTGGTCTCGACCTTTGCGGTCTGATGGATGAGATCGCCCTTGGTGATGAGCACAAGCCGATGCGTCGCCCCGACCTGTTCGAGCACGCTGGAAACATCGGGCAGCAGCCGAACCGGATCGAGCAACATCGCCCGAATCACCTCGCCGAGTCGAGTGACCGCCGATGCCGGAAGTCGATCGGGTGCAAGCATTGCTGCGCACTCAAGCATCGATAAGCCGAACGCCTTCACGCCATATCCGAGGATGTGCATGTTGCGTCGCTCTGTCGCTGTGAGCGCTTCTTTCACATTGATGCCAGCGTCTACGAATGGTGTGACGAGTTCGACAAAGGTCTGCTCGGCTGCGAAGAACGTGTCTTCGCTGTGCCACAACGTGTCATCGGCGTCGAACGCCACCACGTCGTATCGCGATGCTGCGCGAGTGAGGTCGAGCCGAGTGAAACCGAACAGGATCTCGTCGATGAGCGAGCCATCGCGTGTGGTGTACGAATCACGCAGGTGCCCCTCGCGACGGAATCCGGCGCGGTCGAAAAGCCTGAGACTGCGATCGTTCGCCACCGAGACGTAGGCCTCGACCTTATGGATCTCGGTGTGAGCAAACAATGCGTCGACAACAGCGCGCACTGCTTCGCTCGCAAAGCCCTGACCGTGGAATGGCGCGGCCAACGTGATGCCCAACTCGACGGCGTGGGCAACTCCGGAAACAGGTGCCACCATCAAGTCGCCAATCAGACGACCCGACACATCACGAAGCGCTAACTGGCCGCCGTTGGCAAGTGTGCGACCAACCGTGCTCGCAATCAGTTCAAGCGCTGCATCGGCCGTGAACGGCATCGCCCATGCCTGGTGTCGCGCCACTGCTTGGTCGTTCTTGTATTCGAGAAGTGCGGCGGAGTCATCGGCGGTGAGCCGATCGAGAACAAGCCGGCCAGTGCGCACCGCCACAAACTGCTGCTGCATCGCTACCTAGCGGTGAATGGCGTTGAGGTAGTTGTAGACCGTGATGCGCGAGACACCCATCGAGTCGCTTACGTCTTCGACCGCACGCCGCAGGGTGAACGCGCCGCGTTCGTCGAGCAGACGAATGGCGCGCTGCTTGTCTTCGCGACCTAACTCGGCCAGCGGACTACCGAACTGACGCTCGACGGATTCGATGAGACGATCGAGTGCACCATGCAGCGGGGCGGGACGCACAACCGCCACAACAACGCCCTCCCACATCAGTGGAATATCGCTGGGTTCACGCCGGCTCACCGGTAGAACTGTTGCGCCCAACGCCTCGGCGATGGGCCGCACGGCAAGCACCAGCGGATGACGAGGCAGGCTCATGTGGAGCCCTGAGCCACGTGCATGGTGACGTGTGAAGCACCATTGGCGAAGGCCGCCCTGACGAGTTCGGCGATCACCAAAGGCATTGCCTCGGTGGATGCTGTGCAACTTGAGCCAAACGGGCCGAACTCGACGGTGGCTCCCACAGCTTCGGCGGCAGACACTGCAGCCGTGACGTGCGGACCCGGAAGACCCTCGACGAACGGTTCGACAGTGAACTCAAGTTGCAGCACCCCTGAAATCTAGGCCGAAAGCACACCAATAGAAATCAGCGAGCACCCATCACCCGCTGAAGATCTTGGGAACGCAGCAGGCAGTCTTGCCCCGCCGCATCGAATGCCTGTCCAAGACGATTGAGCGCCGAGCGAAATGTTGAGTTCCAGTCGCCCTCGAATTGGTCGCGTGCCGGGCCTACCCAGGTGGTGCCGCCGAGCGCCGAGGTGACCGTGCTGACCAACGTGTTGATGGTGTCGATCTGGTGTTTCAGAGTGCTGCCCAAGCGGGCGAGTTGCTCTGGATTGGCGCCGTACATGCTCATCGAAGTTCTCCTTGGTTCGGGTGCAGATGCACGGACCCTTGAGTGCGCGTAGAGCTGCAAATCGGAAAACGTGTGCCTCGACGACGCGAGAATTACTCAGCGACGGTGATGAGGCCTTGAGCCAACAACAACGCAACGCTGTCGGTCATCACGCTTTGCGTCGCAAGCAGATCATCGAGATCGGCGCGATTGACCCATCGCGCAGCGATGACCTCACCGTCGGCGAACACGAACGGCCCGTCGCACACCACGAGATAACAGCGCGCGTTGAGCACGAAGAATTCGTCGCTGAACGATCCTTCGCCAATGCGCGTTGGCCCAACGTGGGCCACGCCGATTTCCTCGGCGAGCTCGCGAACTGCGGCCGTGTCATAGGTCTCTCCAGAAGCAACAACGCCACCCACCGCAATGTCCCACAACCCAGGACACACATCCTTGGAGAAACTGCGTTGATGGACCAGCAGACGGCCGTCGCTGTGTTGCACTGCGATGAACACACCACGATGGCGAAGTCTGTGGGCGCGCATCTCGGCGCGGGTGACCACCCGAATCACATGATCGTCTTCGTCGACAACATCGACAAGTTCGGTGTTCGTGTTTGGATTCATGATCGCGTTACGCGGTCATTCGATGAGTGCTGCACCACGGCTACGGAGTTCGAACTTGAGCACCTTGCCACTGGCGTTCATCGGAAGCGCATCGACGGTTTGCACATAGCGAGGAACCTTGTAGTTGGCCATGTTGGCGCGACACCACGCGATGACATCTTCGGTAACAATCGAGGCTCCGGGCTTGGCGATGATAAAAGCCATGCCGACCTCGCCCATGCGGCGATCTGGCACACCGACCACAGCAACCTGGCTCACACCCGGGTAGCCGAGCAGCGCATTTTCGATCTCGGCTGGGTAAGCATTGAAGCCACCCATGATGAACATGTCTTTCTTGCGATCGGTGATGCGCACGTTGCCCTCGGCGTCTTGCACCGCAACATCGCCTGTGGCCAACCAACCATCGGCATTGACCGTTTCGGCAGTGGCTTCGGGGTTACCGAAGTAGCCAACCATCACGTTGTAGCCGCGCACCCAGACCTCGCCGGCCTCGCCGATAGCAACATCGTTTCCGTCTTCATCGACAAGTCGCACCTCAACATCGGGGATGGCTCGGCCGGCTGTGTTGGCAATCGTTTCGATGGGGTCGTCGTGACGGCACATCGTGACAATGCCGGTTGTCTCGGTGAGGCCGTAACCCGTGACCACTGTCTCGAACTTGAGCTCTTCGCGCATACGCCGAATGAGCTCGACGGGCACGGTGGCGGCACCGGTGACAGCAAGACGCAACGACGAAAGATCGAACGACGCAAGCTGCGGGTGATCGAGGATGGTCTGGTAGATCGAGGGGGGCCCGGGCAACATGCTGATGCGTTCGTCGACGACGCGGCGCATTACCTGCGGCACATCGAACACCGCTTGCGGAACGATGGTTGCGCCCTTCACGAGCGAAGCCACGATGCCAGCCTTGAGCCCAAACGCGTGGAAGAACGGGTTCACGATGAGGTAGCGATCGCCGTGCCGCAAGCCCACAACAGTGGCCCAAGCGTTGAAGCCTTTCACCGTTGCCCCGTGGCTGAGCATTGCGCCCTTGGGCCGGCCGGTGGTGCCGCTGGTGAACATGATGTCGCTGGTGTCGTCGGGCTTAACGGCTGCGCTGCGGGCCACGACCTCGGCGTGCGGAACTGACGAACCAGCAGCAATGAAGTCGGCCCACGAAACGCATCCGGCCGGCACATCGCCAGAGATAACGACCACGGTCTCGAGGGAATCGACAGCGTCGGCGCCTGTGAGCAAAGCCGGATAGTTGGTGTCGAGAAAGTCGGTGACGGTGAAGAGCATGCGAACGCCAGCGGTGCGCAGCACGTAGGCGGCCTCGGGGCCTTTGAAGCGCGTGTTCAGCGGAACCAGCACGGCGCCGGCGCGATACGCACCGAGCGCGGCGAGCAGCCACCGCAAGCCATTGGGGGCCCAGATGCACACACGATCGCCCGGCTCGAGGCCAGCAGCAATGAACCCTTGCGCTGCGACATCGACCTGTTGGGCAAGCTCGGCGAACGTGAGTCGCGTGTCGCCATCGACGACGCCTTCGCTGGCTCCAAAGAGCGCAACCGCACGATCAACGATCGCTGGAATCGTTGCTACCGAGCCATCGTTGAACACATCGTCGTAGTTACCCATATCGGGTGGACTATAACTGCCGCTATGGCGGCAGCACGTGCCGCATTCGGGGGGCAAGTGAGCGCGCTGTATCTGCACGAGACAATCGACATTGTGGGCCAAGGATCGTGGCCGTATATGCAGCACACCCTGCAGGCAAGCGGTAACGAGATCAACAACTTCGTGCTGCAGGGCACATGGTCGGTGATGGGCATCACCGGCAGATGGCCGCAAGTGATCAACATCTGGGACATCCCAAACGGATGGGACGGATGGGGTGCGTCGGTCGAGCGATTGAACCTGAAAAGAACCCAGAACACCGAACTGAACGCGTGGTGGGACGAGGCCTACAAGTCGCGCACCGGTGGATTCGATCGGCTGCTCGCTGGCGCCCCGAATAGTCCGACCACGGCATCTCTCGTGGCCACTGGCGTACGCGGATCACTGTTTGTGCATGAGATCGCAACGGTTCGCCCAGGCACCACGCTTGAACACCTTGAGGCCGTGACTGCCGTGCAAGTGCCGTTGATGGCCGAGTACGGATTCACCGCAACCGGCCTCTATGAAACGTTGATGACCGACAACGAAGTGATCACGGTGTGGTCCGGCAGCGTTGAGGCCCACACAAACCTGCAACGGGCCAAGCATGCATCCCGCCATCGTCTGCCCGCAGGCGACGATCGACTCGGCCAATGGCGGCGCACGGCCCGTGGGTTCGTTACCGCTTGGCGCAGCGAATTGATGACGCCGTGCCCAGGAATCACCATCGGGCCCGAGCACCAGTAAGACTCTGACCCGTCGCCGGCATCTGATTCGTGAGCGCCCTGCTCGTAGGCTGACGGCGCAATCGCGGGCGTCGCGAAACTACAAGGAGACGTTGGTTACCAATGAAGGGAATCCTCTCGTGGGGCACGCACCTGCCGTATCGACGGCTCGACCGTTCGACCATTGCGGCAGTCGCCGGCACTGGTGGCGGCAAGGGCACGCGCTCGGTTGCATCGTTTGACGAAGACGCCACCACGATGGGGGTCGAAGCCGCCCGCTCGGCAATCGAGCGCAGCACCGTGGCACCCGAATCGCTGTGGTTCAGCACCGTTGCGGTGCCGTATCTCGATAAGACCAACGCCACCACTATCCACGCAGCTCTCCGCCTCGGAAGCCACGTTGCGGCGTTCGATGCCAATGGCTCGGTGAAGTCGGCTGTAGGCGCGCTGCATGCTGCGCTGTCGATGGATGCGCCAGCGCTTGTGGTGTCCAGCGATCTGCGCTCAGGCCTCCCTGGATCAACCGACGAATCCGCTGGCGGCGATGGCGCCGCTGCGCTGCTTGTTGGCAGTTCGTCGCAAGGCGTGTTGCTGGCCGAATACATCGCCCGCGGCACGGCCACCGAAGAGTTCCTCGACCGCTGGCGTACACCCGGCGACAACCGTTCGAAGCTGTGGGAAGAACGCTTCGGCGAAACCCGCTATGCGGCGCTGGCTCCCACGGCATGGGCTGCGGCGCTTGCCCAAGCCGGGCTTCAGGCCAGCGATGTCGATCACCTCGTGGTTACTGGCACACACGACCGCGCCAACACCAGCGTTGCTCGTTCGCTCGGCGCTCGCACCGAGGCGTTGGTCGACTCGCTTGCTGCCACCGTGGGTAACACCGGCGCGGCTCACCCCGCGCTGCTGCTTGCTTCGGCCCTCGAGTCGGCCACACCTAACCAAGTGATCGCGCTTGTGGTGCTCGCCGACGGCGTAGAGGTCATGCTCTTTCGCACCACCGACGCCTTGGCGTCGTACGAGCCACGGCGCACCGTGGCGGCTCAGGTCAATTCTGTGGGAGCAATCACTTACGGTCGCTTCCTCGCCTGGCGCGGCATGCTCACTGTCGAACCGCCACGCCGACCCGAGCCTTCGCGGCCATCGGCAACGGCAACCGGACGCTCACGCGAATGGAAGTTTGGTTTCGTCGGCTCGGTCAATGACGAAGGCGAAGTGCACATGCCGCCGTCACGACTCGATAGCGAGCGCCGCGCGATGGCCGATGCTCACGGCACCATCGTGACCTACACACTCGACAAGCTGTCGTACTCACTCAATCCCCCGGTGGTCTTCGCAGTGGTCGACTTCGATCACGGCGGTCGCCTACCAATCGAACTCACCGATGTCGATGCTGCCGAGGTGGCAATCGGTGGTCGCGTCGAAATGACATTCCGCAAGCTGTTCACGGCCGACGGCGTACACAACTATTTCTGGAAAGCACGCCCTATTCGCGGCGAACACCAAGAGAACGGAGCCAGCTGAGATGGCATCGCATGGCATCAAAAATCGGGTCGCCATTATCGGCATGGGCTGCACCCGGTTCACCGAGCACTGGGACAAGGGTCTCGACGATCTGCTCATCGAATCCAGCGACCTTGCGTTCAAGTCGGCGGGCATCGCCAAGCAAGACATCGACGCCTACTGGTTCGGCACCGCCCAATCAGCAATGAGTGGCATTGCCTTAGCCCGCCCGCTGCAACTGCAGGGTAAGCCCGTCACGCGCGTCGAGAACTACTGCGCCACTGGCTCCGAGGCACTGCGCCAAGCGTGTTATGCGGTCGCTAGCGGCGCGTATGACAGCGCAATGGCTATCGGCGCCGAGAAGGTAAAAGACAGCGGCATGCAAGGGCTCAACGCCTTTCCGGTGCCCAACGACGGCACTGCTCGCACGCTCACTGCCGCAGCGATGTTCTCGATGGTGGCACCTGCGTATGCGCAGAAGTACGGCGTCGAACGTGGCGACCTCAAACGAGTGTTGGCCCGAATCGCATCGAAGAATCACGCCAACGGCGCGAAGAACCCACTCGCTCAGTTCCGCAAGGAAATGAGTGTTGACCAACTGTGTGCGATGCCAGCAGTGGCCGGCGACCTGTCGGTGTTCGACTGCGCAGGCGTTGCCGATGGTTCTGCTGCGGCCATCGTGGTTCGCGCCGAAGACGCTCATAAGTACACCGACAAACCGTTGTACATCAAGGCGCTCAGCATGGTGGCCGGCAACGGCAGTGGCCTCATGGACCCTTCGTACGATTACACCACCTTCCCCGAGATCGTTCAGTGCGCCGCCGATGCATACGCGCAAGCGGGCATCACCGATCCGCGCAACCAACTCGCCATGGCCGAAGTGCACGACTGCTTCACGCCTACCGAGTTGGTGCTGATGGAAGACCTTGGTTTTTGCCCACGCGGCACCGCGTGGAGCGAAATCAACAACGGCTCATTCGACCTCGACGGCGATCTACCCGTGAACCCCGACGGCGGACTCAAGAGCTTCGGCCACCCCACCGGCGCCAGCGGACTTCGCATGATGTACGAAGCATGGCTGCAGTTGCGCGGCGAGGCTCCCATCGAGCGACGCATCAGCACCTACGGCAAGCGCAACCTGGCGCTCACGCACAACCTCGGCGGCTACCCAGGCGAGATGGTGAGCTTCATCAGCATCCTCGGCACCGAACTCGACTGAACACTCGCGCACTAGGGTCTGTGCGTGGACCGAATCGCAGAACTACACGCAGCAGCCTTGGCCGTTCATAAGAACGCTCACGCGCCATATTCGAACTATTTCGTTGGCACTGCCATTCTCACCAAGTCGGGGCGTATCTTCGCCGGTTGCAACGTTGAGAACGCTGCGTACCCGCAGGGCGCTTGCGCCGAAGCAAACGCAATCGGCGCGATGGTGGCTGCCGGCGAACGCGAGATCGCAGCCGTTCTCAACGTGTTCGCTGGTGAGCCCACCGGCACCCCCTGCGGCGGCTGTCGTCAGCGCATCCGCGAGTTCGCGCCGCCAAATACGCCCATCTACTCGTGTGACTCAACCGGCGTGCGCGCCACCTACACGCTCGACGAACTGCTGCCGCACTCGTTCGGACCCGACCACCTGCACTGACCACCTGCACCCATCACTACGTGGTGCTCTACGATCAGGCCAATGTCTGATCGCATGCCGTACCTCACCTCGAAGCTGCAGGGCTTTGGAACAACCATCTTCGGCGAGATGTCGGCGCTCGCGTTGGCTACCAACTCGGTCAACCTCGGTCAGGGTTTCCCCGACACCGACGGACCCCGCGAGGTACTCGATGCAGCCATCGAAGCGATCAACACCGGCCAAAACCAATACCCACCAGCAATCGGCGTGCCGTCGTTGCGCGAAGCCATTGCCGAGCACCAACAGCGTTTCTACGGGCTCACGTTCGATCCTGTAACCGAGGTGCTGGTCACCGCTGGCTCAAGCGAAGGACTGGCCAGCGCGTTGTTGGCACTGCTCGATACGGGCGACGAAGTCATCACGTTCGAGCCAATGTTCGACATCTATCAAGCGTGCATCGCCATGGCCGGCGGACAAGTGAAAGCCATCACGTTGCGCCCACCCACCTACGGCTTCGACATCGACGAAGTACGCGCGGCGATCACGCCTCGCACGAAGATCATCTTGGTCAACTCGCCACACAACCCCACCGGCAAAGTGTTCAACCGCGAAGAGCTCCAATCAATCGCCGACATCGCGATCGAGCACGACCTCATCGTGATCACCGACGAGGTGTACGAACACCTCACGTTCGACGGACTCGAGCACATCCCGCTCAGCACGTTGCCCGGCATGCGCGAACGCACCCTCACCGCATCATCGGGTGGCAAAACCTTCAACACCACCGGCTGGAAGGTTGGCTGGCTCGTCGGCCCCGCTGCGTTGGTGTCAGCGGCGCGCACGGCGAAGCAATACCTCACGTTTGTGAGCAGCGGACCATTTCAGCCAGCGATCGCGGTTGGTCTGCGCCTGCCCGATCAGTACTTCATCGACATCGCCGCCGACCTGCAGGCCAAGCGCGACAGGCTCTGCGCGGGCCTCACCGAAGCAGGCTTCGAGGTCTACCTGCCCCAAGGCTCCTACTTCGTCACGGTAGACATTCGCGGCCTGCGCCCCGACGGCGACGGCATGGCGTTTTGCCGCGAGCTTCCCAAGCTGTGCAGCGTGGTGGCGATTCCCAATCAGGTCTTCTACACCGACCAACGGCGAGGCCAACATCTGGTCAGGTTCGCGTTTAGCAAGCGACTCGAAGTGCTCGACGAAGCCGTGTCACGCCTCAAGACCCTCGCATCATGACCGACACAGTTGCGCCGTCCACCGTGCGTGTCGCCGCTATTCAGCACGACATTGTGTGGGCCGACCGAGACGCGAACTTCGAGCACATCGCACCAATGATCAAGTCGGCTGCCGGTTCGGGCGCCCGCCTGGCGTTGCTCACTGAAACGTTCAGCACAGGCTTCGTTACCGATCGCTCCATCGGCGAGCCCGAAGGCGGCCCCTCGTCGCAGTTCATCGTCGACCAAGCTCGCGCCAACGGGTTGTGGGTAGCTGGTAGTTGCCCCGAGATTCCGCTCGACGCGCCCGCCCACGATCAGCGGCCGTTCAACAGCTTTGTGCTCGCCAGTCCGCAGGGCGAGGTGCACCGCTATCGCAAGATTCATCCGTTTACCTACGGCGGCGAGGACAAGCACTTTCGTGCGGGCCACGAGCTGATCACCATCGACATCGAAGGTCTGCGGGTCAGCCCGCTGGTGTGTTACGACCTCCGTTTTGCCGACGAGTTCTGGCAACTGGCCAAGCAGACCGACCTCTATCTCGTGCCGGCCAACTGGCCCGAGGCGCGTCGCTTGGCATGGCAAACCCTGCTGCAAGCGCGAGCGATCGAGAACCAGGCCTATGTCATCGGCTGCAACCGCGTGGGCGAGGGCGGCGGACTCACCTATAGCGGCGACAGTCGCATCGTTGATCCGCTCGGCGAACTCTTGGCGACAGCGGCACGCTCTGAGTCGATTCTGCTGGCCGACATCAGCGCGGCGCACGTTGCCCAAACGCGCGAGCGGTTTCAGTTTCTGCGCGACCGGCGCACGTTCTAACTCTGGTCGCGTAGGTCCTTCGCAAGCATGCTCACGAGGATGCCGTAGTCAGTCTCTTGTTGGCCCACCTCGGCAAAACCGATGCGGTGGTGGAACCGCAATGACCCATCGTTGCGCGGCCGAAGGTTGACCTCACACAGCAGCCATGGAGCCCCCGCGATGTGTTGCTCAACTGCGGCATAGAGCGCGGCGCCAATGCCACGATTACGCGCTGTTTCGGCGACGGCGATGCGGTCGAGATACACGAAGTCGTCGTAGCGCTCGCAAAACCATTGATAGTTGACGCTGCCGTATTGGGCACCCGGCCCAAAGTTGATGCAGAAACCCAACACTTCACCGTGTTCTTCGGCAACCAACGACAACCGAGACTCGGCAACCAGTGCCTGCATCTTCGCCATGTCGGCTTCGCTGACTGCCGGTATCGACGCGTTGTTGAGCGCCACCGCTGCGGCAAGGTCATCAAGGTGCAGCGGTCGGATTTCCATGGATTGTCAGCCTAAGGCGACAGGCTCTGCTTGGTCGATTGTCGGGTGCGGCCGTTTCGTCCTTACGATGTGAGTCAGTGGTGTGTGGATTTCCTCGCGCCGCTGGCAACACAACCAGCTGAGACGACCATGACCACGCCACCATCCACAGCCCCCTTCGACACCGTTATCTTCGACCTCGACGGCACCGTGTCCGATTCGGCGCCGGGCATCTTGGCTTCGCTTGACCATGCGTTCAAAGAAACCGGGCTCACTGCGCCGGACAACCTCTTGCGGTTCATCGGCCCACCACTGCAAACTGCATTCTTGGCCGAAGGCTTCAGCCTCGACGAGATCGCTGCTCTACTCGCTGCGTACCGTGCGCACTACTGGGAGATCGGCGCCTTCGCGAACTACGTGTACCCAGGCATCGAGCACCTGCTCAACACGTTGGCGAGCGACGGATTCCGGCTGGCCATCGCCACGTCGAAACCCGAGCTCACCGCCAGGCGCATCCTTGAGTACTTCGGATACACCGAGCGGTTCGAGATCATCGGCGGTGCCACGTTCGACATGAGCCGCGCCACCAAGACCCTCGTGCTGGGCTACGTGCTCGATCAGCTCACGCCATGTCGCCCGGTGATGATCGGCGATCGCTACCACGATGTCGAGGGCGCCATCGACCACGGGCTTCCCTGCGTGGGCGTTCGCTGGGGTTACTCGGGCGACGACGAGCTCGAACAGGCCGGCGCGAAATGGATCGTCACCGAGCCAGCTGAGATTCTCGAAATCGCCCACGGCGTTCGGTGACCACTGCTACCAACGTGACCACGAGCCAGTCGCTTGGCTGTGGCGATAGCGTGTGGCGACCGGAGATGATGTGAGCAACTTTCGACCAGAAGACGAAGCAAAACGGCGTCGCACGTTTGCCATCATTAGCCACCCCGACGCTGGCAAGACCACGCTGACCGAGAAGTTCTTGCTGTATGCCGGAGCCGTGGTTGAGGCTGGATCGGTAAAGGCCAAGGGCCAGAACCGCAGCGCCACCAGCGACTGGATGGAGCTCGAACAAAAGCGCGGCATCTCCATTACCTCCGCGGTCATGCAGTTCGAATACAAAGACTGCGTCATCAATTTGCTCGATACCCCCGGTCACCGCGACTTCAGCGAAGACACGTATCGCGTGCTTGCAGCGGTCGACGCCGTGGTGATGGTGCTCGACTCGGCCAAGGGCATCGAGCCGCAAACACTGAAGCTGTTCGAAGTGTGCCGCGCTCGCAAGCTGCCAGTGATCACCTTTCTCAACAAGTTCGATCGCCCGGGTCTTGATCCGCTCGAACTGCTCGACGAGATCGAAACCAAGATCCATCTGCGACCCACTCCCATCACGTGGCCAGTGGGCGACGCCAGCGACTTCCGTGGCGTCATCGATCGCCGCCGCAGGGTGTTCACGCGATTCACCCGCATGGCTCGCGGCGCACGCATCGCACCCGAAGAAGAGATGTCGTTCGAGCAGGCAGCCGTTGAAGAAGGCGTGCTGTGGCAGCGCGCACTCGACGGCGTCGGATTGCTCGACGCGGTTGGCGCCGACCTCGACATGCCCTCGTTCCTCGCGGGCGAAAGCACCCCGTTGTTCGTCGGTTCAGCTCTCACCGACTTTGGTGTGCGTGCCCTGCTTGATGCCGTTGTCGAATTGGTGCCAGCACCCCCGGCACGCCCCGACGTCAACGGCGTACCTCGGCCCATCGATGAGCCATGCTCAGCGTTCGTGTTCAAGGTGCAGGCCAACATGGACCGTTCGCACCGAGACCGAATCGCGTTCGTACGCATCTGCAGCGGCCGCTTTGATCGCGGCATGAACTTGACCGTGGCTCGCACCGGCAAGCCGTTTGCAACGAAGTACGCATCCACCGTGTTCGGCGCCGAGCGCAGCACAGTCGACGAGGCCTATCCCGGAGATGTCGTGGGACTGGTGAACGCCAACGGATTGCAACTGGGCGACACGCTGTACGAAGACGCGCCAGTCACATTTCCTGGCATCCCACGCTTCGCCCCCGAACTGTTCACCAACGCCCGGCCAAAAGACACCAGTCGAGTGAAGCAATTTCGACGCGGCATCGAAGTGCTCGAAGAAGAAGGCGTTGTGCAAGTGCTTCGCGACCCCGACATGGGCGACGCT
>CANNMD010000015.1 GCA_947505655.1 Acidimicrobiaceae bacterium | reverse complement strand
CGGATACGAACTGCCGTCGGACGCCTGTGTCACCTATCGAGCGTGTTACGAATTGCTCGTAGAGATCGAGGCCGACACGCATCTGCACATACACAAGGAGAACAACGTGTTGTTCCCCGCTGTAATAGCTCTTGAGGCACGCCTCGCGCTGTAGCGCAGGAGCCGCTCGAGCACTGCCTGTTGAGCTAGCGAACCGGCCAGAGCAGCGGGTTGCCGGGTCCGCCCACCAAGGTGCCGGGTTCGGCTCCACCGAGCCACATCGCCCGGTCGAACGCGCGGTACGGCGAGTCGTCGGGTCCTACAAGGGTGCCGTCGGCCACGTAAATCACGGTCATCACCGATCGCAGCAACGGAGTGTTGTTTGCCGGAGCGCGGTGCAGGGTCCAACCCGTGTGAAACGTAGCGTCGCCGGCGCGCACAGCACCATGGGTGCTGGTTGGGAAGCCGCGTTCGCGAACCATCTCGTCGAAACGTTCCTCTGATTCGTCGCCGATGACCCACTTGCCGAGATCGCCGTGTTGGTGGCTGCCGTCGGCGAAGGTCATGCTGCCCACATCGGCGGACACATCGACGAGAGGCATCCACATCGTGATGGTGCGGTCAGTATCGAGTGGCCAATAGGTCTGGTCTTGGTGCCACGGCGTGTAGCCACCGAAAGGCTCTTTGAACAATGCCTGATCGTGATAGAGCCGAACGCCTTCGACACCGAGCAGGTCGGCGGCCACCTTGGCGAAACGTGGCGCGAAAGAAAACATCTTTGCAACGTTGTCGTTGAAGCAGATGTTGGGCACCTGCAAAAACGCTTTGCCGTAGGTATCGCGCTTGTTGATGTCGGGGTGGCGGGCGGTGGCGCGCTGCACTGATGACTCGATGGCGGCGCGGTAGACATCGATCTCGGCGGTTGATGCCAACCCGCGAACAACTGTGTGTCCGTCGCGTGCAAATTCAGCGATCTGCTCGGCGCCAACATTGACCAGCGACGTGAGTGGCGGCACTGATGAGAGGTCGTGCTCGGTGCTCATTGCACGACCGGAATCGCGCCGCCATGCTTGCGCGGGGCGTTGGGGTCGGCCTCGGGAAGGTGTAGCGCCACGCTGCCCTCAAGCCCTTCGAGCCGAGCGACCGCTTCGGAGATTTCGAAGAACGCGTCGGCGTCGAACAAGTGAGGATGGTGTGGATCGTGAAGGCGCTTGTCGAGTTCGGCGAGTGTGTCGCGCCAGCCCTCGCGGCCATACGACGGCCATTTGATTCCGGCCTGCATGAACACGATGTCGATGAAGTAGCGCGAGGTGCCCTCGCCGCCTGGCTGTGGGCGGCGGGCGTGCACCAAGGCCGAGTGGGCGAAGACAACAGTGCCGGGAGCGAGGTTGTTGAGCACCACCGTGCCTGGGATTTCTTCTGTGCCGCAGAACCACAATGCATCGCGACGCATTACAGCGCGATGACTGCGACGGAGCAGCAGCATGTCGCCAATGGTTCCGTTGAGGCCGGCTAGATAATGCAACACGTGAACCTGTGTATGGCTGCGGTTTACCTGTGGGATCTGCTCGTAGTCGTGATGCCAACCCACGCCCGCAAGGCCGGCGTTGTGGCGTGCGGCGTGGCAGTGGTGCAGAGCGTAGTTGGGGTCACCCATGAGCTGGTCCATGACAGCGAGCGTCTTTGGATCGGTGATAAGCGAACACAGCTCGTCGTACTTCCACACGTTGCGACCATCGAAACGGGGCTCGGTATCGGCGTAGCGGTTGACCTCTTCGCTGGCTGCGCGAATTTGCTCGGGCGACAAGAAGCCTTCTCGCACCACAAAGCCGTCTTTATGAAACTGAAGAACTTCGTCGTCAGTCAACACGTTCAGGTCGGTCTGCATAGGCGGATCGTACGGCCCGGTGAACCGATTGTTATCACTGGCGGATGCGTGATGCTGGCTGATAGTTCTTGCCGGCGGTCTCATCGACACGTGACAGCAACAGTTCGCACGGGGGCTCAAATCGCTGAGCGAATTCGATGGAGCGCTCAAGCCCAAGCGCTTGCCATATCGGAATGCAGAATCGGTCGGTGGCATCTTCGATCTGTTGACGCAACGCCAAGCCTGCGGGTAACACGGTGTGGCCATCGGCCAGACCGCGAGCGTTGAGCGCAGCCCAGCCGCCGTCGATATCGGCGGGCGACGTGCCCCGCGACTTCGCCAGCCAGTCGGACTCATACCCGAGCCATGCGTTGTGCAGAATTGAGGCCTCGGCGTGGGTGAGCCCCGCGGCTACCACTAGCGCCCAATGTGTATCGCCACGCCACTCGCGTAGGCAGTTCACAGCATGCCAACCCGACAGTAACGGGTCGGTGGGGCGAGGCATTGCGAGGTGCGCCCCGAAGAACACTCGTCCGATGAGAGGCAACTGATCGACAACGGCCCAGAGCTCGGCCGCCATCTCGGTGAGTGGCTCAACGATGTCGGGCGCGTGTTCGCGAAGACCTTCGACCACGGCCGAATCGCGTGCCGCCCACATGTCGCCGAAGCGCTCGGGGGTGCCGAGAAACTGAAACACGCCGCTAATCGCTGCCGGGCTGATCGAACCAAACGATGCAACTACGGCGCTGGCGCCCGCGCCGGCCAATGGTGCGCACCGCGAGGCGATATAGCCGAGTGGCCCGGCGAAGGCTTCGGGCAAACCGGCGTCTTGGTACCGACGACCCGCACCCGGATCCCAAAAGATCCATCCGATAGTGGTCTGCACCGAGCGAGCGTTGCGTCGAGCAATCTCAAGCCAGTCGACAGCGGTGTCTGGCGAGTTGGAAGTCATGCCACAAGTTAACGCAGCGTGGTCTCGATCTTCGATGCCCACTCGGCCCGGTCGGTGGCTCGCAGGCGCGTGAGGTATTCGGGGAGGTGGCCACGAATATGGAACGGACCACCTTCGTCGAGAATTGTCTGCATCGGGTCACGCGGCGCGAACGACCGTTGCATCTGTTCGGTAGTCCATTGATCGAGGATGTTTCGAGCGGACGCCGCTAGTGGCGCGTGGCTCGACATGAGGTTGGTCTGCTCGTGCGGGTCCGCAGCGACATCGAACAACATCTCGGGGTCCCATGCGGCGTGATACCCGTCGTGCAAGGTGCGCAGGTACAGGTGGTCGCCAGTGCGAACGCCGCGCTGACATGTCCACGCACCTTGGCTCAAAATCAGATGTTCGCGCCCCGGGCTGTTTGTCCCCGACTCGATGTCTGATCGCAGCGACACGCCATCCCAATGCGGCGGCACGCGTGCACCGGCGAGATCGGTGATGGTGGCCGCGATGTCGAGGTGGTAGGCGAGTCCGTTCTGCACGCTGGCAGGAACGCCCGGCCACGCCAACACCGCCGGTATGTGTGCGGTTGCTTCGTCGGCGGCCATGTGATCGGCGTAGACACCCAACTCACCGAACGCCTCGCCGTGATCGCTGCTGATCAGGATTGCCGTGTCGTCGAGCACTCCGAGATCGTCGAGTTTCGCGAGCAGGCGCCCTACTGCATCGTCGGCGTAGCGAATGCCTACGTCGTATCCGTCGAACATCTGCTTCACCTCATGCGAGTTGCTGAGGTTCCACGGATGACGCGGGGGCGGGGGTCCCCATTCGTCGGGTTTGAAACCCCACGGTTCTTGCGCCGAGTGCGGCCCGGGCAGCAGCCAGTTTCGTGCACGAACGTCTTCGGTGTGCCATGCCGGCGCCGGCTCTGACTCGAACGGATTGCCGTATTCGTCGGGTGTGTTGTATGGGGTGTGCGGATCCCAGAGGTGCACGTGCAAGAACCATGAGTCGTCGCTGCCTCGGCGATCGAGCCAATCGAGCGCGCCCGGCAACACCTGGTCGGCGCGTTCGGCGCCGAAGCCACGCATCAGGTTCATGGTCTCCATGAAGCCTGCGGTCCACCACCATGCGCCATGTCGCAGCGGAAAGCTCGAGATTGATGCCGTGTGATAGCCCGCGCGCATCAGCGTGGACGGCAACGAGCCGGTAGCGATCTGCGAGAAGAAGCCGCGCTTGGCACCTGCTGAGGCGAGGTCGGCGGCGGCTCCCCCGTGATTGGCCACGCCGTTTCGGATTCCGAACATTCCGGTGGTGAGCGCGGTGCGACTGGGCAGGCACGGCACATCAGACGCGTACACGTTGTTCAATCGAACGCCCCTGGCCGCGACCGAGTCGATGTTGGGCGAGGTGTTTCGGTGGTAGCCGTAGCAGCCAAGGTGATCTGGCCTCAGCGTGTCGATGTCGACAAACAGAATCCGCACAAATCCCCCCGGATTCCTTTGGTACCCCTGGTGATGTCTCTGGCGGAACGAGAGGGATTTGAACCCCCGGCCCCTTGCGAGGCTTCCGCTTTCAAGGCGGATGCATTTGGCCACTCTGCCATCGTTCCGCCCGACAGGCTAGCGTCGCTGCTCATTGTCCGGTGAGTACAAATCGGTTGAACGCGAACGATCGAGCTATCCAGCAGCGCTGGTCGTCACTGCTTTGCAACGATCAACTCGATATTGGCTGCACATTGCAGATGCGGGTCGGCGTTTCGTCCCGTTAGTATTGCGGGCGGAGAGGTGCCAGAGCGGCCGAATGGGGCACCCTGCTAAGGTGTTGATGGTTTCGGCCATCCGTGGGTTCAAATCCCACCCTCTCCGCCATTTCGCTGCGTAGGGGCGTTTGTCACCCCCGTTCGCCGAGTTCGTCACGTTGGCTTTTCCGCCGACTCGCAACCGAAACACTCAATACCCTGAGTGACGACGGTTGGAGGTTCGTAATGCTGCGTGCGGCACGCTCTGTGATCCCCGTGTTTTGCTGTGCCATGTTTGTCTGTGGCGGGCTGCTGGTCTCGTGTGGACGCGACAGCCACTCGTTGCCAGATCTCGGTGTGTCACCCCAATCGAAGTCGGTCGATACGACCAACTCGCTGCCGCCCATCGTCAGTGCCCCGCCGACAACAAGTGGTACCCCGGTGCTGTCTGGCGAGGATCACGCTCGTTCCGACTTCCTCGTCGCAATGGCTGCCCGCGAGAAGTGCGACTACAAGCCGTCGGCCTGCGACTTTGCGGCGGTGTCGGTGCAGGGTTCTCAGATGGATCTCGTCACTCGCGAGACGATGACGATGTACACCGACAACAACCTGCGTGCGGCTGCTGGGCGAGGCGACGTGTTCATTCGAGTCGAGTCGGTGAGCGTGTTCGGCAGCGATGCGGCGGTGGTGAGCTGTGTCTTCGACACCGAGGTCATCGTCGATGTTGGGCGGGCATCAGGAGCGTTCGACGACGTTGTCTTCGACGATTCGCAACGGTCTGATCGCGTGCGCTGGCTGCTTGAGCTGGTCGATGGGTCGTGGCGCATCATCAGCGGCGAACAGTTGCAGACCTTGACTGGAGGTGACCTGTGCGGTTTCTAGTGGGCATCGCGTTCACGGTTGCGACTGCACTTCCGTCGCCGGCTTTGGCGGCCGGCACGATGGGCTCGGGCAATGGATCGGGCGGCCAGACCGGTGGCACCATCGCGGCAGGCGTTCAGTTTGGTTCGCCGCCCGCGGCAAAGGGCAAGACCGATACCAAAGGTTGCACCTGGTGGCCCGCTGGCGAGCTTCAGACGTTCGAGTCGTTGATGGTGACCGAGAAGATGGTCAACGGCATCAAGTACATCATGTTCTATCGCTCGTGTCCCACCTCGGGCCTGGCCTATTGGGTGCCGCAGATTCCGGCGGCGCGTCTGGGCACGAATGCCGCCGACGCCGTACAGCAACGACTCCCGACTCCGCGAGTGGGCTCGGCTCCACCCGCCGACCGGGTGGTGGTGCACGTCGGTGTGTGGCTGTGGACCAACCCCGCTCACTACCAACCTGTGTCAGTTACAGCCTGGGTGCCGACCACCACGGGTATTGCGTGGGCAACCACGACGGCCACCCCCGTTCGCCTGGTGTTCGTGTCGGGCGAGCCCGGTGCGTCGCCCATGTCGTGCCAAGGCCCGGGTCGCGAGTGGTTGCCTCAGTACGGCGATGAACTGGCGTCGTCGTGCATGTATACGTATCAACACTCGTCGGAGATCACGGCGTCCGATGTGTTCGATGCAACGTTGTCGATCGTGTGGTCGGTGCGGTGGACCTCGAATGTTGGGGCAGGCGGATCACTCGGTGAATACACCACGTCGGCCAACCAGCCGATCACGGTCAACGAGATCCAGGCGATTGTTGGGGGCTGAGGCGGCGCCACCAAATGTTGCAATTTGATGACGACAGGGATAGACATTTCGACATTCAGCCAAGCGACATGTCGCGGGGGCGACGTTTTGCAGCGCCCTTCAATCGTTCACCGACAGGCCAATGGGGCCTTGAAGCGGACGAGAAAGGGCACGCAGTGACTCAACACAACGATCACGGATTTTGGGACGACGATCGCACCTACGCATCATCTCCCCGCCGAACCCGCCCATCGCTTGGGCTGTTTTGGTCGCGGCTTGGGATCATCGGTCTCGTTGGGGCGATTGCTGTTCCAGTGGCGTTTGCCGTCTCGAAGAATGAATCCCTCGGCCAGGTTCCTGCTGCTGCAGCGCAGGAACAAATCGCTGCGGCGCCACCCGAGACCCTCGCCCTCGTCATTGCGACGGTGGCAGCAGCGCCGGTGTCTGTTGAGCCAAGCACCACTCTTGAGCCAACCACCACGGTTGAGCCAATCACCGCACCCGCTCCCGCCACGACCCAGCCAAAGCCCAAGGCGATAGCCAAACGCAAGGCCGAGTGCAAGACCCGTTACACAGTGGTCGGCGGCGACTCGTGGATTCTCATCGCCAAGAAGGTGGGCGTGTCATTGAAAGAGTTGTTGGCTGCAAGCAACTCGAGAACCTCGACACTGTTGCTGCCAAAGCAAACGGTGTGCTTGCCGGCCAACGCCACGTTGCCAAAGGTTGTGGTGGCCAAGCCCAAGCCAGCGGTCGCAAAGACAGCGAAGCCGGCGAAGGCTGCTGCGAGTCCCCCCACAACATCGGCCAAGCCAAGGCCGAGCCAGCCAACGGTGCCCGATGCTCCCGCAGGACGAAGCTATTCGGCCGGTGAGGTTGAGCAGATCATTCGCGATGTCTGGCCCGATGATCTCGAGAACCAAGCACTCGTTATTGCGAAACGTGAAAGCAATCTGCACCCCACGTCGCACAATTCATGCTGCGTTGGACTGTTCCAGATTCATTGGAATGCCAACCAGCGTTTCTTAAACAGCATCGCAATCACGTCGGTGACCATGCTGTATGACCCAATCATCAACGCAACCGCGGCCTACCGCATGTACTTGCGCAACGGCTGGGGGCCGTGGTCGTGACAACGACACGCCTTCGAGCGTTTTCGTTTCGGGTGTCGGCCGCCTAGACTCCCTGCTGTTATCTGCACTGGTAGCTCAATGGATAGAGCATCTGACTACGGATCAGAAGGTTCGGGGTTCGAGTCCCTGCCAGTGCGCCAAGCTCTTTGAGCGCAAATGTGATCAGCGGCCCCTTCGGGGGCCGTTGCCGCGTCTGGGGTTATTTCACCACCATCGCGATAATCATCACCGCAACGAGCACCATCGTGGACACGAACGGCAATTCGCGGAATCCGTCAAGGACTTTGGTCGTACGACCTTTGGCTACTTGTGCGCTTTCGGCGGCGCTTCCGTAGTCGATCGGGTATTGCTCGATATTTCTCAGATAATCCATGATTTCCTCGTCTACATCCACTTTTTCTCCCGGCAAGTGGCTATAGAACCATTAACTACTGACAGTTCTCTAAAGGCAATGATCCGTTAGCCGCTGAACAAAAGGGAGCAGCCACTGGCGCTGAATGACCCTGATGTCGCTGGTCAAAGGTCGCTCAAGGGGTATGCACTGGGTACAAGTGCGCTACGAATCCCGTCGCCGTCGACGGGTCGGCAGCCGCGAAGCGCCTGCTCAGAGGGCTACGAATGGGGATGTACGCTGGAGAGACCGTACTAGTCCGAATAGTGGCCCTGAACTGGTCTTTTGTGCCACATTCTGGCGCAAAAGATGGTGGCCTATTGCTTGGGTATGCGAATTATGCGCGATTTGATGCCGTCGATCAGCCGATCGATGAGGTATTCATACGACTCGTCAAAGGGCTTGTCGGCCCCGGTGGTCCAGCGCAACGAAAAGGCGCGATCGGCCAATCGATCCATGTAACGAACCAAATTGGGGTAGCGGCGAGGGTCGAGCCCGGCGAGTTGGGCGGCCGTGTGGGCCGCCCAATCGGGGTTGTCCTTCTCGGCGAGTTGGGCGAGCTCAAGGCTGACGAAGCCCACTACAGAACCCGTGAGCGAGTTGTAGGAGTCAACGATTTCGCTCTCGGGAACGCCGGCTGCCACCAGATGGGCGATGATCGCCTCAGCAATTGCCAAGCCGCCTTGCTCGTTAAGGATCTCGCTGCCGATGAGCCGGGCAATGTTCGGATGCCGATGACACGCCGCCCGGTACCGTCGGCTGAGCTCGCGTGTCCACGTTTCCCAATCGTCGGGCATTGCTGGCGGCACGACGCCGCGCATCCATCGGCTGCCCACTGCGGCCAGAAGTTGGCTCCGGTCGCCAACGTGCCAATACAGCGCTGCCGGGTAGACACCCATCGCTGTCGCTAACGAGCGCATGCTGAACTCTTTGGCGCCGCCCTGGTCGATCAAACGGCTGGCGGCGGTGACGATGGCGGTCTTGGTCAACGGAACGGTTGGCAAGTTGCCTTGATTCGATTTCTTCTTGGCTTTGTTGTCCACCGCCACGGCCTTTCGCTATGAGTCTGCACATGAGTTCGCGCGTTGAGCGTTGACCGCTGCATAAGATAACTCTTGCGCATCCTTGTACGGTGTACAAGGATGCTGCGACCCATTCCGAGGAGATTCATGTCAGCGTCCACCAGCATCAAGTCGACGGCCACGCATCCGTTTACGGGTCGCGACGTGCCGTGGCTGCTGGAGACTCAGGCGCAGCTGAGGTCGGACCATCCGTTCTTGGTGTGGGCGCCGTTCGAGGGCGATGGGCTCACGTGGAGCTATGCCGAGTTCGCTGATGCGGTGGCTCGAGCTGCTGCAGGACTGGTTGCCCGTGGGGTGAAGTTGGGCGACCCGGTGATCATCCACATGGGCAACTGTCCGGAATTCCTGGTGTCGTGGTTTGCGTGCTCGTGGATGGGCGCCGTTGCTGTCACGACGAACACGCGCTCTACGGCGAGCGAGCTCGCTTACTTCATCGAGCACAGCAGAGCCACCGCAGTGATCACCCAACCGGCGCTGCTTGATGCAGTGCTCGCTGGCGCGGCTTCGTCGGCGTGTGTTCGCTTTGTGGCGTGCACGAGCACCGACCTTGGAGCTGTTGCAACGGTGCTGTTGCCCGATCACGTGGTTCCGTTCGAGCACGTTGCACTACCCGAGTCACCGATGGTGGCGGTCAGGTCAGACTCGCTCGCGCCAAACAGCATTCAATTCACGTCGGGCACTACGGCGCGTCCCAAGGGCGTTGTGTGGACGCATGCAAACGCGTTGTGGGGGGCAAAGACCGGTGCCTCGCTGTTAGACCTCGGCCCCGACGACGTGACCCTGATCTTCTTGCCGCTCTATCACACCAACGCGTTGTCGTACTCAATGCTCAGCACGCTGTGGTCGGGTGGAACCATCGTGCTGCATCCCCGTTTCTCCGCGACGCGATATTGGGACGCGGTCATTCAGCACGGCTGCACTTGGACATCGTCAATTCCATTCATGATCTGGGCGCTTGCTGAGCAGCCGATGCCGGCGAACCACAAACTGCGTTATTGGGGCTTAGGGGCATCCGACGTTGGCATCGTGAAGAAGCTTTGGAACCTGAGCACCCTTGGCTGGTTTGGAATGACCGAGACCATCACGCTGTGCATCATGGCTGAGCATCGCCTACCGAATCGCCCGATGGCAATGGGTGTGCCGGTGGCCGGATACGAGATCTGTGTTTTGCGCGACGATGGCACTGAGGCTGACTACGGCGAAAGCGGCTGGTTGAAGATCAGAGGAGTACCGGGGGTGTCGCTCTTCCTTGAATATCTCCACAACCCTGAGGCCACCGACGCAGCGTTCGATGCCGATGGCTGGTTTGACACCGGTGATCTCGTGACGCCGTTCGAGGACGGGCACATTCGGTTCGACAACCGCGGCAAGGACATGTTGCGAGTGGGCGCCGAGAATGTGTCGGCCGCCGAGGTCGAGCGAATTATTGGCGCTGTGGCGGGTGTGCGCGAGGTAGCCGTTGTGGGCAAGCCGCACAAGATGCTCGACGAAGTGCCGGTGGCCTTTGTCATCGCGTTCACCTCGGATGCCGACCTACCCGCACGCGTGATTGATGCCTGCCGTGCCAATTTGGCTGACTTCAAAGTGCCCGTTGAGGTGATCATCGTTGATGATTTTCCGAGGGTCACCTTAGAAAAAGTCGACAAGAAAGTTCTACGTCAGCGGCTCGTTCAGTCGTGACGAGTGGGATAGAAACGAGACAACGTTGGGAGATGTTGTGTACCCAGATCTGAATTCAAGGTCAGCGAAACTGTACGAGCGTGGCCGCTTGGTCATGCCGGGCGGCAACAGCCGTGTCGGCGTGATGTTCGAGCCGTATCCGCTCTATGCCGCGAGTGGCAGCGGCTGCCGAGTGATCGATGTCGATGGCACCGAACGCATTGACTTCGTGAACAACTGGTCGTCTCTCATCCACGGACACGGCAATCCGGCGGTGCTTGCTGCGTTGGCAGAGCAATCGCAAAAACTCCTTGCAGTAGGTATGCCAACCGAAGTCGAGATTGAGCTCGCCGAACTGCTGTGTGATCGGGTTCCTGGGATCGAGCAGATTCGATTCTCGAACTCTGGTTCAGAAGGTGTGCTGATGGCGTTACGCGCAGCGCGCGCGTTCACGGGCCGGGCCAAGATCGCCAAGGTCGAGGGTGCCTACCACGGCAATGCCGACTCGATTGAGGTGAGCGTGGCGCCATCGCCAAAGTCGTTCGGTAGCCCAACCGCGCCGGCCAGTGTGGCCGCCACTGAGGGGCTCACCGAGAGCGTGCTACGAGACACCATCGTGCTGCCGTTCAACGACGTCGATGCCACCCGTGAGTTGATCGTGAGCCATTCGGCTGACCTCGCAGCGGTCGTCATCGACCCGGTGGTTTCGAGAATGGGCTTCGTCGAGGCCACGCCCGAGTATCTGCAAATGATCCGCGAGGTCACCCTCGAACTCGGCATTGTGCTCATTTTCGACGAGGTGTTTTCGTTTCGTACTGGGTACCGCGGCGTGCAGGGCCGTTACGGCATTACCCCCGACCTCACAGCGCTCGGCAAGGTGATCGGTGGGGGATTGCCCGTTGGGGCAACCGGTGGGTCTGCCGAGATCATGTCGGTCTTTGATCAAACCATCAAGCCGTTGAGGGTCGAACATGGCGGAACATATAACGCCAACCCAATGACCATGGCGGCTGGCTTGGCCAGCATGGTTCAGATGACACCCGACGCCTATGCGCGCCTCGATGCGCTCGGCGAGCGCGCACGATCGGGGCTACGTGATGCGATTGCTGATGCTGGATTACCGGGCAAGGTGTACGGCTGCGCATCGATGGTTTCGCTTATCTTCAGCAACGAGCCATTCTCGAATTATCGCGAGTTGCCGTTGCGCCGACGCGAGGCCGAGATGGTCTACATGCTGCATCGCTATCTCCTGAATCATGGCGTTCAGATCATCCCTCATGGCATGCTCATCTTGTCGACCGCGATGACCGAGGCCGACATCGATTTCATGGTTGACCGAGCGCGAGATGGCATGCGCGAAATTGCCACAACCTTCAATTCTGGGAGCTCGTCTTGAGTTTGAATCTCGACCACATCCGTCCACTGTTTCCGGCCCTCGATGTGCACGATCACGGTCGTCGCCGCACGTATCTCGACAACCCCGCAGGCACTCAAGTGCCGAGACAGGTCATTGATCGAATGCTGCATGCGCTGGTGCATTGCAACGCAAACATGGGCGGCAACTTCACAACTACTCGTGAGGCAACGGCGCTGGTCGATTCGGCTCACGCAGCGATGGCCGACTTCTATAACGCCAACTCGGCGCGCGAAATCGTGTTTGGTCCAAACTCGACATCACTTGCTTTTGTGATCACGCGTGCGATTGCGCATCTGTTCAACGAGGGTGACGAAATCATCGTCACTCGCATGGAGCACGACGCCAACGCGTCGCCGTGGCGCATCTTGGCCGAAGAGCGCGGCTTGGTGCTGAAGCGGCTCGACTTCGACCGCGCGAACTATCAGCTCAACGTCGAGCAACTCGATGAGCTCATTACCGACCGCACTCGTTTCGCAGCCATCAACTACGCCAGCAATCTGCTCGGCACCATCAACGATGTGAAGGGAATCTGCAGCCGCATTCGGGCTGCCGGCGGCCTCACCTATATCGATGCTGTGCAGTACGCGCCGCACGGCCCCATCGATGTGCAAGAGCTCGGATGCGACTTCTTGGTTTCGTCGGCGTACAAGTTCTATGGCCCGCACCAAGGTGTGCTCTGGGCACGCGAAGAGCTGCTCGAAAAACTTCACCCGTACAAGCTGCGCGTGTCGAGCAACGACTTACCCGGGCGATTCGAGACGGGCACCCAGTCGCTCGAGGGCCAGGCCGGCACGCTCGGTGCGGTCGACTATCTCGAGTGGGTTGGGCAGACAATGGGCACAGAGTTCAAGATCGCCAATCGAAGCCACACCGAGCGAACCAGCAATGTTCATGCCGGCCTGCGCGCGATGGCTTCGTACGAAGAGACCTTGTCGACCCGCCTCATCGAAGGCCTCGTCGGATTCGACGATGTCATCGTGCACGGCATCACCGACCCCGCTCAGTTCGCCAAGCGGGTGCCGACTGTCTCGATCTCGAAGCCGGGTATGCGGCCAGCCGACATGGCGACCGCGCTCGACGACAAGGGAATCTTTGTGTGGGACGGTCATTCGTATGCCCTCGACGTGGTCGAGTGGCTCGGGCTCGCCGACAAGGGCGGCGTTGTTCGCTTCGGACCAACGCACTACAACACCATCGAAGAGATCGACTTCACGCTCGAAGTCGTTGCCGACTTTCTTCGTCGCAGCTAACTCATGCCACACGATTTCGTTGGCGACTGGTGTGTCGATCACACAACGCTGCGTATCGAACTTGATGCGCAGCGCACGGTGGTTACCTCTACGTTGGCCGTCCGGCGAAATGAGCTGGCGCCGCTCGACGCCCCATTGGTGCTCGACGGAAAGGGCTTCGAGTTGTTGCTCGTCAAGATCAACGGTCGTGTCCTCGGTGAGAGCGAGTACGTACAGAGCGCTGCATCGCTGCAGCTTTCATTGGATGGTCTCAGTACCGCCGACGTGACCTGCATCGTGGCGGTTGCGGCAGGTGGGCCAACGCAGCCAGGGCTCACCGCGCGCCCAGGCATGTTGAGCACCAACTGCGAGCCCCACGGGATGCGGCGCTTCACGTATTGCCTCGATCGGCCCAACGTGAGATCGACATATCGGGTCACCCTTGTTGCCGACCCGATTCAGTATCCGGTGCTGCTGTGCAACGGCGATCGCGTCAGCGAGGGAACGCTCGACGATGGGCGGCATTGGGCTTCGTTTAGTGATCCGATCCCCAAACCCACCTACCTGTTTGCCCTCGTTGCCGGAAAGCTTGACCACCAAAGCTCCTCGCACACGACAAGCGACGGCCGTCGTATCAATCTCGAGGTTGTCGCGGCTCCAGAACTGATTGGTGGTGCCGCATATGCGCTTGAGCTGATGCCCGAGGTGATGGCCTGGGATGAAGCCCAAGGCGGAGTTCCTCACGACCTCGACACGCTGCGCTTCGTCGCTATCCCGGGTTACCCAGACGCCACCGAATATCACGGCCTGATGTTCTTTGAGCCCACTACGTTGCTCACCGATCCCGCTGGGTATACCGACGACGATCTTGTGCCCATCTTTGCCAACGTGTCGCACGAGTACCTACATCAGGTTCGCGGCAACCGAGTCACGGTTGCCGATTGGCAGCAGCTAGCCCTCAAAGAAGGGCTCACAGTTCTTGGGCAACACGACTTCCGTGAACAGCGCTATGGCGCCTCAGGTCGAATTCAGTTTGTGATCGACCTGCGCCGTTTGCAGTTCCCCGAGGAGATCACCGTGGGCGCTGCGGTGCTGCAGCCGGGCGTCACCGATCCGGCGCAGCTGTACACCCGAACCACCTACTTCAAAGGCGCAGAAATCTTCCGCATGTTGCGCAGCGTTGTGGGCAGCGCAGCGTGGCGCGAAGCGTTTGTGGCGTTCATCGAGCGCTTCGATCTGGGTAGTGCGGGAGTCCTCGATTTCGTCAACGAACTTCGCACTGCTGCTCCGCATCAGGCTGAAGCCATCGATGGCGTTGCTCGATGGTTTTCACTTGTCGGGCGCCCCGTTATCGCTGCCACCATCGCCTCCGATTCAGACGGCCTGCTGACCGTGAGCCTCAAGCGAACCGACTCGCTCGGCGATGACCCGGCGGTGTTCATTCCCATCGATGTTGCATTCTTCGCAGCCGACGGAGCTGCCATCGAGGTTGCCGCGGTTGGCGCAGCGCTCAGCAGCCATGTGCACCAACTCTTGCTCACAGAGCGGTCTCAGCGCTTTAGCTTTCGAGCAGGGCCCGCTGCAATCCCGTCGCTCTTGCGCGGCTACACAGCGCCGATCGATCTCAGCACCGACCACAGCAGTGAGCAACTTGCGGTCATTGTTCAGAGCGAATCCGATGCGGTGGCGAGGTGGCTGGCATCGGAGCAGCTCATGATCCGCGGCATCGATGCGATCCGTCGCGACGATGCCGCGACGAGCGGCGCGGTTGTCGAGTTGTTAGCTGCGTCGCTAGGTGCCGTGTTAATGAATCCCGCAGAGGATCCTGCGATCGTTGCGCATCTGCTTGCATCGCCCGATGAATACGCCCTCGGTGATCGCGATTGGCTGATTGATGTCGATGGAGTCCACAACGGTCTGATGAGTTTCCGGCGACGGCTTGCTGAGGCGATTACCCCGCAACTGCGCGAAGCCTTCGAACGCAATGGCGACGACATTGCGCAGAGTTGGCAAGCACACGACATTGCCAAACGTTCACTGACCGATGTGTGTTTAGGGCTGTTACTCGAAGCCGGTGATACGGCCGATATCGATCGGGCCGTGCGGCGCATCGATTCGTCGAACAACACCACCGCAGTTCGGGCTCTTGTTCAGCTCGCGCATCACGATGGTGCGATCGTCGACGAAGCATTGGCCCGTACTCGCGAACGTTGGAGTGGTTCACCTCGGTTACTCGAGCGTTGGATTCGCGCCCAGTCGGGTTCGCGAAGCGCGAGCACGATTCAACGCATTCGGGCGATCGTCGACAGTGACCTCTACGTGCGTGCCGACCGAGCACGGGTAATGGCGGTGTGGTTCCCCTTCTGCACCAGAAACCGCAGTCAGTTCCACCACCAGTCTGGTCAGGGCTACGCGGCATTTGTCGACGAGACCGCCGAACTGTTTCAGGTAAACCCGGCTCTGGTGCTGCGCCTCGTGGGCGACCTCTTGCAATTTCAACGATTCGACGAGGCTCGTCAAACGCTGATGCGATCCGAACTCACTCGGATGCGGACGATGCCTGGCCTGCCCCAATTTGCGGCCGGCCGGCTGGATCAGTTGTTGGCTCCCAGATGACTGCACGCATCGGTGTGCTCGGTTACTCGCACGAAGCAAACAGCTTGGCTGCTCCCCTTCGATTGAGCGACGGACTCGATGTGCGGTCCCGGCCCGGCGGCTTGGCCGCAAGCTGGGAGGCGGGACCCTTTATCGAGACGCTTGCGACGCTGATGCCATTCGAACTTGTTGCCTTGCCCACGCTCGAGTTCAGAGCCGGCGGGCCGCTGCTCGACTCCGATTTCAGAGAGCTCATGGCGACCCTCTCAAGTGAGTTGAGAGCCGCTGGGCCCCTCGATGGCATCGGCGTACTTGGCCACGGCGCCGGCACTACTACCTCAGCCTCTGATCCCGATGGCGAGTACCTCTCGCTCGTGCGTACCATCGTCGGCCTCAACGTGCCGATCGTGGCGGTACTCGATCTGCACGCCAATGTCTCTGCTGCAATGGTTGGTGTATGTGATGGCATTGTTGGTTATCGCACGAACCCCCACGTCGATATCCACGACCGGTTACGCGAGGCTGCGCTCCTATTGCATCGCCTGCTCAGCGGCGTTCGTACGGTGAGGGCCTTCAGCAAACTGCCGTTGGTGCTGCCCCAGATCGCGCAGCTCACTACGGCCGGCGAACCACTTGGCGAGGTTGTCGAGCTGGGCCAACAGCACTGTGTCGAGCCGATTATGAATGTGTCCGTTTTTGGTGGCTTCGCTCTGGGTGACTCGCCCGACTGTGGTCTGTCGGTTGTGGTCACCGCCGCCGATGATGGTCGCAGCGAAGCCGCTGCCTTGGCACGGTCGTTGGCCGACCGAGCGTGGTCGCTGCGCGGTCGGTATCGGCTGCATGCCACGGCTTTGGCCGATGCAGTAGTGGCCGCGGCGCGTACATCGAACTCTTCGGAGCCCGCGGTGTTGTTGGCCGATGTGGCAGACAACCCGGGTGGTGGCGCGCCAGGCAACACCACGTTTGTGCTTCGCGCGCTCTACGAAGCGGGCGTTGGTGACGTGTGTATGGCGCTGCACTGCGATGCTGCGCTCGTCGACGAAGCTTGGCAGGTCGGCGTCGGTGGCGAATTCGAAGCCACCTTCAATCGTGGCTCGGCCGATGTGCTCGCGTTGCCGTTCGCTGCCCCTGCGATCGTGCTGGCATTGGTCGATAACGATTTCGTTCCGACACATGGGGTGTACGAAGGAGCGGTGCGGTCGCCAGGCCGGGCGTGCGCTCTGCAGATTGGCGGCATCACAGTGGCGGTGGCGAGCAAAGCACTGCAGTGCGCCGATCCCGACACGATGCGTCATGTGGGCATGGCCCCAGAGTTGGCGCGAGTGGTGGTCGTGAAGTCGCGTGGCCATTTCCGCGCCGGCTTCGACGCGATGTTTCACCCAGCGCAGATCATTGAAGTTGAGGCGCCTGGCGTAGCCACCCCCGATCTCGCGTCGGTACGGTGGCAATATCTGCCCCGGCCGGTCTTTCCGCTCGACGATGTTTCTGACCGAGCGATGATGAACCGAAGCGAGGTAGTGCTGATGCCTGAGCCGTCCTCACCACCGAATGGAGCACCGCAATGATCGAAGGCACTGTGCATGTTGTCGCCACCGGCGGCACCATTTCGTCGCATTTCGACGGCACCGACTGGACCGGTCTCACGGGCGCCGAACTGATCGGCGAACTCACGGAGCTTCCGGTTGCGGTGAGAGTCACCGATGTTGCTTCGGGTTCAAGTTCGAACCTTTCGGTCGACGACATGGTGATGGTCGTCGCCCAGGTGCAAGCAGCTATCGATCAAGGCGCACTGGGTGTTGTGGTGCTGCACGGAACCGACACGCTGGAACTCACCGCGTTTGTCGCAGACCTGTTGCTCGGATCGCGCACCTCGGTTCCTGTTGTGTTTACGGGCTCTATGCGAGTTCATTCGCACAACGAGCCAGACGGTCCACTCAACATCGTTCAGTCCGTTGCGCTCGCAGCGTCGCCTGACGCTCGCGATCGCGGTGTGATGGTGTGCCTCAATGGCGAGATTCACTCGGCGCGGCGTATCACCAAGATCGATGCCACAACCGTGAATGCGTTTACGTCGGCACCGTTCTCAACTGTAGGAAGTTTCGTCGAAGAGTTGCCACGGTTCGTGTCGCCGTCCCAGCGAAGCGCTGTTGACACCACGGCTCTCGAACCGGCGGTCGTGCTTCTCACGGCGTACCCCGGCATGGCTCCAGAGTTGTTCGATCTGGCGGTCACCGGCGCACGCGGCATCGTGCTCGAGGTCTTCGGCGACCTCAATGTGCCAATGGCGTTGTGGGATCCGATCCATCGTGCATCACAAGCGGGTGTGCTCGTGGTGTTGGCATCTCGGCCGTATACCGCAACGTTCGATGACGATGGGCTTGCGCTCATGGGCGCCATCGGGGCCGGCGGCCTGAGTCCACAGAAGGCGCGCCTCGCCACGATGGCTGCGTTGGGTTCTACCTCTGATCGCGAGTCAGCTATTTCGTTTCTGCGGTTGCTGCGCGATCACCCGACATCGGAGAACAGATGAACGAGCAACGGTTACAAGAACTCGTCGATGCCGAGGTGGCCGGTACCTCACCTAGCTGCATCCTGCGTGTCGAGCACCCGAGCGAACACTTCGTCTGGCAAGGCTCGGCTGGCTCGGTCAGCCGCAATGACGCGACAGCGGTGTTACCAACCGACTCGTTTCGCATCGCCAGCATTACGAAGACCTTCACGGCAGCGGTGCTGATGCAGCTGGTCGATGAGCACCGGTTGCAATTGGACGACCAGATGGTGTCGCTTCTCGATCCATCAATGGGCGACCTCGTCGATCGGGTGCATGTGTTCGAGGGTCGCTCGTACGGCCGAGAGATCACCGTGCGTCAGTTGCTCTGCCATTCGAGCGGCCTCTTCGACTACGCGAGCGCTCCCGAGTTCTTCAGCGTGCTCGGCGCCAACCCAAGCAAAGTATGGACTCCGCGAGAGCTTGTCGAGCTCGCGGTTACTGCTGGTTCGCCGTTGTTCGCACCAGACCAGGGTTATGGCTATGCCTATTCGGACACGGGCTATGTGCTGCTCGGTTTGATCATCGAGCAACTCGACCAATGTGCGTTGCATGAGTCATACCGGCGCCGAATTTTGGCACCTCTTGGCCTCAGCGAGACCTATCTCGAGGGATACGAAGCGCATCGAGGACCACAGCTCACCCATGCATACGAAGGCGACCTCGATGTCATGGCCATTCACGGTTCTGCTGACTGGGCTGGCGGCGGGTTGGTGTCTACGGCCGCCGATCTCGCCACCTTTGTGACGGCGTTAGTGCGTGGCGAGGTGGTGAATCGCATTGCGCTTGCCGAGATGTTTTCTTACGACTTTCGGGCGCTCGATCCGGCGCGTCACACGGTGGGCTATGTGGGCTACGGCCTCGGTGTCGACGCGCGCCAGAGCAACGGTCTTGAGTTGCGCGGCCATCGCGGGCACTGGGGCGTGCTGATGCATATTGAGCCCATGAGCGGTCTGGTGATTACTGGCACCATCAATCAGGCGAGTTATCGCCCCGACGCGCTCATGCATGGCGTGACCGAACTGGCTGCTGCTCGGCCTTCTCGCTAGGTGTTCTGGTTTCCCTTGTACGGTGTGCAAGAATACGTGAGTATTTGACCGCCTTGTCGTCCACGCTCGTCGGGGGCCGCAAGACACCTTTTGGGAGGGCTTCGTGAACGCACGCATTTCGAAATCAAGGGTTCGCTTCTTCGCAGTTGCTGCTGTAGTGGGGGCGCTTGTGCCCGCGTGCAGCAGCAGTTCGCCAACACCGAGCGACGTCACGTCCGCGGTTGCCGACACCACCGCGTCGTCAGAGGCCGCAGTCACCACCGAGGTAGCCGCTCCCAAGTCGGGTGGCAACCTCGTGGTTGGCGTCGACGCCGAAGCGACAGGTTGGAGTCCCCAAAACGACGCATGGGGTCATGGTGGACACAACGTCGCTCGTGCCGTCTTCGACACCCTCGCCGCATACGACCCAGCAGGAGTGGCCCAGCCGTACCTTGCTGAGTCGATTACAGCCAATGCCGATTCGACTGTGTGGACCATCAAGGTGCGTCCCAACGTGACCTTTCACGACGGCGATCCGCTCACTGCCGATGCCGTGAAGCAGAACTTTGATGCCGCCTTGGCGAGCCCCATCGAAAAGGGTGCCCTTGCGCTGCTGTTGTCAATGAAGGTCGTCGACGATCTCACCCTTGAGATGACGATGTCGAAGCCATGGGGCGCGTTCCCCAATGCACTCACTGGTGGGTTCGCCGGTCAGCTTGGCTATATCGCTGCCCCGAAGATGTTGGCGAGCCCCGATGGCAGCCGCAATCCTGTTGGAACGGGTCCGTTCGTGTTCAAAGAGTGGAGCCCCGACGACCATCTCACGGTGGTTCGCAACGACAAGTATTGGCAGACGCCAGCGTTACTCGACTCGGTTGAGTTCCGCCCCATCACCAACTCAGACAGCCGTAAGGCTGCGTTTGCCAGCGGTGACATCGACGTGATCGCCACTGCGAACTCTCCTGAGGTGAAGAGCTACCTCGACCTTGAGTCGCAGGGCAAGGCTCATGTCGTGAAGGCACCGCCGAGCGACCCCGATGTGATCCTGCTGAACACCTCGAAGCCGCCACTTGACGACCTTCGAGTGCGCAAGGCGATGGCTATGGCGCTTGACCTCAACCGCATTGTCGATTTCCTTGAAGGCACCGGCGTGAAAGAAGTGGCTACCGGTCCGTACCCCAAGGATTCGTTCTGGTACTCCAAGACCGACTACCCCCAGTTCGACGTTGCTGCCGCAACGAAATTGATCGACGAGTACACGGCCGAGAAGGGCCCGATCAAGCTTGAGTACGCAGGTAACCAGGATCCCTTCATCGTGTCGTTCCAAGAACTGATCCAGTCGATGTGGGCCGATGTTGGCATCACTGCCGACATCGTGTCGCGGGCGCAGGGCGAGAACGTTGGCGCAGTATTGGGAGGCAAGTACGACGTAACGGGTTGGGGTGGCATCGGCGGCGATGATCCCGACAACGATTACAACTACTTCCACTCGGGTACGGGCCTTGACCTCACCAAGTTCTCAAGCCCAGCACTCGATGCAGCGCTCGATCAGGGACGTGCCCTCAGCGACCCGGCTGCCCGCAAGGTGCAGTACGACATCGTGCAGAAAGAACTTGCGGCCAACGTGCCGTTCTTGTGGCTTGAGTTCACCGGTTGGACCGTGGTGGGTCAGGGCAAAGTGATGGGTCTCGACGCATTCGCATTGCCAGATGGGTCTCCCGGTCGGCCGCTCACGGCAGCGCGCTTCTATCTCAAAGATGTGTGGCTCGATCAATAGTCGCTGCAACTACGCTCGACGTTCATGAGGCTGGTTCTCGCCCGGCTAGTGCGCCTAGTGCTGGTGTTGCTCGCGGTTACTGCCGCGTCGTTTTCAATGATCAGTCTGTTGCCAGGCGACACGGTCGATTCAGTGCTTGGGGCCAAAGCAAGTGCTCAAGATCGTGAGAAGGCACGCGAAGAACTGCATCTCAACGACCCGTTGCCTGTTCGTTACGTGTCGTGGCTGAGCCACGCAACGCAAGGTGATCTTGGCAAGTCGTATCGAACAAAGCAGCCGGTTGCCGAAGCTATTCAGCAGCGCATCGGGCTCACGCTCGAACTCGTGGTGCTCTCGCAGCTCATTGCGTTGCTGATTGCGACACCGATGGCGATTGCATCGGCACTTCGTCCAGGTAAATGGCTTGACCAGACATCGTCAGCGCTGTCTCTAGGCATGCTCGCCGCTCCGGCGTACATGCTCGCGGTCGGAATGCTGGCGGTGTTTTCGGCCAAGTTGCATTGGTTCTCGCCAACCGGATTCACGCGCATCAGCGTGGACGTCTTTGACCATTTTCGCACCTTGACGTTGCCGTCGTTGGCGCTTGCATTGCCCGAGGTAGCCATCTACATGAGGCTGCTGCGCAGCGAACTCATCAACACCTTTCAGCAGGATTACATCTGGTTCGCTCGGGCAAAAGGGTTGGGCACCGTCGCCATCGTTCGTCGACATGCGTTGCGTCCATCGTCGGTCGGCGTGATCACGGTGGCTGGTGTGACGATGGGTCGAATGATTGGCGGCACGGTGATGGTCGAGAGCATCTTTGCTTTGCCGGGGCTTGGCGGGTACACAATCGACGCAATCACGCACCGCGATTTTCTCTCCTTGCAGGGCGCCATCGTTGTGTTCACTGTTGCCTTTGTGATCATCAACTTCTTGGTCGACATCTTGTATGGCGTTCTCGATCCGAGGACGCGGATATGAGCCTGGTTACGAACAACGCGGGCGTGGCTCATCTCGGTGCTCCGCACACGGACGATGAGGGGCTGGGCAAGGCCCGGTTGCCGGTCTCCAATTTCATAGCGATTGGTTGGCTGATCGCGTTGTCGCTTGTGGCGCTGTTTGCCGATGTTCTGCCGTTTGCCGACCCAAAGGACACCCACGCCGGTAAGCCACTCAGCGGGCCTTCGTGGCACAACTGGTTGGGTACGGATCAACTTGGTCGGGACCTGTTCTCGCGAAGCGTGTACGGAGCGCGGGTCTCGATTCTCGTGGGTATTGCAGCGGTGCTGCTGTCGTGCGTTGTGGGTGGCTGCATCGGTTTGTTTGCTGGGTATTCGCGTCGCCGCGCCGACACGGTCATCATGTTCTTCGTCGATGTGTTGCTGGCGTTTCCGGCGTTGCTGCTTGCCGTGTCGATCGTTGCATTTACAAATAGCCGCGGGCCGGTCACCGTGGTGTTTGCCATCGCGTTGATCTACTTGGGACCCACAGTGAGAATTGTTCGCGGACTCACGCTGAACGTAGGTAAGAACGACTTTGTCTTGGCCGCACGAGCGATCGGCTCGAAGAACTCGCGGGTGATCAGGCGCGAGATCCTTCCGAACGTGTTGCCGTCGATTCTCTCGTTAGCGATTGTGGCGATTGCTGGCGCGATGGTTGCCGAGGGCGGCCTCGCCTATCTCAACTTGTCGGTGGCGCCACCCACTCCAACATGGGGAGCGATGATGGCCTCGGGTGTCAGCAAACTGGACCGCAGCGTGTATCCGGCTGCGGTGCCGGCAGCAGCGATGTTTTTGACGGTGTTGGCGCTCACGGTCATCGGAGATCATTTGCAGCAGCGCGGCAATCGAGAAGGGGGCGCGATATGACATCGGCCAACGAATATCAGGCAGCGATAGAGAACTCACTTGTTGGTGCCGTGCGTGTCGCCGGCCGGGTACCCGAAAGCTTCTCAATGGTCGACCGCATGCAGCGTTATGGGGTTCCAGGCGTCGCCGTGGCGGTTGTCGAAGACGGCGAACTGCATTGGGCGAGCGGATATGGCGTTCGTGCTCAGGGCCGTTCGCCAGTTGTTCCCGGCACGCTGTTTCAGGCGGCGTCTATCAGCAAGGTCGTGAATGCTGTGGGCGTGCTCGCACTGGTCGAGAGCGGAGCACTCGATCTCGACGTCGATGTGAACAGCTATCTCAAACGCTGGCGAGTGCCTGACAATGAGTTCAGTGCAGAGACTCCTGTGACCTTGCGCAGGTTGCTGAGCCACACGGCTGGCACCACGACGCCCGGGTTCCCCGGCTATGCACCGGGAGCCACGCTGCCTACGTTGGCCGAGGTGCTTGGTGGCCGAGCACCGTGTAACACCACGGCTGTGTTGATCGACACAAAACCCGGTACCAACTTTCGTTATTCAGGTGGCGGAACCACCATCGTGCAGATGCTCGTCGAAGATGTCACCGGACGCGCGTATGCCGATGTGATGCGCGACATCGTGCTTGCGCCGCTGGGTATGTCGGCGAGCAGTTTCCAGCAACCACTTGGCGATCTCGACGCTGCCGGAGCAGCGTGTGGTCACGATATTTCTGGGCAGATGCTTGCCGACGGAGTGAACGTGTATCCCGAGTTGGCGGCCGCTGGCCTCTGGACCACCGTGCTCGATCTTGTTCGCTTTGTGACGGCGATACAGCGAACGCTCGGCGGGCTTGAGTCACCGATTATCTCGCGCGAAATGGCCGACCTAATGATCACCGCCATCGCCCCCGGACCTCATGGGTTGGGGCCCGAGATTGCCTCCGATGGAGCCACGAAACGCTTCCGGCACAACGGAACAAACGTGGGCTTCTGTAGCCAGTTCGAAGCGTTTGTCTCGGGTGGCAGAGCCGCTGTTGTGATGACAAACGGTGATGGCGGCAACACATTGCTCGGTGAGATTCTGAACAGTGTTGCCACGGCGTATGAGTGGCCAGAGTTCGTGCCACCCGCGATTGTCGCGGCTGAAGTGCCAGCCTTGGTTTTGGAGCAGTACGCAGGCCGCTACTCCGGCCCGTTCGATCGCCCGCTGCGATTAGTGCACGAAGGTGTCGAGCTGTTCTCGCCATCTCCGTATGGTCGCCGTCAGTTGATCCCGCTGACGACAACGAGATTCCTCGACGCTGAAACCGGAGCTGAGATTGCTTTCGAGACCGAAGCCGGTCAGGTCACGCGCGCCGTGGTCTACGTTGGCGGAATCGAACTGATGACCTACGAGCGACTGCCATGAACAACATCGACATCACAGAAATCAATCGGGCTTGGGACGACGACGCTGTTCCGGTGCTCATGAAGTACATCGAGATTCCAGCTCGCTCACCGATGTTCGATCCCGACTGGGAAGCAGCCGGACATCTTGATGCCGTGGCCGAGTTGTTCTTGGCGTGGGCGCAGAAGCGTGACCTACCTGGGCTCGCAGTAGAGCTCGTTCGGTTGCCTGGCTTGACCCCTGTGCTTGTGGCCGAGTTGCCGGCAACGCGAAGCGAGTTGGCTGACTCCACAGTGGTTCTGTATGGCCACATGGATAAGCAGCCAGAGATGTTGCCGTGGTCCGATGGGTTGGGCCCGTGGACTCCGGTGCTGCGCGGCGAGCGGCTGTACGGCCGCGGTGGCGGCGACGATGGCTACGCCCTCTTTGCAGCGTTCTTAGCGCTCGAGGCTCTGCATCGCGCCGGTGGCGATCACGGTCGTGTTGTGGTGCTGATCGAAGCCAGCGAAGAGAGTTCGAGCGTTCACCTCGGTGCGTATCTCGACCATCTTGAGTCGCGTATCGGGCGTCCTGATTTGGTTGCTTGCCTCGACTCATTTTGCGAAACCTACGATCGGGTGTGGCTCACCACGGGCTTGCGCGGGGTCGCAGGCGGAGTACTTGAGATCGTTGTTGCCGAGGATTCTCCGCACAGTGGCCGAGCCAGCGGCGTGCTGCCGTCGGCGGTGCGCATCCTTCGTCAACTTCTCGATCGCATCGAGGACTCCGAGAGTGGCGCAATTCTGATCGAGTCGGCCAACGTGCAGATCCCCGACGAGCGCGTGCGCGAAGCCGTGATTGCCGCTGGCGTGTTTCCGTCGCTGGCGTCATCGTTTCATCCGGTGCCGGGTTTGCAACCCATGTCGCCCGATCCCGCCGAGCAATTGCTGCGGGGCACGTGGCGTCCTGCGCTCGAAGTCATTGGCATCGATCACATTCCATCGGTAGACGATGGTGGCAACGTCTTTCGCTCTCGCCTACGCGTGAAACTGTCGCTGCGAGTTCCGCCCACCAGCGACGTCCAGGCAGTTGTTGGCGAGATGCTCGAGCGTCTCACCACTGATCCGCCGTATGCGGCGCAGGTTCACTTCGAGCCCGGCGCTCGCGGGCCTGGCTGGAACGCTCCGCCGTTTGCCACATGGCTCACCGACGCTGTCTCCCAGGCGAGCGCTACGTACTTTGGTAATCCATCAGCTTCGTGTGGCGTTGGCGGCACTATTCCGTTCATGGGCATGCTCGTGCAGCGCTTTCCAGATGCGCAGTTTCTGGTCGTTGGCGTGCTGGGCCCAGAGTCAAACGCGCATGGCCCTGACGAATTTCTTCACGTTCCTACAGCAAAGAAGCTCACGGCTTGCGTGGCCGAGGTGCTCAATGCCCACGCTCGGTCGCTGCTGTAGTGGCTGAGATCGCCTCCACACTCGTGCACGACGCTGAGGTCAGCGCTGCCTTGGCTGCCGCCGCGGCTGATGTCGCGATCGACACCATCGATGCAGTCGCCGATCTGCAAGACCTTCGCGAACTCATGCATCAGATCTGGGGGCCCGAGATCGTGCCGCCGCGCAACTTGTTGCGCGGCATGGCAATGGCTGGGTCGGGCATTGCACTGGCGCGACGAGCCGGTGAAGCGGTTGGGTTTTCGATCGGGTTACTCGGGTGGACAGGCGGGGTTCACTTTCATTCGCATCAGGTGGGCGTTCTGGCGGCCGAGCGGGGCAGTGGTGTTGGCTACGCGTTGAAGCTTGCGCAGCGGTCCCAGTGCCTGGCCCATGGGGTCACCGAAATGCGTTGGACCTTCGATCCGCTACTCACCTCGAACGCAGCGTTCAACCTCGTGCGTCTCGGCGCCACCATCACGACGTTCATCCCCGACTGTTACGGAGCTCGCACCGACGCGTTCAACACGGGCGATGTCACCGATCGCGTCAAGGTGTCGTGGCGGCTTGATCGGCCGGTGGGTGCACCAGCGTTGTCGCCCGACGTGG
>CANNMD010000014.1 GCA_947505655.1 Acidimicrobiaceae bacterium | reverse complement strand
GAAGACAGCCTCATCGGTAAAGAGGCTGTTGTGAACCGAACCCAACTTCGTCCCCGGGCACTGCGGCTCATGGTGGGCGACCATTGCCAGATCGACGTGGAGTGAGCTACTGATGCCAAATGTGTACGAAAGCGAATTGATCGCAGGAGCATGGATCGTGGAGCCCACCATTCATGGTGATCAGCGCGGCCTGTTCATTGAGACCTATCGCCGTGAATGGTTCCCCAACGGTCGCGAGATGCTGCAAGGCAATCGCGCCAACCGCCAAAAGGGCGCCGTAGTCGGACTGCATTATCACCTGCACCAAGCCGACTATTGGTATGTCCCGTTCGGCACAGCACGCGTTGTGCTGCACGACCTTCGCGAGGGCGGACCCACCGATGGCAACACGCTGTGTCTCGACCTCAGCGGCGAGAACCATGTTGGCATCTTCATTCCGCCCGGCGTCGCCCACGGTTTCGCGGCGCTCACCGACATGGTCATCACGTACCTCGTCGACGGTTACTACAACCCGCAAGACGAACTCGGTGTGATGTGGAACGACCCAGCAATCGCCGGCGATTGGGGCGTTACTGATCCCATTCTTTCTGCCCGCGACGAAGCGAACCCATTGCGTGCCGACCTTCCCGTTGGCCGCCGCCCGTACTGGAAGATGCGCACGTGAGGCAGTTCGTTACCGGTGCCGCCGGGTTCATTGGTTCTAACTACGTCCGTCACGTGTTGGCCACCACAGACGACACGGTCACGGTGTACGACGCGCTCACCTATGCCGGCAATCTCGAGAACATCCGCGATCTCATCGACGATCGTCGGTGTCAGTTCGTCAAGGGCGACATCTGTGACCAAGACGATGTGATGGCAGCGATGACTGGTCACGACGCGGTGGTGCACTTCGCAGCCGAAACCCATGTCGACCGCTCGATTCTCGACGGCTATTCGTTTGTGCGCACGAACTGTTTTGGCACCAACGTGTTGTGCGATGTCGCCCGCCAAGTTGGGGTAGAACGATTTCTGCATATCTCCACCGACGAGGTCTACGGATCTATTGAGCACGGCAGCTTCGGCGAGACCGATGCTCTTGGTCCGCGCTCGCCGTACTCGGCCGCTAAGGCTGGCAGCGACCTCATCGCGCTGAGCTACTACACCACGCACGGTCTGCCGGTGTTGGTCACGCGATGCAGCAACAACTTCGGTCCGTATCAGTTCCCCGAGAAACTGATTCCGTTGTTCACCACCAACTTGCTCGATGGTCACAAGGTGCCCCTCTACGGCGACGGCGGAAACGTGCGCGACTGGATCCATGTGCACGACCACAACACCGCGGCCGAACTGGTTCTGCGCAAGGGCAACGTCGGCGAGATTTACAACATCGGTGCAGGCAACGAAGTGACGAACAAAGAGATCACCTATCGCTTGCTCGAGCTCACTGGTCGCGATGAAAGCTTCATCACGCCGGTAGCCGATCGGTTGGGTCACGACCGTCGCTACTCGATCACGCACGACAAAGTCACCGCGCTCGGTTGGAAGACCGAACACAACCTTGTCGACGGCCTTGCCGAAACAGTCGAGTGGTATCGCAACAACCGCGCTTGGTGGGAGCCACTCAAGGCTCGGGCAGCGTTCTAATGCGCGTGCTGGTTACCGGTGCCGGCGGACAACTTGGCCGAGACACGGTGCTGGCGTGCGAAGCGCTTGGAGACACCGTGTTTGGTCTCGATCGCAGCGCGCTCGATGTCGTCGACCGAGACGCCGTGATGTCAGCAGTCACGTCGCTACGGCCCGATGCTGTTATTCACTGCGCCGCGTGGACTGCGGTCGATGCTTGCGAGAGCGAACCCGACCGAGCGTTCGCTGCTAACGGCCTCGCCGTGCGATGGGTAGCCGAAGCCTGCGATCGCGTGGGTGCGCACCTTGTGCACATCAGCACCGACTACGTGTTCGACGGCTCAAAGCCCACCCCGTATCACGAGTGGGACATCACCAACCCGCAGTCTGTCTACGGCGCCTCAAAGTTGGCCGGTGAACGCGAAGCATTAGCGCTCGGGCCATCGGCCGCCGTGGTGCGAACCAGTTGGGTGTGCGGCGAATACGGCAACAACATGGTCAAGACGATCATGCGTTTGGCCGCCCAACACACCGAGCTGAGCTTTGTCGACGATCAGCGCGGATACCCCACGTTCTGCGCCGATCTGGCGCCAATGTTGCGCCGTCTCGCCCTCGATCGACGTGGGGGAGTGCATCACGTCACCAACCAGGGTGAGGTCAGCTGGTTCGAGTTTGCCCAAGCCGTGGTTCAGGCCGTCGGCAAGTCGCCCGACATGGTGAGACCGATTGCTACCGCCGATCTGCTTCCGGCGCGGCCCGCGAAACGCCCCGCCAATAGCGCTCTCGATAACGCGGTGCTGCGGGCGGCCTCACTGCCGTTGCTGCCCGACTTTCGTGAGTCGCTGGCAGCGCTTGTTTCCCGGCTCTGATCAACAGCCTCATTGCCGTCAAAGAGTGCGATGAGTAACACTGATTTCGTCTGAAGTTCGCTCGATGTCCCGCGGCGCCTCGCTCCGAACGGGCATGATGGTGCCCGTGCGCGTCGCTTATACCCTCGAGCAGTGTTGGCATCGGGTGCCGGGTGGCACCGGTGTCGCTGCGCTGCGCACCGCCGAAGCTCTGTCCAGTATCGATGGAATCGAACTGGTCGGTCTCGCCGGACGACATCGGCATGGCCCCGAGGTCGATTGGACGCCATCCATCCCCTGGGTCGAACTGGCCATCGGTTCGCCCTGGCTGTACGAGACGTGGCTGCGCTGCAATTGGCCCAAGGCTGAGTCGGCCACCGGCCCAGTCGACGTTGTGCACGCCACAACGCTGATCCCGTGCCCCACGAAACATCCGTTGATTGTGACGTTGCACGACCTCGCTTTCTTGCATAGTCCCGACCAGTTCACGCGTCACGGCGTTCGTATCTTCAAGCGAAGCCTCGAACTCACCAAGCGCAATGCCGACCTTGTGTTGTGCTGCTCGCAGGCAACGATGGACGACTGCGTCGTTGCCGGAATCTCTGCCGATCGCTTGCGCCACGTGCCCTTGGGTGTAGACCTCGAACAAGCAACAGTGCTCGACCTCGCACGGGTGCGATCGGTGTATCAGCTGCCCGAGAAGTATCTGTTGTTCGTAGGCACAGTCGAACCGCGCAAGAACCTGCGTGGCCTTGCCCAAGCTGTCGAAATGCTCGACGACCCAATTCCATTGGTTGTCGTTGGTGCCGATGGTTGGGGCGACGTCGCAGTTGAAATCGAAGGCGATGTCACGTTCCTCGGGTTCGTTCCGAACGAAGATCTTTGGGCGCTCTACGCGGGCGCCGAGGTGTTCTGCTATCCGAGCAGTCTCGAGGGTTACGGCTTGCCGGTGCTCGAAGCAATGGCTCAGGGCACCCCGGTTGTCACCAGCATGGATACCGCCACCGAAGAAGCCGCAGGCGGTGCAGCAGTGCTCGTAGACCCTGCCGATGTTGTCGACATCGCGCGCGGCATCACCGAGGCCCGTGCCCGTCGCGACGAACTCGCCGTGCTCGGCCGTCAGCGCGCCGCCAAGGCAACCTGGAAGCACACGGCCGAGCTCACTGCGGCCGCGTATCGCGAGCTCAAGTAGGCATCAGACGTGAGGATGTCGGTAGCAAGAACTCGCGGCGCGGCTGCGTCGCGTGTATCGGTGAACCTGCTCTGGTGTATTCCGTCGAAGGTGGGTGGCAGCGAAGAGTATTTGGTCCGTCAGCTTCTTGGCCTTGCCGAGATTGAGCCCGACATGCCAGTCACGCTGTATGTGCTGCCCGCGTTTGCTGAGGCCCACCCTGAGCTTGGAGCAACCTTCGATATTCAGGTTGCGCCAATCGATGGTGCCAGCCGATTTCGACGCGTGATCGCCGAACACTTCTGGCTCGCACGCCGCACCAGAGGCAGCCGTTTGGTGCACTACGGCGGCGGCACGGTGCCCGCACGCGGCGTAGGGCCGGTGGTGCTCACGATTCACGATCTGCAGTACCTCACGTATCCGCAGTACTTCGGCCGCATCAAGCGCGCGTATCTCAATTGGGCGATGCCACGATCGGCTGCTCGCGCCGATGTCATCGCAGTGCCCACCGAGTTCGTGCGTCAGACCGTGCTCGAGGCCTATCGAGTTCGCGCCGATCATGTTGTGGTCGTGCCCCACGGGCTCGAGCCAGCCATTGGTCTGCACGCAACCGACGAAGCAACCCTGCGCGCTCGGTATGCCCTCGGGACGGGGGCGATCGTGGTGCTTCCTGCAATCACTCATCCGCACAAGGGCCATCAGTTTTTGTTGAACTTGATGGCCGATTACTGGACCGACCCGACCCTGCGGCTGGTGTTCGTCGGCGGCAAAGGCCTCGCCGACGAAGCCGTTGCTGAATCGATTGCTCGTCTTGGCCTCGCCGATCGCGTTGTCCGCACCGGCCGCGTCTCGTCGGCCGATCGCGATGGACTCATCAAGATGGCCGACGCGATGGTGTTTCCCAGCGAGTACGAAGGTTTCGGCGCACCGATCATCGAAGCGATGGCTATCGGCACACCAGTGATCTGCGCCGACCGCACGTGTCTGCCCGAGGTTGCTGGCAACGCAGCGCTGGTGCTGCCGCTTGAGCTTGCCGCATGGTCGCCAGCGCTCGACACAGTTCGCGCCCAGCGCGCCGAGATGATCCAAGCCGGATCGCTCCGTGCCGCTCAGTTCACTTCTGCGACTTCGGCACGGGCGCTGCTCGTTGCGTATGACTTGGCTGCCTCATGAGCTCTCAGCAGCCCCAGGGGCGCCCGCTGCGGCTTGCAGTCGTGTGCCCTCACTTTGAGCCCGATACGGCGCCAACGGGTGCAGTGATGACCCGCATCGTGCACGAGCTCGCTGCGCTGGGTCACGAGATCCATGTGGTCACTGCATTGCCCTGGTATCGCAACCATGCCATCGAGTCCGGCTGGACGGGTCGCCTCGTTCGTCGCGAACAAACTAAGTGGGGCTCCGTCACGCGAGTGCATCCGTTTCCTGGTTCCGACAAGACCAACCTGCTTCGCCGGGCGCTTGGCTTTGGCGGGTTCAGCGCGCTCGCTGCGATCTGCGGTATCCGTGGTGGTCGAGTCGACGGCGTGCTGTCGATGTCTCCGCCGCTCACCAACGGACTCATTGGTTGGTTGATGAAGGTTGTTCGTCGCGGCCCACTGGTGTTCAACATCCAAGATGTCTTCCCCGATGCCGCCATCGAAACTGGAGCCATCACCAACGCCCGCATCATCGCTGTGGCCCGTTGGCTCGAACGCATCAGCTATCAGCGTGCCGATGCGGTCACGGTGCTCAGCGACGATCTTCGCGACAACGTGGTCGTAAAGGTTGCGCCGTCGATGGCATCGCGTGTGCGCGTGATTCCAAACTTCGTGCTCACCGACGAGATCCGCCCACTCGATCGGCTCACGGCCTATCGGGCCGAACTCGGCATCGGTGCGGAACCCGTAGTGATGTATGCCGGCAACGTCGGCTTCTCGCAGTCGCTCGACCTTGTGGTGCACGCAGCCCGCGAGTTTCCCGATGTCACGTTCGTCATCAACGGCGATGGTGCAGCGAAGGCCTCGCTCGCCGAGCAAGTCGCGGCGCTCGGCAATGTGCGCATGGGTGGCTATCAGCCGATGCACCGTCTGGCCGAGGTGCTCGCCACAGGCGATATTCATCTCGTGCCGCTTCGACGCGGCTTGGGTCGGGTCAGCGTTCCCTCGAAGACGTACTCAATTCTCGCCGCTGGTCGTCCGGTGCTTGCTGCCATCGATCCGGGCACAGAGGTGCCTCGCATTTTGGCCGCATCGGGTGCTGGCGTCTGCGTTCCTCCCGACGATGCCCACTCATTTGTCGCGGCGCTGCGTGAGTTGTTGGCCGACCCAGCGCAGTGCTCAGCGATGGGTGCCAGAGGCCGCAAATGGGTGCAAAGTGCGGCCTCGCCCGCAGCAGTAGCAGCGGCGTACGAACAATTGTTTCGCGAACTGCAGGCTCACTCTCGCCGGTGATCGCCGAATCCACGCCCAGAGGCTGTAACCTCGCATACTCGTGGCTCCTTCATCATCCGCCAAAAAAGTCGCCAAGCTCGCTCAAAAGGGCAAAGGCAAAAAGGTTCGCTTCCAAGGAGGCGCCGTTTTCCCTCTGATCGTTGCCTTGGTGACCGTCCTTGGGCTCTCGCTCATTGTCTACGCTCGCTCGTCGCGGCCCGGTCCAGGCCAGGGTGCGCCCACCGCTAACGACCACTGGCACGCAGCTTTTGGCATCTACGCATGCGACGCCAAGACTGGCTTGCAGGTGCTGCCCAAGCTCGTCGGCGCGCTTGAAGACAAAGATGCCACCGGCCAATTCGTGAGCGACGAATTCGTGCGCACGGGCATCCACTCGCACGGCGATGGCATCATGCACTGGCATCCATCCACAAGCGGAGCCGCCACCGGCACCAACGCCAAACTTGGCGTGTTCCTGAAGAATTACAACATCACGCTCACCAACGACAAGCTTGTGCTCCCCAAAGAGCAGGGCGGCCAGACGTTTGAAGAGGGCAAGTCGAAGTGTCTCGTTGATGGCAAGGAAAAGGACGCCTCGATCAAGGTCTGGGTGTGGCCGAACTACAGCACGGTCGCTACCGATGCGCCTCAGATCTACGTCAGCAACTTGAACGACATCCGCCTCCTCAACGACGGCATGGTCTTCATGGTTGCGTTCGTACCTGACGACGTGAAGCCAAAGGCGCCCGATTGGGCAGCCGAGTTGCCAACCCTCGGCGCTGCCGACGGCGGAACTGTTGCCTCCACGATCCCTGGTCAGACCACGGTTCCTGGTCAGACCACCGTTCCTGGTGCCACCACGGTTCCCGGCGCAACCACTGTTCCTGACGCTTCGTCGACAACAGTTGCGGCCGGCTCGGCAGCCAGCACCACCACAGCGGCTGCCGCCACCTCAACCACCGGCGGCTGATGCGCGCGGTCGTACTCGTAGGGGGCTTTGGTACCCGGCTTCGGCCGCTCACCCTCAGCGTCCCCAAGCCGATGTTGCCCGTGGGCCACGTCGCCATCATCGAGCGTCTGATTGAGAACTTGGTCAGGGGCGGGGTCACCGATGTCACCCTTGCCCTTGGCTTCCGGCCAGAGCCGTTCATGCAGGCATTCCCCGACGGCACGTGCGCTGGCGCCACATTGACCTACGCCGTAGAGCCAGAGCCGCTCGACACCGGTGGAGCAATTCGTTTTGCGGCGTTGTTCGCAGGCATCGACAGCACGTTCGTTGTGGCCAACGGAGATGTTCTTACCGATCTCGACGTCGGAGCGCTGGTGCAGTTTCACCGCAGCACCGGAGCCGAAGCCACATTGCATCTCACTCCGGTCGAAGACCCCTCAGCGTTCGGTGTTGTCGACCAAGAGCCGTCGGGCCTTGTGCGTCGTTTCATCGAAAAGCCACCGCCTGGCACATCTCCGAGCAATCTCATCAACGCTGGCACGTATGTGTTCGAGTCGTCGGTGATTGCCCGCATCCCCGACGGGCGCAAAGTTTCGGTCGAACGCGAGATCTTCCCGGCGTTGGTTGCTGACCAGACGCTGTGGGCGATGGCCACCGACGACTACTGGATCGATACGGGCCAACCCGATCTCTACCTCAAGGCAAACCTTGATGTCATTACCCGACTGCGGGCCGAACACAATTGGGCGCACGGGGTTGCCGAGGGTGCGGTCATTGGCGCTGGCGTAGCGCTCTCCGACACGGTGGTCGCCGACGGCGCCTCTATCGGCGATGGCGCCGATGTCAGCGATTCGGTGCTGCTCGCTGGCGCATCAGTTGGGCCCGGTGCCCACGTGCGCCACAGCGTTGTTATGGGCCACATCGGGGCTAGGGCCGTGATCTCGAATTGCGTCATCGGTGCAGGCGTCGAGATTGCCGACGGAACCCACCACACCGACGAGCGGATTCCTGCACCTAGTGCATAGCGGCGCGCCGGCCGGCTTGGCATCATGACAACCATGAATGCAATGGTCGTTGGCGGCGCAGGATTTCTCGGGTCTCATCTCGTCGACCGTTTGCTTGCCGAGGGCATTGCCACCGATGTCATCGATGACCTCTCCACTGGTTCGTTGGGCAATCTTGCCGACGCTCGCCACGCAGGCGGTTCGCTGAAGATTCATACGCTCGATGTGCGCGCCGCTGAGTTCGCCACCTTGGTCAGCATGCGCCGACCCGAGGTCATCTATCACCTCGCAGTGCTCACTCCCGGCAACGCCCAACGTGAGACCGATGGCGGTGCAGTGGCCGGAGTCCTGACGGTGCTCGAGGCTGCTCGTCTGCATGGCGTCACCAAGGTGGTCGTCGCGTTGCCGGCTGGCGATCTCTACGGCGAGGTGCCGGCGCGCGAGTTGCCCGTGAAAGAAGGCCGAGCGTTCGAGTCGTCCAGCGTGGCTGGCGTGCTGGCCCGCACGGTCACCGATCTACTCTCGGTGTATCGGGACCAATACGCGATCGAGTTCACCGTGCTCGCGATGACCTCGGTGTACGGGCCACGACAGCGACCCAGCGATGGCGTTGTGGCGTCGTTTGTCGCCGCGCATGTTGCTGGCGAGGCGTCGGTGGTTCACGGCGATGGTCGACAAACACGCGACCTCATCTATGTCGACGATGCCGTCGATGCGTTGCTGCGCGCTGGTCAGCGTGGTGGCGGCTTGGTGATCAACGTTGGCACTGGTGTTCAAACGGCGGTGCGAGATCTAGCCGCAGTACTGCAGCTAGATCCGGCGCTCGTGCATCAAGGCCGGCGCCATGGCGACCTCACTCGGGTCTGCGTGTCGCCAACGCGAGCGCGAATTCATCTGCAGTGGTCACCATGGACCCAGCTTGCCGATGGAGTGCAGGCAACTCTGGCTCACGCCACCGCTGCCGCTGCCGAATAGTCCTAGAGGTTGATCCCCACCGCGGCCAACGCGGTTCGGGCCAGTGCGGCCGAGATCTCGGGTGTGCTCATCACCGACGGCACCACGACGGCGCGCATACCGGCAGCCTCCACGAGCGGAGCGAGGTGTGCGTCGACCGGATCGATCACGAGCACCGACGCAATCGGCGCGTAGAGCCGGGCGACCCCAACCACCGATGGCTCGTGTCCGAGTTCGAGCATCATTCGATCGGCGGGACCCTTGAGCGCAGCGCCACCAACGATTGGCGATATCGCCACAACCTGGTCGCGGCGAGCGGCGAGCGATGTGTCCATCCCGGCAAGGGCTCGTAGGGGTCCGATCGACACGAGTGGGTTCGACGGCGCGATCACGATTGCTTTGGCATCGTGCAGTGTTTGTGCTGCCACGCTCGAAAGCGCAGCCTGCTGCGCGCCTTCGAAACGAAGGTTGCTCACCGGCACACCGTGTTGACGCTGCACGAAGTACTCCTGGAAGCTGATGTCGCCTTCGCCGACAACGGTGACCACAGTGGACACGCGCTGATCGGTCATCGGCATCAGCTTCACGTGCACACCGAACGCACGAGCGATCTCATCGGTTACTTCGGTCAGGGTGGCGCCTTCATCGAGTCGCGCTGTTCGGTAGAAGTGTGTGGCGAGGTCTTGGTCGCCGAGATTGAACCACGTTGGGGCAGCGCTTGAGCCGGTTGGGCGAACGGGTACAAAACGGGCAAGCGCTTGCATTGCTCGCCATGACTCGTTGCTGAGTCCCCAACCGCGTTCGGCATCGATAGCTCCGGCAACTGTGTAGGTGACCGTGTCGATATCGGGACAGATGTAGAGACCATGCATCACGGTGTCGTCGCCGGTATTGACGACGGCGGCAATCTCGTCGGCTGGCATCACCAGCATCAACGCGCGTATGAACCGCGCAGCCCCAACACCACCAGCGAGCACAGCAATCATCAGTTCCCCTCCTGAGCAACACGACGGTAGACGTCGGCCAAACGGATGGCTGTGTTGTTCCACGAGAAATGGTGCAAACGTTGTTTGCCTAACTCGATGAGATTCGAACGCAGGGCCGAGTCGGTGAGCGTGCGTTGGATGGCCTCGGCCAGAGCGCTGATGTCGTGAGCGGGTACGAGCATCGCGGCGGCGCCTGCGATCTCAGGGATCGAGCCCGCAGTAGAGGCGACTACTGGAAGGTCGTGCCCCATGGCCTCAAGGAGTGGGAACCCAAAGCCTTCGTCGAGCGACGGGTAAGCGAGCAGTTGAGCGTGACGCAGTAGCCAGTGCTTGGCGGCTTCGTCGATGCGTCCGGTGAAGAGCACGCGTGCGCGGGCCGATGCATCGAGCGCATCGATTGCAGTGTTGATCGCTCCGCGGTCGTCGCCGTCGGTGCCAGCGAGCGCGAGTCGCAGATCGGGGTGAGCGCTCGCGATTTGGCCGAACGCTGCCACCAACCGCGGCAGATTCTTGCGACGCTCAAGCGTGCCGAGAGCAAGCACATAGGGGACGCCGACCAGTTCGGCAACGGGTGCATGCGGCTCGATATCGAAGACATCGAGCGGCAACGCCGCCAGCGGGATTGCCTCGACCCGATCGGTGTTCAGCAGATCTCGAACGGCGTTCGCGGTTGCCTCAGAGCTTGTATGCACCATCGCTCCGCTGGCAACGGCTCGGCGCAGCACCTGCCCGGCGCGAGTTACGTCGGGGCTGGCATCGGCTGCATTGCGCAAGAACCAGCAGTCGTACACCGTGACCACGCGTGGCAGCCGACTGGGGGGCACCACATAGTTGGTGCCATGCACCACCTGAGCGGGCTCAAGCCAACGGTCGACCCGCGGGCCTGGCAGACGTGCCCACATTCGCTGGGCAACCGCGGCGGGCATCGGTAGTCGGGTGGTGCCCGGCTGTAGCTTGCCGCGAAAGCTGCACGCGTACGGAGTGAGGGTGACATCGGGTTGCTCGCCCAAGGCGATGACCATTTGGCGAACGGCGGCACCGATTCCGGTGAGTGGACCGAGCAGGGGAGACACATCAAGCGCCACATTCAACGGCGCTGCGGGAGCGTTGTTTGGTTGTAGCGAAGTCACCAAAACAGCTTAGTTCTCGTGAGCGGTAATGCCGTTTGGAGGGTCCTGAACGACCTAGACTTGGCGAACCGTCAATTAGCTGCGGGTCCCTCTGCCGCATTCAGGATTCTCAATATGCCTCGCGCCTTTATCACCGGTATCACAGGCCAAGACGGCCGCCATCTCGCCGAACTTCTGCACTCCAAGGGTTACGAAGTCTTCGGCATGGTCACCGGCCAGAACAATCCCAAAGCCGAATACCTTCGCGACGAACTTCCTTTCGTCGAAATCGTCCCCGGCGACCTCGCCGATCTGCCGTCGCTGGTCAAGGCAATGGCCCACGCCCAGCCCGACGAGGTGTACAACCTTGGCGCCATCTCGTTCGTTGCAATGAGCTTCAATCAGGCCGAGCTCACTGCCAATATCACCGGCTTGGGCGTGCTGCGCATGCTCGAAGCAATCCGCATGGTTGGCGGCAACGAGAACAACCCCATTCGCTTCTATCAGGCGTCGTCGTCCGAGATGTTTGGCAAGGTTCGCGAAACACCGCAGACCGAGCGCACGCCGTTTCACCCTCGCTCGCCATACGGCTGCGCCAAGGTGTTCGGTCACGACATCACGGTCAACTACCGCGAGAGCTACGGCATGTTTGCGTGCAGCGGCATCTTGTTCAACCACGAAGGCCCACGCCGCGGACTCGAGTTCGTCACCCGCAAGGTGACCAACGCAGTAGCGCGCATCAAGCTCGGTTTGCAGGAAGACATTGTGCTCGGCAACCTCGACAGCCGGCGCGACTGGGGTTTTGCTGGCGACTACGTGAAGGCGATGTGGCTGATGCTGCAGCAGCCTGAGCCAGACGACTTCGTGATCTCAACGGGTTCGGCGTACAGCATCGAAGATCTCGTCCAGTTGGCGTTCGCCGAGGTGGGTATCGAAGACTGGCGTTCCTACGTGCGCCAAGATCCCAAGTTCTTCCGCCCTGCCGAAGTAGATCTGCTCATCGGCGACTCAACGAAGGCGCAGACCAAGCTTGGCTGGAAGCCCGAGGTCGACTTCGCTCAGCTCGTGAGCATGATGGTCGCCCACGACTTGGCCTACGAGACCCGCAAAGCCTCGAACAGCTGAAGCAACAGCAGCAGTAGTAGCAGTCGCCGCTGCTGACATTGCCTCGGGTCTGTTACGACTCGAGCGGCATGTCGGTGGCGGCATCCATCATCGAGCCTGCGCTCGGCACGATGCCCACCCGCAGCCGCTCACGAAGAGCGAACCCGAACACCACGGTTGCCGCCACTGAAGAGGCCACGAGGCCCATCTCGACTCGTAAATACAGGTCGTGAGAGCCGAGCCAGGTGAACAGCGCAAACGCCACCATGCCGGCGCACCAACCCACAGCCACCAACGCGTGGCCATGCAGGGCGATGACTGCTTGAGCGATGGTGAGCGCCACCATGTAGAGGGCGGTGCCAAAGACCAGCATCGTGATGGTGCGCGTGCTGAGATCGGCGTCGTACACCTTTTTGAGGATGAATGGACCGAGCAACGCTGAGCTCGCAATGCCGAGTGTGCCGACGCCAAGCACCACAAGCATGAGCTTTTTGAAGCCCTGCCTGAACTCGGCAATCTCGTTGCGAACCGCAAGTCGAGCGAGGCGTGGCAACAAAGCGGCTTGCACTGCTTGGAACAAGAACAGCGGCACGCGGCCGAGCAGCACGCCGTAGCTGAACTGAGTGACGACGCTGTTGGGCTCGTCCTTCTTGAACAAGTCGACTGCGATGGGGCCAGCGTTGACGAGTCCGGCGGCGAACACCGAGCCCAGCAAGAGCCAACCAAGGTTTGGCGTGACTTCGGACCAAGCGGCCTCGGGGCCATCTTCGGTCTTGAGGTCACCACGTGCAAACACAATGGCGACGCCGACAAGTGGTGCGAGCGCGACGGTGAACGCATACGCGCCCGTGTTCGTGACGCCGCCAGCCCACAGGGCAAGGCAGCCAATAATGCGTGCGGCGCCGTCGGCGCCCATCACGATGCCGTAGGACCCGAAGCGCCCGTGTCCTGAGCAGATGCCGCGGGCGAGGTGCGCTGGGGCGTAGGAAATGAAGCCAACAATGAGGGCTGCGGTAATGACCCAGTCACCCTCGAAGAAGTTTGAGGTGATTGATCCCGCAGAAATCAAGATCACGGTGCACACGATTACGGTGAGCATTGCTGCAAGCGGCACCACCCGGCGAACCACGGGGCGTCCGCCTTGGTTCATGCCCCGGCGATGGGCGAGCGCACGACCGAGCTCTTGCTCGAGCGGCAAGAAGAATCCGGGCGCTAGAAAGAATGTGGCGAACCACAGGCTGCTGATCGGCTTGAAACCATCTTCGCCGAGGGCTTTGACGCCCACCTTGAAGAATGCATAGCTGGCGATACCAGCGATGAGCAGACCCCCGCCGACAGGCAAGGTGCCTTCGGGGAGAGGAAGGCGTTGCAACGCCGATGGTTCATTGTCGCTCTTGGCCAAGATTGGCAACACTAGCGTCACGGGGTGGCCGAGCGAAGCCACCAACTGGCTGCCGGAGTGCGATATCGTTGGGTTTTTCACCTGCAGCGGCTAAGTTGTCACTCTAGGCGGTTGAATGGTGATCTCGGTAGTGCGCAGAGTTCGGCGCGACGGCAAGGCGAAGGACGGTGATCGGTCAATGCAGCGCAATCGACGATGTCTCCTTGGTCCGCTCCTCGCTGTGGTCGCAGGCGCCCTGTCGTTGCCATCTCCGGTAACGGTTCGCGCCGTAGCATCGCCACCGACGTCCATCGCAATCGAGGGCCACGGATGGGGTCACGGTGTCGGCCTGAGCCAATACGGTGCACTCGGATATGCCGTCAACTTTGGCTGGAGCGCAGCGCAGATTCTCGATCACTATTACGGAGGCACCGTTGCGTCCACCGTGGCGTCTTCTGAGATCACGGTGCGTCTCTCTGCGCTCGACGGTTTTGCGACCGCGGTGGTTCACGACAAAGCCGCATTGACCATCGACAGTTATGTTCCCGGCCTTGGCCAACCGACTACATGGCGTTCGCTTGTCGCCAACGAAATCTCCGAAGGTCACTACAGGGTCTGGGGTCGATCCGACGCCAACGTGTGCCCAGCGACAGGCGTCAATCTCGATGACCCCGCAAGTGGGTGGACCGTGGTGATCGCCGACCAGACCACCTCAGTCACCATTCGGCCGCAGACCGACACCAGCGCCAGTGCTGATGTAAGCGATCTGGTTGGGCTGTGCGAGCCATCATCGGGTCGGGTTCGGTACTACCGCGGAGCGATACGCGCCATCAACAACAACGCACTTGCCAATCGCACTGTCAGTGTGGTTCCGCTCGAGCAGTATCTGCGCTCGGTGGTTGCCGGTGAAGTCTCGGCGGGTTGGGCTTCCCTGGGTCAAGGCAAGGGCGCTCAGGCGTTGCAGGCCCAAGCCGTCGCCGCGCGCAGCTATGCCCTTGCTGAGAATAGAGAGGCATACGCCAAGACCTGTGACTCGGGCAGTTGCCAGGTGTATCGCGGGGCGGCGTATCGAAGCGGCGTTGGTGGCTCGTTCGTTGCGCAAGAGTTTGCGGCAATCGACGCGTCCGTTGCGGCAACCAGTGGGCTCGTGCGGCGCTACGGCTCTGAAGCCGGCGCTATTGCCTACGCGATGTTCTCGTCGTCTTCGGGCGGATACACCGCGAAGACTTCGCTTGGTTTCGCGCCTGTGGTCGACGAGGGTGACGCCATCAGTTCGAACGCGGCCCACTCATGGTCAGTGTCTGTCGGTGTTGCCGCAATCGAAGCGGCATGGCCCGCCATCGGTAGCTACTCGGGCATCGTGGTGAAGACGCGCGAAGGCTTTGGCGAGTGGGGCGGACGCGTGCTCACGATGCGCATCAACGGCTCGGCCGGTGCGGTGAACATCAGCGGTGACACGTTCAGGGCCACGATGGGCCTCAAGTCAAACTGGTTCCATCTGGTGGGCGATACGTCGGTGCCGGCCCCCACAGATCCGTGCGGTTCGCAGACCACCTCGACGGTGGCTGGCGTTACTGCCAACGGCGCTGCAAGTCGGTTCACTCCGCTCACGCCCACGCGGCTTGTCGACACTCGCTCGGGCCTCGGTGTGCCAGCAGCGCCGCTCGCTGCGGGATGCACGCTTACCATTGATCCCAACGTTGGCGCCGATGCAACCGCAGTTGTCGTCAATGTCACCTCGGTGACCCCAGCGATCAACGGATTCCTCACCGCGTATCCATGCGGCGCCGTGCGACCGTTCGTGTCTATCGTGCCGTCTGTCGCTGGCCGTATTGTTCCGGGCACAGCCATCGTGCCGCTCAATGCCGATGGCACGTTTTGCGTGTTCTCGTCGACCACCACTGACCTTGTGATCGATCTCTCTGGCGTCTATGGAACGGCAACCGGTCAGCGGTTCCAGCCCATCGCTCCGCAGCGATTCTTCGACTCGCGTGCTGCTCCGCTGGTGCGCGCCGACTCAGTGGTGCGCGTGCAGATCGCAGGTGCTCGCGGTGTGCCGGCATCGGCTACCGGAGCAGCGGTCACGGTGCATAGCTCAAGCGCTGTGGGCTCCGGATTCGTCACCATCTGGCCGTGCGATGCCGAGCGGCCGACTACATCGGTACTCAACGCAACCGTCGGTGCGTCCGTGACGAACCATGTGCAGCTTGGGTTCGACAGCGCCGGCGGTGTGTGCATGTACGCCGCCACGGCGATGCGGTTGATGCTCGACGTCAGCGGATGGTTTGGTCCCACGGCCAACTCTGATTTCCACGCGCTCATGCCGCAGCGTTTGCTCGACACCCGCGAAAACATCGGTCTCGCCGGTCGTTTCGCCGCGGGTCAGAACCGCGCGATTGCGGTCACCGGCGTTGGGGGAGTGCCAGCAGCCGGAGTCACGGCAATCGCAGCCGAGGTCACCTCGGTCGGCGCGCTCAAAGCCGCATACATCACCGTGCATCCGTGCATCGCCAAGGTGCCCAGTGTGTCGATGGTGCGAAACCTCGCCAACTCGGTGGCCGCCACCACGGTGACGGGTGTGGTCGATGGTGCTGGTCGATGGTGCCTGAAGTCGGCCGTGTCGATGCATGTGCTCATCGATGTCAGCGGTTGGTACGGCAACTGATCACGCCGTAGTGCGTTGCGTGCGTTGCGCCGCACGCCCAATGTCAGGCGGCAGCGAAGATGCGGCCGCGCACTTGTTGGCGAGCAGTCTTGGCGATGTCGTGAGCCTGAACCAGCAATGATCCGGCGCGCAGCGGAAGACGCTTTTCGAGCTCAACCACTGCGTCGTCGATTTTGACCTCAAACGAGTCGATGCGGCTTTCGATGTCGGCCGCCTGGTCGCTGAAGGACTTGGTGATTTCACGTCGACGTACTTGAGCCTTTTGGAACGCCACGACGGCGAGGCCGATGGTGACATAGGCGACATCTTTTGCAGCGTCGGCGACGGCTTCGGTGTCGATGTCGGCGACATTCACGTTGGGGAAGTTCAAGGCTGAGAAGTTCAGACGCGACATGTCGAGGGCGCTGAGGTCAACTGCAGGGAACGTGGGGAATTTGAACGAAGCCATGATGGCCCCCTCTGGTGCGTGGCCATAGGTGCTGGCCGTGGAGAGATAGTACGCACATAATAGGTCGGAGTGACAACTTTTGCACGCACTTGGCGCAGCCTGTGTGCTGTTGCACCCATTTGCGGGTCGATCACGACTAGCCTCGGCTCCTCGTGGACGTCATCGCCGAACTCGCCCCGCCCGTTGTGGCAGTAGTGGTAGTTCACGATCCTCAAGTCGATTTCGACGAGGTGTTGAGCTCGCTCGCCACCCAGGACTACTCGAATCTCAAGACGCTGTTCTTGCTCACCGGCGCCAACGAAGGGCTCACCGAGCGCATCCACAGCTACCTCCCTGATGCATTCGTGCGCGAGGTTCCCGACAACCCTGGCTACGGCGCAGCCGCCAACGAAGTGTTGCGGCTCGTCGAGGGTGATAACGGCCTGTTTTTGCTGATGCACGACGATGTCGCGCTTGACCCGAGCGCAGTTCAGCTGCTCGTCGAAGAGTTGTATCGATCAAACGCCGGCATCGTGGGCCCGAAACTGGTCGTGTGGGATCAGCCGCAGGTGCTTCAACACGTGGGCCTTGGCGTCGATCGCTTCGGAGAAATTGATCCACTCGTTGAGCCGGGCGAGATCGATCAAGAACAGCACGATGCGGTTCGAGACGTGTTTGCGCTTCCGTCCGCGTGTCTGCTGGTGCGCGCCGACTTGTTCCGCGCCATCGGCGGGTTCGACGAGTCCACCGACTTCCACGGCGAAGATCTCGACCTGTGTTGGAGGGCCAACCTCAGCGGCGCTCGAGTCGTGGTTGTGCCCGCTGCCCGAGCGCGCCATCGAGAACTACTCGTGCAACGCCGACCCGATGTGGCCCATCATCTGATTGCTGCGCATCATCGAGTGCGCACCGTCGCCACGCTCACGGGTGGCCTTCGTTTGCCGCTGGTGTTGGTGCAGACTCTGTTGCTGTCGCTGCTGGAGATTGTTGTTGGCTTGTTCACCGGCCGACTCGGCGAGGCGGTGGCATCGTTGCGCGCCACGGTTGGTCTTGTGCCCCGGGTTGCCTCGATTGTCCGCCGCCGACGCGAGGTGGCGAGCTTGCGCCACGTGCCATACCGCGAAGTTGCCGGCTTGCAGATCCGTGGCAGCGCACGGTTGGCGTCGTACCTACGCACCCGCGAGCAACAACACATGTCGGTCGATCACAGCGCTGTTGGGCTTGGTCGGTTTACGCGTAACACGGCCGGGCAGGTTGCTGCGTGGGTCTCGATTCTCGTGCTCGCCGCGGTGGGTAGTCGCAGCTTTGTGATGCACGGCGTCCCCGCAGTCGGCGATTTCTTGCGTTTCCCCGATCGCGCCAGCGCGCTGCTTGGCCAGTACTGGTCGGGTTGGTGGGCGCATGGCCTCGGCCAAACCACGTCGGCCCCAACTGGCATCGCGATACTCGGCGCCATTGGCACCTTCACCTTCGGGCACATGGGCTTGTTGCATACCGTTGCAGTGTTGGCGTGGCTACCCATTGGTTATCTCGGTGCGTGGCGCGTGATGTCGATCTTCCCGTCGTCACGTGCGCGCATTGCCGGTCTGGTTGTGTTCGCCGCCGTGCCGCTGCCATACAGCGCGCTGGGTGCTGGTCGCTGGGGTGTCGTGGCGGCCTATGGCGCGGCCCCATGGGTGGTGCACCTGTTGCGCAAGATCGCGCTCATTGAGCCCGCGTTGCTGGCACGATCCGACGCCGATGTTGTCGATGCATTCGACACGTTCAACCGACGCGAAGAGCTCTACCGAGTGGCGCGGTTGGCGCTGTTGGTCGGATTCGTCGCAGCATTCGAACCGTCGTTCTTGATTGTTGTCGTGATCAGTGGATTGTTGCTCGCATTGGCCACAGTGGTGGCGCGAGGTTCCACTCGCGCAGCGATCACGCTGTTCGTAGGAGCAGCGATTGCAGCCGGAGTCGCTCTACTCATCAACCTGCCTTGGGTGAACTCGCTCATCGGCACACACGGCTGGGATGCATTCGTCGGCGCCCCCTCGCAACCGTCGCCCAACGAGGGCGTCGCTACCGTGCTCCGCTTCGGTGTTGGGCCAAGCAGCCTTGGTGTGTTGGCGATGGCTCTGTGGCTGCCAGCGTTGGCGGCGCCGTTGCTGGCTCGCGGTTGGCGCCTCACATGGGCCGCTCGCGGCGGCGTGCTGAGCGTTGGGTTCTTTGTTCTCGCCGTAGCGTCGCTGCACAACTCGTTGCCGTTCCGCATGCCCGAAATCGGAATGCTGCTGGCGCCGGTTGCTGTGGGCCTAGCGCTGTCGGCTGCATGCGCCGTTGCAGCGTTTGAGCAAGACGTACAAGGTGCCAGTTTCGGATGGCGTCAGCCGCTTGGTGTTGTCACCGGTGCAGCGATGCTGATTGGTCTCGTGCCTGCGCTTGCTGCAACAGCCGACGGGCATTGGTCCACGCCATCAACAGTGCTGCTACAGCCATCTCAGCAGTTTGCTCACGACCCGGTCGAGGGCGACTATCGCACCTTGTTCGTGGGCGACACGCGGGTGATGCCATTGGCCGGATGGCGCCTTGGCGAATCGGGCCGAAGTGGCGTGTCGTTCACGGTTGTCGACGACGGGCCGCTGTATATCAACGAGCGTTGGGCTGGCTTGCCGGCGGCCGGAGAGCGCAACATTGCATCGGTGCTTCAACTCGTCGCCGACGATTCCACCGCACGAGTTGGTCGGCTGCTCGCGCCGTACTCGATTCGGTACATCGTGGTACCCGTCGTGAACGGACTCGACTCCACAGCCAGTAATCCACTGCCACTGCCTGCGGGCCTCATCGAGAGCCTTACGGCACAACTCGATCTACGCCGGATGTATACGCCGCCCAACTACATCGCCTTCGAAAACGTTGCATGGATTCCTACGCAAAGTGTGCTGAGCCCATCGGTTGCTGAGGCCAGCAAGAAAGCCGGTCCCGAGGTTCTTGCCAAGACCGACACGTCGGGCTCGCAACCGGTGTTGGTTGGCATGAGCGGCCGCGGCCCTGGCAGCGGGCCCGTGACGCCAGGTGTGTTGCATGTGGCCCGACCGTTCGATGCCAACTGGCAGTTGCGTGTTGATGGCCAGCGCATCGCCGGACGCGTCGCCTTTAGCAGCACCACAGCATTCGACGTTGGTAGCGCAGGTAACGCCACGCTCACCTATTCCACCTCGATTGGCCGTCACCTTGCCGTGTTGCTGCAAGCAGCAGCGTGGCTGGCGCTTGCCGTGGCTGCGAGCCGGATCCGATGGGATCTGCTTCGCCGCAAGCGCCGTGCGGCAGTGGTGTCTGAGGGTCCGTTGCTGAGCCTCAACGATCTTCAACCAGCAGCGCCTGAGTCCAGCGTTGAGGCAACCGAGGCCGATCTCGACGTCGACGTCGACGGAGCAACATCATGAACCAACGCAGGATCTTGGTCTCATCGGTTCTTACTTTTGGCCTATTGAGCACAATCATTTTTGGTCGGCTCGACGCAACCTCGGCTCCGGCACGATTCGGTGCAGCGCCGTTTGTGAACCGACCATTCGCTTCGCACCGAGCTCCCATCACCACCACGTGGTACTGCCCGGGCGTTCCTGCGGGCGACGACACTGTCGGTGGTGAGATTGTGATCGCGAACCCAACCTCTACGCCCAAGCAGGCGCATGTCACCTTGCTCGGCTCCGACCAGGCAGTCCCGGTCTCGCAAGACATCACGGTGCCGGCTCGCGACACCTTCACGTTGTCGGTGAGCGACGCGCTCAAGGCCACCTTTGTGTCGGCAATCGTCGAGCTCGACGGTGGCGATGCAATGGTCGAGCAGCGCGCCATCTACCCAGCTGGCGACGCAGTGTCTTCATGCATTACGCAGACCTCGTCAAGCTGGTATTTCGCCGATGGTTTCACCATCGACGGAAGCACCGATCAGATCATTCTCACCAATCCGTCAGCCGATTCGGTCAGCGTAAACCTCGCGTTCTTCACCGCCGCAGGCAAGCGCGAACCGTCAGCGTTCCAAGGCGACTCAGTGCCACCGCATTCGGTGAAAGTGGTGTCGGTGGCCGACAACGGACTCAAGGACGAAAGCATTATCGGAGTGCAGGTCATCGCGAGCCGAGGCCAACTTGTGGTCGCTCGGGCGCAGCACTATTTCGGCGGACATCGGCTCGGCTACTCGCTCACCCTGGGGGCGCCTGCGCCATCCGAGCAGGTGTGGTTTGCTGATGGCGAAAAGGGCGTTGGAATCTCCGAGCAATATGTGTTGTTCAACCCCACCGATATCGATACCAGCATTGGCCTCACCGTGCTTGGCGTTGGTGTCGCATCTGCGGTCACCTCTCCTGACCCGATTGCTGTGGCGGCTGGCGAGGTCGTGGTGCTCGAAGCATCGGCCATTCCTGGCCTTCCCGACGGACGACACAGCATTGTGTTTTCTACGGTCGACGATTCACGCCCGGCGGTGATCATCGAGCGGGTGATCACGCGTCCCGCCGGTACCAAGATCTCCACCACGGTCGTGATGGGCATGACCTCCGAATATGCGGTGGGCAGATGGTATGTACCCATCGGCGTTGGCTCAGCAGTCGATCAGGCGCTTGTTGTGTACAACGTCGATGGCGTCGACACTACGGTCACGGTGAAAGCCATTGGGCCCGGTGGCGAAGTCGCAGTGGCGAGCCTCACCGATCTCGCGCTGCCAGCCGCCGGCGTCATCACCATTGATCTCACCGACCCGAGTGTGTTCGGGCGGCTCTTGGTGGTCGAGTCCAACCAACGTCTGCTCGTCGAGCGACTGTTGCCGCGTGGTCACGACTTCAGCGGCCGTTCGGGCTCGTGGGCGCTACCCGAATGTGGACTATGCAATTTCTCATCGCCGCCGTCCTTGTAGCAGTCGTTGTGGCTGCGTCGCTGATTCTGCAACGCCGTCGCACCGATGACCCGCCTACCCAAAACAGATGGCAGGCACCGGCGCAGCTCAATCGTGCAGACTTCGCTGATGCGCCGTGCGATTGGGTCGTTGTCACGTTTACCTCAGAGTCGTGCCACACCTGCGCCGATGTGAAACGTAAAGCAGCGGTACTCGCAAGCAAAGAAGTCAGCGTTGTCGATGTTGAGTACACGGCCCAGCGCGCGTTGCATGAGCGTTACAACATCGACGCGGTGCCTACCTTGGTGATTGCCGACCGTGAGGGTGTGGTGCGGGCAAGTTTCTTGGGTCCGGTGTCTGCTACAGACTTGTGGGCGGCATGCGCCGAAGCACGCAACCCGGGCACCTCACCCGAGCCCAATCTTGGTCACGACCACGATTGATGATCGGCCCAAGCCTTTGCGGCTTGGGTGTGATTGGGCGATCAGTCTTGGCTGTCGGGCTGGGCCGTGGTGGCGCCTTCGAGATCGGTGTCGCGCACCATCTCGCCGAGACCTTGCTGCACCAAGCTGGCAACCTCGGGACCATCGATGGTCTCGCGATCGAGCAGTGCCTGAGCCACCAGGTCGAGACCCACGCGATGCTTCATCAACAACTCACGTGCACGCTCTTGCTGGAAGTGCAACATGGTCGAGATCTCTTCGTCGAGGATTCGAGCGGTCTGGTCGCTGTACTCGCGAGCGCTGCTCATCAGGTCCTCGCCGAGGAACACGTGCTGCTGGCTACCCCATGCCATTGGACCAATGCGGTCGCTCATGCCCCACTCGCGCACCATGTGACGCGCAATGTTGGTGGCCTGCTCGAGATCGTTGGCGGCGCCGCTGTTGAGATGGCCGAACACGATCATCTCGGCAACGCGTCCGCCCATGGCCTTACAGATGGTGTCTTCGAAGTACTCGCGTGAGTAGGTGTGGCGCTCTTGCGGCAGGCTCCACGTGACGCCCAAGGCCATACCTCGGGGCAAGATGGTGACCTTGTGTAGTGGGTCGCCGTGCGGCAGCACCGTGGCCAAAATTGCGTGACCACCTTCGTGGTACGCGGTGGCCCGCTTCTCTTCGGGCGACAACACCATGCTCTCGCGCAGTGCGCCAAGCACCACGCGGTCGCGGGCGTTTTCGAAGTCGATGCGCTCGATGAGCTTTGACCCACGGCGCACGGCAACCAAGGCTGCCTCGTTCACGAGGTTGGCCAAGTCGGCGCCGCTCATACCCGGGGTTGCGCGAGCCATGACGTCGAGGTCAACGTCGGCGCCCATCTGCTTATCGCGGCTGTGTACCTTCAAGATCGCCACGCGCTCTTCGGCTTCGGGTAGTGGCACCACGATCTGGCGATCGAAGCGGCCTGGGCGCAGCAAGGCAGGATCGAGAATATCGGGGCGGTTGGTGGCCGCAAGAATGACGATGCCTTCGCTTGTCTCGAAGCCGTCCATCTCGGAGAGCATCTGGTTCAGTGTCTGCTCGCGCTCGTCGTGACCGCCGCCAAGACCTGCGCCGCGCTTGCGGCCGATCGAGTCGAGTTCGTCGATGAAGATGATTGCTCGGCCCATCTTGCGAGCCTGCTGGAACAGGTCACGAACGCGGCTTGCGCCGACGCCCACGAACATCTCCATGAAGTCGCTGCCGGTGACCGAGAGGAATCCCACGCCGGCCTCGCCAGCAACTGCACGGGCGAACAGGGTCTTGCCGGTGCCGGGAGGGCCAACGAGCAACATGCCCTTGGGCACTCGTGCACCGATTTCGCGGAAGCGTTCGGGCATACGCAAGAAGTCGACGACTTCACGGATCTCTTGCTTCACGCCTTCGTAACCGGCGATGTCAGCAAACGTGGTGGATGGCTTATCTGCTGAGTAGGTCTTGGCGCGACTGCGGCCAACCGACATCACGTTGCCCATTTGGCCGGCAGCACGACGCTGCATCCAGACCAAGAAGCCGATGATCAGCGCGAATGGCAACAGCAACGTGATGAGCCCCGCCCACCAGTTGTTCGTAGGTTGCTTGTAGTCGTAGGTGATGCCGCTCTTGTCGAACCGAGCGAGGACGCCATCGGTGATCTGGGTGTCGGCCGTGGTGGTGAACTTCACGGGCGCAGCGGCGCCGATGGGGTTGAACTCGCCGCTGATGCCGCGGCTGCCGTTGTCGATGGTGATCTGCTTCACAGTGCCGTTATCGACCTGGGTCAAGAACTCGCTCCACTTGAGTTTCTCTGACGAGGTGGTTGGGCGAACTTGGAAAAACACGAGTCCGCCCACGACCACAAGAATGAGCAGACCAATGCTCCACTTGGGGAGGCCTGGGGGTGGCGTCTTGCGGCCCTGACCTGGTTGATTTGGGCCGCTAGACCCGCGTCCACCTGATCCGCGTCCGGATGGCGGTGGGGGTGGGGGTGGAGGCAAATTGCTCATTTCGCCATGCTACGTGCAATCGGGCGGGGTGAACCCGTCGGGGCAGCAATCTCGCAAAGGGTGTGGCTGGCTTCGCTGCTGGTCTCGGGCGACGCAGTTGCGTCATTCAGATCCACCACTTGCGCCGTGTCATCGGATATTTTCGCCGTGTGCAGCGTCAGTGTTCTCGGTCCGGTTGTGCTGAATCAGCAGTCGTGACCCTCACGTATCAATATGCCCGCTCGGCCGTATGGCTCGACGACCTGTCGGCCGAACGAGATCCGCACGCCTACGACCTGTGTCAGCGTCATGGTGCACGGCTGTCGGTTCCGCATGGTTGGCGGATGGAAGACCGCCGCTCGCGCCGTGATCTCGCGCTAGCAGTCGCGGGCTGAGCCACCCTCCTCGCGCCCCGCTGGCGTCTGATGTACCGTGACCCCTGTGTCTCAACGACGACCCACTCGCGTCTACAGCGACCTCACCACTGCTGAGCATTCGTCGCCGCCTGCGGGCCTCACGGTCGGTATCGCGGTGCTCGCGTGGATGGCCGGGTGGGTTGCGGGGAACCTTGTGGCCAGTGCCGTGCTCGGCATCTCCGGACAGGCCGACATAGCTGCTACCGATCGGCCGGTTTGGCTCAGCGCAACGATGGCGATGGCGCTGTGGGTACCTCAGCTCGCGGTGTTGATCATGGTCAGTCGAGCCTTTGCGTCTGGACACATTGGGCGCGACTACTCGATTCGATTCGCGCTGCGCGATCTGTTGGGAATACCGATTGGTGTGCTCAGCCAGGTGGCTCTGTTGCCGCTGATCTATTGGCCGTTGCAACACGCATGGCCCGACACGTTTGCCGACAAACAGCTCGAGCAGAACGCTCGTGACCTCTATGACCGCGCCGATGGCGTGTGGGTTGTCGTACTGATCTTGATGGTGGTGGTTGGCGCGCCGATTGTCGAAGAGCTCGTGTACCGCGGGTTGCTGCAGGGCGCGGCGCGTCGGCGCTTCGGCGCGGTGTGGTCGGTGCTTGTTGTCGCTGCGTTCTTCGCGCTGATCCACTTTCGGCCCGTCGAATACCCGGGACTCTTTGCCTTCGGGTTGGTTCTCGGATGCTGCGCTGCGTTGACCAATCGACTTGGCATGGGAATTGTTTCGCACCTGGCGTTTAACGCCACCGCCCTAGTGCTCGTTGCACGATGAATGATCGAGGTCTGACATGAGTTCACAGTTGCGAGATGCGAGAATGCAGCCCGCATGACCGAGCCAAACGATCCTGTCGTTCCTATTGATCCCACCGAGGCAGATCTGTCGCTGACAGACCCGTTCGATTTCGGCGACGCTGAGGGGCAGGCAACCACGGGTGATTACTCGTTCTCGTTCGCCGATCGCGTTCCTCCGTCGTCCAGCAGCGATGGCGAATTGCGCCGCTTCTTGCCGGCTCCTGTGAACCGCGTTGGTCGGGCCATCTTCGGACGCGCGATCGACTGGATCGATGCGCCGTGGACCTTCCAGCGCATCGTGCAGGCGCTCACAGCGTTCGTGATGTTGCTCATTGCCGGCATCATCACCCTCAACGTCGTGCACTGGGATCTCATCACCAGTAACAACACCCCCACCGGTGGCGACATGGGCGCCCATGTGCTCGGGCCTGCCTACTTGCGTGACCACCTGTTGTCGAACTTCCGGCTGTCCGGATGGAACCCGTCGTGGTACAACGGTTACCCGCTGTATCGCTTCTACATGGTGATCCCGGCGCTGATGATCGTGCTGGTCAATGTGGTTCTGCCCTACGGCATTGCATTCAAGCTCATCGCCGTTATCGGCATCTTGACCCTGCCGCTGTGCTGCTGGGCATTTGGTCGGTTGGCACGTTTCGTGTTTCCGATCCCCGAACTGTTTGCGCTAGCAGCGTTGGTCTTCTTGCTCGACGAGAGCTTCAGTATTTACGGCGGCAACGTCAAGAGCACGATGGCTGGTGAGTTCTCCTTCAGCATCGCTTTGTCGTTTGCGGTCCTTGGTCTTGGTCTCTTCGCTCGCGGCTTAGAAACGGGCAAGCTACGCGGCCGAACGGCGGTGATCCTCGCGTTGGCGGTGTTGAGTCACGGCATCGTCGCCATCTTCGTTGTCATAGCAGTCGCACTGATGTGGTTGATCTCTCTCGACAAGCAGCGGCTGGTCTACGGCCTTGCGGTGTTGGTGCCGGCGGTGTTGCTCACGTCGTTTTGGATGATTCCGTTTGTGAGCGGCACGCCGTTCATGACCGACATGAAGTACGGCAAACGGCCCGAGGGCGCCAACGACTCGTACTGGAAGATGTTCTTCAACCTCGACGTCAACTTCGACCGGGTGATCTTCGTGCTCGCGGTCATTGGGTTGGTTGGGTCGGTTGTTCGCCGGCATCGTGCGGGCACGTGGCTCGGTGTGTGTCTCCTTGCGCTCGCAGTGCTCACTCGCCTCGCCGAGAACTCGCTTCCGGTCATCGGTCTGCTGTGGAACCCGCGCGTGCTGCCGTTCATCTATTTGCTGCGGTACCTGTTGATGATGGTGGGCGTTGTCGAACTCGCTCGTGCTGCGGTGCTGGTGTTCAACTACGGCCGCATGGGTCGGGCCCTCGCTCTCGAGCGACGTGCTGGTCATGCGGGCAGCGCTGTTCCGTTGCCCACCGGTCGTTCGCAGGCAATGGGCGGCGCCCTGACGGCATTGTTGTCCTTGGTCGTGGTGGGCACCATTTTGTCGGTCGAGTTCGAGGTGGGTTGGTGGGGCGCAGGTCGCAGCAACGGCCACTACGCGCTCACCATCGGGCCCGACAACGGCAACCAGTTGGTGGTCTACCAAAAGCGCGCCACCAACGGTCGCGGCTTGTCCGACAGTTGGTCGCGATACAACTTCACTGGTTACGAAGCGAAGAGCGCCTACGCCGAATATCGAGCACTGGTGCTGGCGATGGAAACCATCGGCAAGGACTCGAAGTACGGGTGTGGTCGCGCGCTGTGGGAGAACAACGGCGAGAACGGTAAGTACGGCACAACGATGGCGCTGATGCTGCTGCCGCATTGGACCGATGGTTGCATCGGCAGCAGCGAGGGGTTGTTCTTCGAGGCGTCGGGCACCACCCCGTATCACTTCCTCTCCGCAGCGGCGATGTCGGCCAACAGCTCAAACCCGGTGCGCCAGCTGCGCTACGTAGACAACGACCCCAGCGTTGGTGTGCCGCATCTTCAAAAGCTCGGCATCAAGTACTACATGGCTTGGACCGAGAAGGCAGTGGCTAAAGCCGAAACCGCCGAGGGCCTCACGCTCATTGTGAAGAGCGGGCCGTGGCATATCTACGAAGTGGCCGACAGCAACATTGTGGTGCCGCTCTCGGTGCAGCCAGTGGTTGTTGCAGAGCGCCCAGGCGATCAGCGCGAACGGTGGCTCGAACTCGGCTCGAGCTGGTTCCAGAACACCGCCGAGTGGGCTGCCATTCCAGCGGCTGATGGGCCGGCAAGTTGGCAGCACATCACGGCGCAAGTCGACTCGAGTCGCGAGACGACGAATCGTGTTGCAGTGCTCAAACCAACCGATGTGATCAAGCCAGTGAAACTCGATCCGGTGGTTGTCTCCAACGTGGTCAT
>CANNMD010000013.1 GCA_947505655.1 Acidimicrobiaceae bacterium | reverse complement strand
CCGAATCGACCGGTCAGGCGCAACGCTGTGCGCATCGCTTGGGCGAACACGGCTGGCGGAGCGAACTGGGCAAAGTCGGTGAGCGCCTCGGCGGGAACTGCATCGAACAGTTGCTTGGCGCCGACCATCGAGTCGTGCACGCGCTGCACGCGTTGCAGCGGATCGGGTTCGTCGGTGGGTAGCCCGGCGAAGATTGCCGACACACGGTTTGACCATTTGTCGGTCTCGGCACCGGTGCGAATAGACACGGGCACCATCGCAACCAATGGTGACTCGGGTAATGCATCGTGGCGCTCGAGCCACGTGCGCAGGCCGCCGGCACACACCGCCATCACCACATCGTTGAGCGTGGCGCCGCAGGCGTTCTTGATCTCTTTGATCGTGCCGAGTGGCACCGATCCGTAGGCAAACCGGCGGTGCGCGGTGATGTTGGCGTTGAACGGGGTTCGTGGCGCAGTGAGCGAGGGGGGAGGGCCCACGGCTTCTTCGTCTTCGCGCTTGCGGCCGATGTTCAGCATCGCGCCGAGCGGGCCGCGCAAGCTGGCGCGGGCTTGATCGGCAGCAGCGACGAGCGCAGGGTTGCGCGTGGCGCGGCCAAGGTCGCGAGCGGTTCGTGCACCGAGCAACAACGCTCGACCAGGCTTGCGAATGAGCTTGCCCGCAGCGCGGGCGATCATCTCGTTATCCGAAGGGATTCGCTCGGGCTTCCACTCGGAGGTGGCGGCTTCGAACTCGCCGCCATCGGGTTGGTGATCGAGCATCAGCATCAGCAGCTCGGAACCCGATGCGCCATCGATGGTGGCGTGATGAACCTTGGTGAGAATGGCGAACCGATTCTCGGGCAAACCCTCGATGACGTAGGTCTCCCACAACGGGCGGCCGCGGTCGAGTGGGCGGCCCACGATGCGCGCGACGAGCTCGCCGATCTGATGATCGTTGCCTGGCGATGGAACAGCGGTGTGACGCACATGGAAGTCGAGATCGAAGTTTGGGTCCTCGACCCAAAACGGATGGTCGAGACCGAACGGGACTTCGCGAATGCGGCGTCGAAGCGGTTCGAGCAAATGCAGACGCTGGGCGATCTGTTCGCGCCACTCACTGAGTGGGTCGTAGTCGGGCTGATCTGATGGTCGTTCGTACACCGAGAGGCTCGACACGTGTCCGAACTGAGCAGCGGTCTCCATGTAGAGAAACGATGCATCGACACCAGATAGTTGCTTCAACAGGTTCTCCCCGAGGTGTTAGATATCGACAGCAGCTGCCGCGAACTGTGCGTTGTAGAGCGCATAATACGCACCACGCTTGGCAAGAAGTTCATGGTGGTTACCCTGCTCAACGATGCTGCCGGCGTCCATCACCAAAATCAGGTCGGCATCGCGAATGGTGCTGAGTCGATGAGCGATCACAAAGCTGGTGCGCTTTGAGCGCAGCGCGGCCATCGCGTGCTGAATCAGTACCTCAGTGCGGGTGTCGACGGAGCTTGTTGCTTCGTCGAGAATCAAGATGGCTGGGTCGGCCAAGAAGGCTCGGGCGATGGTGATGAGCTGCTTTTCGCCAGCGCTGATAGCGCCGCCTTCGTCGTCGATACGAGTGTCGTAGCCGTCGGACAACGAGTGCACGAATCGATCGACATAGGTAGCGCGCGCTGCTTCGAGGATTTGCTCTTCTGTGCAACCAACGAGGCCGTAGGCGATGTTCTCGCGAATGGTTCCGCTGAACAGCCAGGTGTCTTGCAACACCATGCCCACGTTGCTGCGCAGATCGCGTCGAGGCATCTGCGAAATGTCGACGCCGTCGAGGCGGATGGCGCCGCCACCGATTTCGTAGAAGCGCATGATGAGGTTGACCAGCGTGGTCTTGCCGGCTCCGGTGGGGCCAACGATGGCAACGGTCTGGCCGGGCTCAGCGATGAGCGACAGGTCGGTGATGAGCGGATTCGCCGGGTCGTACGAGAACGACACGTGGTCGAACTCAACCCGGCCGCGTGGCTCTGGTGTGGTCTCAGGAACCGGCGCATCAGGGCTTTGCTCGGGAGCGTCGAGCAACTCAAAGACTCGCTCGGCCGAAGCAATGCCCGACTGCAACACGTTGGCCATCGAGGCGAGTTGGGTGAGCGGCTGCGTGAACTGACGCGAGTACTGAATGAACGCCTGCACATCGCCAAGGCTCATCGCCCCCGACGAAACTCGCAGCCCGCCAATGACGGCGATGGCCACGAAATTGAGGTTGCCGAGGAACATCATCGCGGGCTGGATCAGACCAGCGATGAACTGCGCGCCGAAACTTGCTTCGTATAACTGGTCGTTCTTGTCGCTGAAGCGTTGCTCGATCTCGCGTTGGCGACCAAAGACCTTGACCAGAGCGTGACCGGTGAAGGCCTCTTCGATCTGTGCGTTCAGTGCGCCAGTGTGCGACCACTGCGCGATGAAACGCAGTTTTGAACGCTTGGTCACGACCCGAATGACGTAGAACGACAACGGAATGGTGACGACAGCAACGCTGGCGAGCACCGGCGAGATGATGTACATCATGATGACCACACCAACGAGGCTGAGCGTTGAGGTGAGCACCATGCTCAGCGACTGCTGCATGCTCTGCGAGATGTTGTCGATGTCATTGGTGACACGGCTGAGCATGTCGCCGCGCGGTTGCGAGTCGACGTAGCTCAAGGACAACCGGTTGAGCTTGTCTTCGACATCGGCGCGTAGGCGATACATCGTTCGCTGCACCACCTTGGCCAAGGTGAACGATTGCAGCAACGACAGAGCCGCCGACGCAATGTAGAGAACCAAGACACCGAGCAGCACATTGCGCAGACCATGGAAATCGATGCCGATATCGCGGTTGTTCAAGCCCTTGAAGATGATGTCGGTGCCATGCCCGAGAATTCGAGGCCCGAGCACCGACAGGGTGACGCTGCCCAAAGCCAGCACCACGCCCATGATGGCGCCGAATCGCTCGGGTCGAAGTTGACTCAGCAGGCGGCGCGATGACCCACCAAAGTCTTTTGATTTCTCGGCGGGCATGCCCATGGTGGCCATGCGCCCAGCGGGACCCATGTTGCGTAGCTCGGACCCTGGCTGCTTGGGTGCTTCGGTTACGGCTGGATCGCTCATGCTGCGTCCTCGGCGCTCATCTGTGACGCAACGATCTCGGCATACGTGGGGCACGTTGCGAGCAGCTCGGTGTGAGTACCAAGGCCCACGGTCGCGCCGTCTTCGATCACCAAAATCTGGTTTGCGTTGATGATGGTGGACACGCGCTGCGCAACGATGACTACCGTTGCATTCGCGGTGTGCGGAGCAAGCGCGGCACGGAGGCGGGCGTCGGTGGCGAGGTCCAGCGCCGAGAACGAGTCGTCGAACAAATAGATCTCGGGCTTACGCACCAAGGCTCGAGCGATTGCCAGCCGCTGGCGCTGTCCGCCCGAAACGTTTGAGCCACCTTGGGCGATTGGGGCGTCGAGTTGGCCCGGCATCGCCGAGACGAAATCGGTGGCTTGGGCGATTGCGAGTGCGGCCCACAGGTCTTCGTCGGTGGCATTGGGGTCGGCGAAGCGGAGGTTGCTGGCAACGGTGCCTGAGAAGAGATACGGCTTTTGCGGAACTAATCCAATGCGTCCCCACAGCAGATCGGGGTCGAGGTCGCGAACGTCGACACCGTTCACGATCACTGAACCCGACGTGGCGTCGAAGAGTCGTGGAATCAAACTCAGCAACGTTGTCTTGCCCGAGCCGGTGCTGCCGATGATTGCGGTGGTTTGTCCGGCGGTGGCGCGCAGCGAGATGCCACCCAAGACCGGAGCAACAGCGCCGGGATAGTGGAAGCCAACGTCGCGTAGTTCGAGCGTGCTGTGACTGGTGAGGTCGGTGGTGGGGTGAGCGGAGCGCACAACCGATGACTCGGTGTCGAGCACTTCGTTGATGCGTTCGGCGCACACAGCGGCGCGGGGGATGAGCACGGCCATGAACGTGGCCATCATCACCGACATCAAAATCTGAGCGAGGTAGCTGAGGAACGCAATGAGCGCGCCGATTTTCATTTCGCCTCGGTCGATGCGCCCGGCACCGAACCACAGCACGGCAACGCTTGAGGCGTTGAGAATGAACATCACCGTGGGGAACATCACTGCCTGCAAGCGCCCGGCCCGCAGTGCTGCGCCGGTGACCTCGGTGTTGACCTCGGCGAACCGATCGACCTCGACGGGTTCGCGTACAAACGCACGCACCACGCGGATACCCGTGATCTGCTCGCGGAGCACCCGGTTGACGGTGTCGATGCGGGTCTGCATCACGCGAAATTGCGGCACCATTTTCGAAACCACAACGCCCACGCACAGCAGCAGCAGCGGAACGCTGACGGCCAAAATCCACGACAGCCCGCGGTCTTCGTTCAGCGCCATGATGATGCCGCCAACCGCGGTGATCGGCGCCGCAACAAGCATGGTGCAGGTCATCATCATGAACATCTGCACTTGCTGCACATCGTTGGTGATTCGGGTGATGAGTGATGGAGCGCCGAATTGGCCAACCTCGCGGGCCGAGAACTCGCTGACGTGATTGAAAATGCCGCGACGCACGTCGCGCCCAAAGCCCATTGAGGCCCGAGATCCGTAGTACACAGCGGCACAGGCGGTGGCTACCTGAAGGACGGTGACGGCGATCATCAGCGCGCCGGTCTTCCAGATGTAACCCGTGTCGCCAGTGGCGACGCCTTTGTCAATGATCGATGCGTTCAGCGAGGGCAGATACAGCCCTGCCAACGACTGAATCGTCTGCATCACCACCACTGCGAGGAGTGCGCCGCGATATCGCCCGAGATACGAGCGAAGCAGACGAGCAAGCATGAGTTCTCCAGGGGGCAGGGGATACGAAGGGCTACATGATGGTACGCGCCGCGCTGGCCAAATCCCGATTTGTCCCACCTCACGGGGCATGGAGTGACATGCTGCACACCATGCGACGTTCTATTGACGACTACCCCTTTTCTGAGGCCGATCGACCCGCAGGCGATGAAGATGCCGCCCGGCTTTCGTGGGCGATTTCGATTAGTGACGACTACGACGACGCCGAACCGCGGGTGGTGCTCACCGTTGAAGAGGTAGGCCTGCCGGGCGAGGGGCTCGTCGCCCATCTGCCGCCACATCTGGCGCGCCGCTTACGAGGCGCAATTCACGACGCACTCAAGGAAATTGGAGAAGACCCAGGTCGTTGATTTCGCTGGGTAATGTTGCCGCGACCGTTGGGGAACCGTCCTCGCTGGTCTATTGTTGACCGAGTTAGTCGGATTTAGCCCGATGTTTGTTTCTGTCCCTCTCTTGCCTGGAGGCCGCCCGTGGGCGTCACCCCAATAGTTGCCGTACCTCGAGACCTCGACGCCGAGCAGCAGCGCGACATTGTTCGCTTCGAACAAGCCGTTACGCAGTACCTCGCTGGCGAGATTGGCGAAGACGTCTTTCGAGTGATGCGCCTCAACAACGGCGTGTACGGCCAGCGTCAAGGCGGCACCAATCAGATGGTGCGCATCAAGTTGCCCGCAGGCACGATCACGCCCGAACAGATGGACATGATGGGCTACCTCGCCGAGAACTTCTCGCGCGGCTGGGGTCACATCACCACCCGCCAGAACGTGCAGGTCCACTTCGTTGAGCTCACTCGGGTTCCCGAACTCATGCGTCAACTCGCAACAGTCGGGCTCACCAGCCGCGAGGCGTGTGGCGACACCGTGCGCAACGTGATGGCATGCCATCTCGCTGGTGCGTGCCCTCACGAACACCTCGATGTCACCGCTTGGGCCGATGCCACGTTCCGTCACTTCGTTCGCAACCCATTGGGTCAGCGTCTGCCGCGCAAGTTCAAAGTGAACTTCTCGGGCTGCAGCACCGACTGCGGTCAAGCGATGTTCAACGATGTTGGTGTCATCGCCACCACTCGCACCCTCGACAACGGCGACACCGAAGCCGGATTCCGCATCTATATCGCTGGTGGCCTCGGCGCAACGCCGCATCCAGCGTTGGCCCTCGAAGACTTCACCACCCGCGAAGATCTGCTGCCCACCATCGAAGCCGCACTACGCGTGTTCGAGCAGACCGGTAACCGCGACAACAAGCTGCGCGCCCGAATGAAGTGGGTCGTCGATCAACTCGGCATCGACGAGGTCCGCCGCCGGGTCATCAAGATTCGTCACACGCTGCCCGCGTCGTCGTCGTGGCCGGGCGGCATCCCCGCCGAAGTCACCATCGCCGGCGATAAGCCCGCTGGCCGCTCGGCCACTGTCGAAGCCACCGCAGTTGGGCAAGGCGTCAATGTCACGCTCACGCCTCGCGACCCGTATAGCCGTTGGGTTGCAACCAGCGTCATCCGCGGCACTGCCAACGGCACGGTGTCGGCGGTTGCCTACGCAGCGCTTGGCGATCTCACCGCTTCGCAGTTCAGTTCGCTCGCTTCGATCCAGCGCGAACTCGCCGCCGATGTGCGCTTGAGCAATCGCCAAAACGTTGTGTTCCGCGGCCTCACCGAAGAGCAACTTCCGGTTCTGTATGCCCGCCTCGAGGCCATCGACATGGCTCGACCCGGTGCCGAGTTGGCCCGCGATGTTGTGGCATGCCCAGGCGCCGACACGTGCAACATTGCTGTCACCCAGTCACGTGGGTTGGCCAAGGCCATTGGCGATCGTCTCGAAGAAGAGGGTCTCGCCGAAGTCGGTGGCATCCGTATCAACATCTCTGGTTGCACCAATAGCTGCGGTCAGCATCATGCGTCAGACATCGGATTCTTCGGTGCCGAGCGTCGTGCCCACGGCAAGGCTGCCCCTGGCTATCAGATGTTGCTCGGCGGCTACGTGGGCGAAGAGAGCATTCACTTCGGTGAGAAGGCATTGCGTCTGCCTGCCAAGGCTGCACCCGAAGCCGCAGCGCGTGTTGTGCGTCGCTTCGCCGAAGAGCGCGAAGCTGGCGAACGTTTCCGCACATGGATGGATCGTGTCGGCGGTGCTTCGGCTGTCGCCGACACGCTCAAAGATCTCGACTTCTTCCCATCGCCCGAAGAAGCCCCTGAGTTCTATGCCGACTACGACGAGACGGGGCCATTCGTTGCCGACGTCGGCGAGTCAGAGTGCGCAGTCTGAGCCAGCAACTGCTCGAGGCGTGCGCAGCAATCGACGCTGCCAACGCGCTCGATCCAACGGCGGTTGTGGTTCGCGGCGAATCAATCGCGCTTGCCTTGGTACACGGCCGTCTGGCCGCCGATTGGGTGCGTCACCTCAATCCCGAAGCCGACGATGCACTTGTCATCGCCGCGCGTGCTCACCACCTGCGCCGCTGGGAAGTGCCTCGCACTACATACCCCGAGGGCAAAGCTGGCTACCTGCGCTGGCGTAAGGATCAAAAGGCGCGTCACGCTCGCGATGTAGAAGTCATCCTGAACGACGTGGGTTACGACCATGCCACCATTCAGCGGGTGCAGGTATTGCTACGGCGCGAGCAACTGAGAACCGACGCCGACACTCAAACGCTCGAGGACGCCGCGTGTCTCGTGTTTATCGAGACACAGTTAGCCGAGATGGCGCCACGATTCGATCGTGAGCATCTGCTTCAGGTGATCCGCAAGACCGCAGCGAAGATGAGTGCGGCCGGACTGGGCGCTGTAGCGCTGCTACCCATTGGCGCTGTTGAGCACGAGTTGCTCGCAGCAGCGCTGGCGTAGCGTCGCTGGCCTAGCGCCGCGAATTAGACGTAGTGCTCTTGCAGCGGCGGGAAGCCGTTGAAGCCCACCGAACTGTATGTGGTGGTGTAGGCGCCTGCAGACAAGATGTCGACCATGTCGCCCTCGGCGAGCGCCAGAGGTAGTTCGTAGGCGCTCTTTTCGTAGAGCACGTCGGCCGAATCGCACGTGGGGCCAGCGAGTACAACCGGGCCGCTGGTCTGACCGTCGTGAGGGGTGCGCAGCCGATAGCGAATTGCTTCGTCCATGGTCTCGGCGAGACCGTGGAATTTTCCGCAGTCGAGATAGATCCAGCGCTCGCTGTCGGCGGGGGAGCGGCGCGACACAAGCACCACTTCGCTGCGCAACACGCCCGCATCGGCGACCAGATAACGGCCTGGCTCGACCATCACCTCGGTGAGGCCGAGGGGGAACCACTTGGCCAATGCGGTGCGCACCGCGGCACCGTACGCATCGATTGTTGGGGCTGCTTCGCGGTAGGTGCCGGGGAAGCCGCCACCGAGGTTCACAAAACTTGGGTTCGCTCCCTGGTTGCGGGCACGCTCGACAATCTCAGCGACCACCTCAAGGGTGTCGTCCCACGCGCCAAGGTCACGCTGCTGTGAGCCCACATGAAACGAAACGCCCGACTCGAGTCCGGCCTTGCCCGCAAGTGCGAGCACGCGAACAACATCGGGCGCCTCTGCGCCGAACTTGCGCGAGAGAGGCCAATCGGCGCCACCGCAATCGTGGCGCAAACGCACGCACACCGAAGCGCCAGGAGCTTCAACAGCAACCTTGTCGAGTTCGGCCTCGACATCGACCGTGTAGCGACGCACGCCGCACGAGTGGGCGTATGCAATGTCTCTACGCTTCTTGATGGTGTTGCCGTAGGAGATGTCGTTGGGGTTCGCCCCGGCCTCGAGGCAGCGATCGATCTCGGCCGGACTTGCGACGTCGAATGCCGAACCGAGCGCAACAAGGCGGCGCAGGATCGGCAATGCAGGGTTGGCCTTGACTGCGTAATACACGCGGGCCGCAGGGATTGCTTCAACGAGTTGCACGTAACGCTCTTCGACCAGATCGACGTCGACGACAACGAACGGAGTCGGTGCATCGCTGTCGCGAAGAAACGTGTCGATCTTGGCGGAGAGAGAGGAGATCGGTGTTGTCACGGCGGCGACGATATAAAGCTCAACTATTCATTGCTACTACTGACTCCATCAGTCAGCGCACCTGTTGCGTCAGTCAGTAACGGCTGACCGAACAGCCTGTGATGCGGTGCCTAGAGTACGAGGTCGAGCAGCTTGCGAACGAAGGCTCGATCGATGCGTCCGCCGGTGAGTAGTCGCCGATACATCACGGGCCCGACCAAGATCTCAACCATCACGTTGCGATCAACGTCGGGCGCGAGATCGCCTCGTTGGGATGCGCGTCGCAAGATGGCCTGGAGCGGCTTCTGGCGTTGCTTGATGTATTCGTCGAGCGATACTCGAACCTCGGAGTCGTAGCAGGCTGCTTCGATGAGATGGGGCAATACGTCGGAACTTCCGCTGGTCGCGAAACGATCGATGATCTGATCGAAATAGGTCTCGAGTTCGCGGCGCAAGTTGCCGTAGTCGGGCACCTCGATTGGCTCGGTATCGGCCTGTAGCGCTTCGAGTACGAGTGCCTCTTTCGACGACCAACGTCGGTAGATGGTCGCCTTGCCTACGCCGGCTCGGGCTGCCACAGCATCGATAGACAAACCGACGACACCGCCTTCGCGCAAGATGTCGAGCGTGGCGGTGAGGATGGCCTGATCGCACCGAGCATCGCGAGGCCGACCTGGTTTACGCGACACCTCAGTGTCGTTGCTTGGTGCGCCTTGGGCGGCTGCGGTGCGGGTCATTGGAGAAGGTCTACTCGCCTGCAACGAGCGACGGGAGCTCAATGGTGGACATGTCGATTGATTCGCCGACGTGGTCGTCGCCGCGTGCTGGCAGGTAGCGCCACACGACAACGGCAGCCAACACGACCACAATCGAGGCAAGACGCAGGCCAGAACTGAGGCCCGCCACGAATGCGTCTTTGACCGCAATGGAAAGGCTGAGTGCCTGATCGCCGAGATCGCCGGCGACTTTGAGGCCTCCGCCGAGCGACGAACGTGCTTCGCCGAGGGCTTGGCCGCTGAGACCAAATGTGCTGGCGATGGAATCGATTCGATGCCCGTATACGGATGACACGACGCTGCCAATGAACGCCACGCCGAGCGCTCCACCCATTTGGCGAGTGGTGTCGTTGACCGCAGAACCGACGCCAGCCTTCTCGCGGGGCAGCGATCCCATCACCGACTCGGTGGCGGGAGGCATGATCATGCCGACGCCGGCAGCCAGTAGGCAATACGGAATGATCGCAATGAGATATGGAGTGTCGCGGTGCAGCAACGACAGCAGCAGCAGCGAGATGGTGACCAAGAACAGACCGATAACGATGACCCGCTTCGAGCCCATGCGTTCGACAAATCGAGCTGACAGCGGAGCGACGATCATCATCGCGAGAGCGTAAGGGACGAGCCTCACGCCCGCTTCGAGTGGGCTGTAGCCGTGCACGAACTGCCAGTACTGGGTCATCAAGAACAGCGAGCCAAACATCGCAAAGAACGTGAGTGTGATGGCGGTGTTGGCGGCAGCAAAGCGCGGGTTGCGGAAGAAGTGCATGTCGAGCATGGGGTGGTCAATGCGCAACTCCCAAGCAATGAACGAGCCGATCGCGAGAATGCCCACGACGAATCCGGCGATGACCTGCGGATCAGACCAACCGCGTACGGGTACTTCGATGATGCCGTACAGCAGCGCGCCGAGGCCGAGCATCGAGAGCAGTGACCCAAGCGGGTCGAGCTTGCCCTGATTGGGATCGCGAGATGTCGTGAGCAACATGCCGCCGGCTACAAGGGCCAGCACACCGACGGGGACGTTCACCCAAAAGACCGAACTCCACGAGAAGTGCTGCAACAACAAACCGCCGGTGATGGGCCCGAGTGCAACCCCAATGCCAGAAAAGCCAGCCCAAAGTGCGATTGCTCGGCCGCGCTCTTTTGGATCGCGAAACACATCGGTGAGGATCGACAATGTCGAGGGCATGATCAAAGCGCCGCCGATACCCATGAACGCTCGAGTGACGATGAGTTGCGACGCCGATGTCGCCAACGCCGAGAACACCGAACCGGCCATGAACAACACGATTCCGGCTTGCAGCGCGCCTTTGCGGCCGAACCGATCGCTGAGGCTGCCGGTGGTGAGCAGCAGGCCTGCGAACACCAACGTGTACGAGTCGATGATCCACTGCACCTGGCTGTTCGAGGCGTGTAGATCGCTGATGAGCGAGGGGATTGCCACGTTGAGGATGGTGTTGTCCATCACGATGATGGTCATGCTGAGAATGAGCACACCGAGCACCCACCAACGCCGATCGTGGTGAGCAGATTGAAGGTCGTCTTGTATTGCCGTAGCTGTAGTGGACACGCGCGCGCCGCTCTCTTGATGGCCGATTGGCTAGATGATTACGAAACTAGACCGTTCAGTATCGTAATAGGCGCTTCAAGTGTGTGACACATTGCACTCGTTAGTACGAGCGGCGCATCCTGATGGTGGTTCCGGGCCGAGCCTGCGCCAGAGCGTTGAGCGTGGCTTGATCGACAATGCCGAGCACCGGATATCCGCCAGTGACGCCGCAGTCGGGACCGAGCACCACTGGTAGCCCGTTGCCAGGCAACTGCACGCAGCCGGCGATTACAGGAAAGCTCGCAAGGTCAGACGACGGCGCAGGCAGCGCTGATCCGGCAAGTCGAAAGCCGATGCGGTCGCTGCGTGCATCGAGACGCCACACGGTTTGCAACAGTGTCTTCCACCCGTCGGCATCAAGCGCATCGTCGTGTGGTCCAGGTGCCAGCGTGATGACGATCTCGTCTGTTGGTGGCCGCACGGCAACCACATCGAACCATGCGGGTTCCACAGCGAGGTTGTCGATGGTCAGCGTGTCGCCAGCAGAAAGTTGCGCAGGCCCGATGCCACCCAAGGTGTCGCGTGAGCGACTGCCGAACACGGTTGGTGCTTGAATGCCGCCGCGAAACCCCACGTACACGCGCATCCCTGAAACTGCTCGCGAGAGGGAGATCTCATCGCCGGCAACGACATCGAGCGCGTGGTTCTGCCCGTGTGGCTCGCCATTGATGCGCACGTCGACAGGTGCCCCGGTGACAGCGAGCGTGCATGATCGTTCGGCGCGCAATCTCAGGCCACCGAGAAGCACTTCGACACCGGCGGCATTGGGGCTGTTGCCACACAGTCGTTGACCGAGAGCGTGCGAGCCAAGATCGGCAGCGCCGGATCGCGCAACGCCCTGTGCTGCGAACGCCGAGCGCCCAAGGTCTTGAATGAGCGACAAATTGCCGGGGTCGAGAACAACAAAGTGACTCACGCGCTGAGCCTCTCGAAACGCACATGGTCGCCGGGTTGCAACAGAGAAGGTTGATCGCGGTTGGGGTCGAAGAGCACTGCGTTGGTGTGACCCAATAGGTGCCAGCCGCCCGGCGATGTCTGCGGATAGATGCCGGCCTGGTCGACGGCAATAGCAACCGAACCGCCAGGCACACGTACGCGCGGTGTGTCGTGACGGGGTAGCCAGAGGCGCTGATCGAGGCCTGAGAGATACGGAAAGGCGCGCGAGAAACCGAGACAGACAACCGTGTAGGCGGCGGCGCAATGTCGGGCGATGACTTCTTCGCGTGACATCGATATCGCCGCGGCAACGTCGTCAAGATCATCGCCGTTGTAGACGACCTCAATGGTGACCTCATTGGCCACGCGCTCGGTCACAGTGCCGAGCGGCAACGCCGAGATGGCCTCAATGAGCGCGCTCGGTGACATCGTTGATTCGACGAGCACTGATCGCCAACCGGGCCTCGCCCGCGCGTCGAGTGGTGACTCGTTAATTGCCCGACACCAACGCGAGGCAACCTCACCGTTATCGAAATCGAGCAACACCCCTTGGTTGCCGAAGCGGCGCCAGCTCAGTGCATTCGCGCTTGGAGGCGGCGCAGAAGGCAATGTCACATGCCTACTTCGGTGAAGAAGTCGAGCATCGCCCGCCATGAGCGCTCGTCGGTGAGCTTGTCGTACGCGATGCCGGGTATGCCTGCGGCGCTTGCGTTGGGGTTAGTAAAGCTGTGCACTGCGCCGCCGTAGATGTTCATTCGCCAATCGACATTGCCGGCACGCATTTCGGCTTCGAAGTCGGCGCGTTGCGCAGCAGGAATCATTGGGTCTTCGCTACCGATGCACACCAGAACCTTGGCGGTAATGTTCGCGGCGTCTTGCGGCCGCGAAGTGGCGAGGCCCGAATGGAAACCAACCACGGCGAGCAGATTGGTGCCGCCGCGAGCGAGTTCGAGCGCCATCGTTCCGCCGAAGCAGTAGCCGATGGAGGCGACGCGTGATGGGTCTACCTGTGGCTGGGCAAGCAATACATCGAGGCCGGCGCGACCCAAAGCTCGAGTGCGCTCGGGATCGCCCATGAGCGCTCCGAGGCGGGCCATCATTTCGCCCCTATCGGCAAGACGCTGTCCACCGCCGTGGTAGTCGAGCGCGAAGGCTACGTAGCCGAGGTCGGCCAAACGGTTGGCTCGGCCTTTGGCGTGGTCATCGATGCCGGGACCCTCGTGGTTTACGAGAACTGCGGGGTATGTGCCGGGAGCGTCAGGCAGCGCAAGATGGCCGATCATCGTGACGCCATCTACCAAGTAACTGATTTCTGAAGTGGTTGCCATGCGGCGACTCTAGTGATTGCGCTGCCGCGTGATGCGGCCTAGTGCGGCCTTGTGCTGCCGGGCTAGGGGACCAGCAACACGCGGCCGAAGGCCTGCCGGCTCTCGATGTAGCGGTGAGCCGCTTCGGCCTCGGCGAGTGGAAACACCTTGTCTGTGACAACGGTGAGTTGGCCCGCAGCAATTCGAGCGATGAGACCCTCGATCATCGTGCGGGTGCGCACTGGATTCATTGCGAGCTCGGCGCCAAGGAACACGCCATGAATCGAACCGTTCTTCATCATGATCGGCCAGATCTCGGGAGCCTGCTCTTCGCGGCCTGCCCGACCAACCCAACTCACGCGACCCCGATAGGCCAATGACGCAATGCTGCCCTCAAGGGTCTTGCCGCCAACCGAATCGACCACCAAGTTCACACCCTTGCCGTTGGTGAGACGCATCACCTGCGCGGCCACGTCGGTGTTCGAGTAGTTGATGCCGTGGTCCAACCCGTATTCGCGAAGTCGATCGAGCCGGTCATCGCTTGATGCCGTGGCGAGCACCATCGAAGCGCCCGCTTGTTTGGCGAGTTGAATCGCTGCGAGTCCGACGCCGCTGGCGCCAGCTTGGATGAGCACGGTCTCGCCCGCTTGGAGGCCGCCGAATTCGAAGAGGCAGTCGTCGGCGGTTCCGAACTCGATAGGGATGCCTGCCGCGTCGTGCACAGACATCGAGTCGGGCACTGCGAACGCTGATGTCTCAGGGACGCTCACCAATTCGGCGTGGCTACCGAACGCCATCGTTGCCGCAACCTTTTGGCCCACCTGCAACGTGGTCACCTTGGGGCCGGTTGCGATGACAACCCCGCCCACTTGGTAGCCAACGATGTGTGGGTTGCTTGCCAGCGCACCACCTTGACGGTTGAGAACATCGCCACCTTGAATTCCGACCGCGCCCACCTGAATGAGCACGCTGCTGTCGCGAATGACTGGATCGGCAACCTCTTCGTATCGAAATACTTCGGGTCCGCCGGTGGAGTAGTAAACCGCTGCCTTCATGCTCGGCACACTACGTGTTATGTGGCGCCTACGATGAGCCGATGGACCGTCACGCTGTTGCGCAGATGCTTGATCACACGCTGCTGAAGCCTGAGGCAACGCCCGATCAGGTGGTTGCGCTGTGTCGTGAGGCCGTGGAGCTCGAGGCGTTTGCGGTGTGCGTTTCGCCGTCGATGGTGGGTGTGGCCCACGCAGCCTTGCGCGGCACGGCTGTACGTACCGCCAGCGTGGTTGGGTTCCCCTCGGGAGCTCATCCGGCCGCAGTTGTCGCTGGCGAAGCCGCATTGGCCGTCGCTGCTGGCGCTGATGAGATCGACATGGTCATCAACCTCGGTTTCGCAAAGGCGGGCGATTGGGCTGCCGTAGAGGCCGGCATCGTAGCGGTACGCACCAATGTGCCGGCGCCCGGTTTACTCAAGGTGATCATCGAGTCGGCGGCGTTGACCAACGACGAGATCGTGCAGGCATGTCAGGCAGCGGTGCGTGCGAACTCTGACTTCGTGAAGACCTCGACCGGTTTTCATCCCACCGGCGGAGCCACTCTCGAGGCCGTGCGGCTGATGCGCAATACGGTTAGTGACGTGTGTGGCGTGAAGGCCTCGGGTGGCGTTCGTACCGCTGAGGTTGCTCTCGCAATGATTGCGGCAGGAGCGAACCGCATCGGCACGTCTTCGTCGGCTGCCATTCTCGATGCACTGGGCTAAACCCGTACATCGCTCTTAACTGCGCAAGATGTCGGCAATCAGCGGCGGTGTTTCGATGGGCTCAGGCGCAACGGTGATCGCCTCGATGAGTGCCTCTAGCGCTCCGCCGAGCCGCGCGGCATCGTCGATGTGTAGCTCAAGAATCGGCTGACCCTGCTCGACGACTTCACCTGGTTTCGCAAGGCAGACCACACCTGCAATCGGGCTCACCGGATCCTCTTTACGCGAACGCCCGGCGCCAAGTCTCCACGCCGCCACGCCAACAGCAAATGCATCGAGACGGGTGATGTAGCCAGAGTGTTCAGCCCGAACAATCTCACGTCGCGATGCGACCGGTAGTGGTGCATCTGGGTCGCCGCCTTGGGCTCGAACCATTTCGTTCCATACGCGAAAGGCCTGACCGTTATGCAACACCGATACGGGATCGATATCGATCTTGGCAAGCGTCAACATCTCGCGGGCGAGGGCGAGTGTGATCTCACGAAGGTCATCGGGGCCGCCACCATTGAGTGCTTCGATCGACTCGCTGACCTCGAGTGCGTTGCCGGCGCTACGGCCGAGCGGCGTGTCCATGCGTGACAGCACTGCAGTGGTGCGCACACCATGAGCCGCGCCCAGTCGCACCATCGTCTCAGCGAGTTCGCGCGCCTGATCGAGGCGCTTCATAAATGCGCCGCTTCCGAAGGTGACGTTGAGCACGAGCGACTCGGTGCCTTCCGCGATCTTCTTCGACATGATCGACGATGCGATCAACGGAATCGACTCGACGGTTGCCGTCACGTCTCGCAGCGCATAGAGCTTTCGATCGGCCGGAGCCAGACCCGCCCCGGCTGCGCAGATGACCAAACCAACGTCGTGTAACTGGCTCAGCATCTGTTCGGGTGTGAGCGATGCCTGCCATCCGCTGATGGCCTCAAGCTTGTCGAGCGTGCCTCCGGTGTGGCCGAGGCCTCGGCCCGAAAGCTGCGGCACTGCAGCACCGCAGGCTGCCACTAACGGACATGCGACCAAGCTCACTTTGTCGCCAACACCACCGGTTGAGTGTTTGTCGACCGTGGGCTTGCCAACTGTCGACAGGTTCATCCGGTCGCCGCTTTCGATCATCGCCGCAGTCCACTCTGACAACTCGGAGGGGTCAAGGCCGCGGAACACAATGGCCATCAACATCGCGCTGGCCTGTTCGTCGGCGATGCGGCCGTGGGTGTACGAGTCGATAAACCAGCGGACTTCGGCGTCGCTCAGGCGGCCGCCGTCGCGCTTGGTACGAATCAGATCTACTGCCTGCATGCCCCCAGCCTCGCGCAGCTGGAGCCGTGCGCTGAACGGACCTCGCTATAGCGTTGCCCACTAACTATGACGACCACCTCTTCTCTCAGCACGGCGCCTGTGCGCTATGGCATCATCGGCTCCGGAATGATGGGCTGCGAGCACATCCTCGACATCGCCAAGATCGACAACGCCGAGGTCGTCGCACTCAGCGACCCAGTGCAGTCGTCCCTCGATTTTGCCGCCGCATGTGCAGGCCGGCCTGTCGACACGTATCACGATCATCGGGAACTACTCGAGCGTGATGATCTCGACGCGGTAGTCATTGCGTCGCCCAACTTCACGCATGCAGCGCTGCTTGCCGATGTGCTTGCCACCGACCTCGCGGTGATGGTCGAAAAGCCAATGTGCACAACGGTCGCCGACTGTCTCGATGTGCGTCAGCGCGCTGCTGGCCGCGAAGCAATGACTTGGGTTGGACTCGAATACCGCTACATCCCGGTTGTGTCCACCTTGCTCAAGCAACTCGCTACTGGCGTGTGTGGCACAACGCGCATGGTGTCGATTCGCGAGCATCGGTTTCCGTTCTTGGTGAAGGTGGGCGACTGGAATCGCTTCAGCGAAAACACCGGCGGCACCTTGGTCGAGAAGTGTTGTCACTTCTTCGACCTCATGCGATTGGTCGCAGGTGCCGAGCCAACGCGTGTGTTCGCCTCCGGCGGTCAAGACGTGAACCATCTCGACGAGGTCTACGACGGTCGTGTGCCCGACATCTTGGACAACGCGTTCGTTGTTGTCGACTTCTCCAATGGCGTGCGCGGCGCGCTTGATCTCTCGATGTTCGCCGAGGGCGGTCGATTCGAACAAGAGATCACGGTCGTTGGCGACAAAGCAAAACTCGAGACCACCTTCCCCGGCAACAGCGTGTTCGTTGGCCGTCGCCATCAGCCTGGCGTTGTCGAGGTAGACGCGCCCACGCCGGCCGACGTTCCATATCCCGAGTTCCATGGCGGCTCGTCGTATCTCGAGCACCTTCGCTTCATCGAGTGCCTACGCACAGGTTCGCCCGCCGAGGTCACCGTCGACGACGGCCTCTGGTCGGTTGTGATGGGGGCGGCAGCGCACCGGTCCATCGACGAGGGCCGAGCGGTGCACATCGCCGAATACGAGCTCGGTCTGTAGCAGCGGGCCACCGTCGGGTTCAGTTTATTTGTGGGAATCACTCTCATTATTTGTGGGAATCACTCTCATTATGGTTAGAGTGCTTTGATGAAATCTGTTCGAATCGTGCTGCTTGTTGCTGGTCTGGTCGCTCTGTCTACGGCTTGCGGTAGCTCGGGCGCATCCACTTCGTTTGAGCCGGGCAAGCTCAAGGTTGCCGTTTCCCTCTATCCGATCGAAGAGATCGTTCGAGCTGTCGGCGGTTCGCAAGTGTCGTTGGTCGAGCTGATCCCCCCAGGTGAGCCAGCACATGACTATGAACCCACGCCGCGCCAAGTCACCGAACTGCAATCGGCCGATGTCGTCTTCTACTTCGGTGGTGGGTTTCAACCCAGCGTCGAGAAGGCCGTGGCCTCGCTACCGGACAGCGTGCGCAAGGTCGATCTGCTGAAGAGCGTCGAGCTCATCGCGGTCTCGAAGCAACTCGCAGGCACCGAGGGTGAAGTCGACGGCGAAGTACTCGGCGATGGCTCTGATCCGCATGTGTGGTTGTCGCCCACCAACATGCAACTCATGGTCGAGCAGGTGCGGGCAACGCTGGTTACCTTCCCTTCGTTCGATGCGCCTGATGCCGCCGATGGCGCTGCTTCGTTTACCTCGATGCTGGCCAAGCTCGATGCCGATTTCCGTAGTGGTCTGGCGAGCTGCGCCAGCCGAGTAATCGTGACGGCACACCGAGCGTTTGGCTATGTCGCTCACGACTACAACCTTGAGCAGATCGCTATCGCGGGGGTGTCGCCCACCGACGAGCCATCTGCAAAGACGCTCGAAGCGATTTCGCGCAGCGCTCAGGACCACAAGGTCACCACGATCTATTTCGAGACCAACTTGCCCGCCGAGTTATCGAAGATGATCGCCGACGAGATTGGTGCCGCCACCGAAGTGCTCGACACGATCGAGACATTGTCAAGCGATCAGATCGCCAGCGGAGCGGACTACGTTTCTTTGATGCAGTCGAACCTTGCCGCTCTCGAAAAGGGACTTGCCTGCTCGTGAGCCACTCGCACGGCGACGCAGTCCTGGAACTGCACGATGTAGGCGTTCGCTACGGCGACCGCGAGGCGCTTCGCAACGTCACCTTCTCGGTGCGCCCTGGTGAGTTGATTGGTGTCATCGGGCCCAATGGTGCTGGCAAGAGCACCTTGTTCAAAGCCATTTGTGGTCTGGTGAATCATTCGGGCGAAGTAGATGTGAACGGCGTTCACTGTCACGATCGAGTCGACCGAATGGACGTTGCGTATATCCCGCAGCGCAGCGAAGCCGATCTGCTCTTCCCCATCACAGTGGGCGAGTTGGTCATGGCTGGCCGTCGTCGATTTCGTTCGTGGCATCAGCGCACAACGGCCGCCGATCGCGCTGCGGCCAGCGAAGCGCTCGCTGCAGTGAACCTCTCGGGATACGAGGCGCGCTCGCTGTCCGAATTGTCGGGCGGACAATTGCAGCGCGCGTACATCGCCCGAGCGCTTACTCAACAGGCTTCGGTTGTGCTGCTCGACGAAGCGCTCAGCGGAGTTGACCAACCCACCACCATCGAGTTGTTCGACTTGTTCGCCACGCTCAGCGCGTCGGGCACAACGTTCTTGTTTGCCACTCACGATCTTGCGTTGGCCCGCCATCGGTTCGATCGACTCATCGCAGTGAACGGCACCATCCAAGGCGATGGCTCACCCGAGCAAGTGCTGGCGCCGGCAATACTCGACTCCACCTTTGGATCGGGCTCAAGCTCGAGCTCGTCGCCGGGTGGTCACTGATGCATTGGCTGACCGATCCGTTCCAGGCCGAGTTCATGCAGCGCGCGTTCATCGCCGCGATCATCATCGGTGTCGTGGCCCCTGTTGTTGGCACCTGGATTGTGCTGCGCCGCATGGCCAACCTCGGCGACGCAATGAGCCACGGAACCCTTGCTGGTGTTGGTCTGGCGTATGCCGCGGGCATCAACGTGTTGCTTGGCGCTATCGGCGCAGGGCTCCTCATGGCAGTGCTGCTGCTGCTGTTCTCGTCGAACCGACGCATCGGGCAAGAGACAGTCATCACCGTGCTCGGCACAGCGTTTTTTGCGGTAGGTGTCGTGGTCATCTCGCGTATCGACACCGGTGTCGAGCTGAGTCACTTTTTGTTCGGTCGTCTGCTCACCGTGAGTTGGGGCGACATCTGGCTGAACCTTGCGCTCGGTGGCGGCACAGTCTTGGTGGTCATGCTGCTCTTCGGTGAGCTTCGTCTCGCCACGTTCGATCATGTGCAGGCCGAGCAGGTTGGTGTTCACGTAGAGATCGTGCAAGCCGTGCTGGTGCTGCTGCTGTCGGTTGTTGTTGTCATCAGCCTGCGCGCGGTGGGCACCGTCATGTCGGTCACGCTGTTGGTCACACCTGCCGCTACCGCCCGACTGTTAGCGCGCACGCTCAAGCAGATGACCTTGATCGGTGTCTTCATTGGTGTGACTGTTGGTGTCGTTGGGCTGATGATCAGCTACCACCTCGACTCCGCCCCGGGTGCCACCATCGGGTTGCTCGCAGCGGCCGTGTTTGCCGTGGTGTTTGCGGCCACATTGCCCCGACGCAACAAGCACCATCACCGCCCCCTGCTCTAACCCCCGCCACGCCCCGCCTCCGCCACGCCCCGCCCGGCCACGCCCCGCCTCAAACCCTGTTGCATGGGCGCGATTTGGGACAACTGCTGTCCCAAATCGCGCCCATGCAGACATTTGCGAGGTGATCGGGTCAGTCGATGAGGGCTTGCTGCACCAACTGGCTGAGTTGGCTACGCAGCGGATGGGTGTCGGATGGCAACAGCTGGGTCATGAACACGCAGGTGATGTCTTCGACCGGGTCAACCCAAAAGGTGGTGCTTGCCGCGCCGCCCCATCCGTAGGTGCCAAGCGAGTTGGCAAGCTTGGCCGCGACTGGGTCGATAGTGACCGAGCCAAGTAGGCCGAAGCCGACGCCGTCGTATGGTGTTTCGCTGAACAGCGGGCGACCAAACGACGTGAGGTCGACCCCGCCCGGAAGGTGGTTCTTAGTCATGTACTGCACGGTGCGCGGCGAGAGAATGCGCACGCCATTGAGCTCGCCCTTGCGGCGAAGCATGTCGGCGAAACGCAGGTAGTCGGCCATCGTGGAGACCAGACCGCCGCCGCCGAGGAACGCCGACGGCACATTGAGCGCTGCCTTGCCTGCCTCGGCCAGCAGCATTGCCTTGCCAGTGCCGGGATGCGCGCCGTAGAGCGCAGCGAGGCGGTCGGCGTCGTCGGTAGGCACCGAGAATCCGGTGTCGGTCATGCCCAACGGAGTGAAGAGGCGAGTACGCAGGAACTCATCGAGGGTTTGGCCAGTGATCACTTCGATGACGCGACCGAGCACATCAATCGACATCGAGTAGTTCCACTCAGAGCCGGGCTGGAACACCAAAGGGAGATTGGCGAGACGAGTGCAAACTTCGGCGAGGGTATCGACCTGAGGTGAACCAAAATCGAAGCCACCGCGGCGATAGAGATCGTCTACTGGGTGGGCATACATGAAGCCGTAGGTAAGGCCCGATGTGTGGGTCATCAGATGCCACATCCGCATTGGCTCCATCAGTGGCTCGAGCACAGGGTTCACTACCGAACCGGCTCGCCACACTTTCTGGTCGGCGAACTCGGGGATGAACTTGCTCACTGGATCCTTGAGCTCGAACAAGCCCTCTTCCCAGAGCATCATCGCGGCCACCGACACGATGGGCTTGGTCATCGAGTAAATGCGCCAGATGGTGTCGTCGGTGACCGGCGCTCCAGCGGCGATGTCGCGCTGGCCGTGGATCTGCGAATGGGCGAGCTTGCCATTGCGGGTGACAGCAAGGTGGTAGCCGGCCAAGCGACCGTCGTCGACAAACTTGTTGAAGTGGGTGTTGAGGCGAGCGAGGCGTGAGGCATCGAAGCCCAACTCGGAAGGATCGGCGGCGGAGAGGTGTGCGGTCATCTGCGCACTGTAGAACGGCAGCGGCCAAGGTTGCCGAGTTGGCCTTTCGGAGTAGCCGCGGCGATCAGGTGAGTTGAGCGACGATCAGTGCCAACAGCTCGTCGTATTCGTCGACTGCGGTGAACTGCGGGAACATGGTTTTGATGCTGTCGGGTGCGTGAAACAGAAAGCCGGCATCGGCTTCGGCGAGCATTGCTGTGTCGTTGAACGAGTCGCCGGCCGCGATGACTCGATAGTTCAACCCGTGCAGAGCGCGTACGGCCTCACGCTTTTGGTCGGGAAGGCGAAGTTTGTAATCGACGATCTGATCGTTTTCAACCACGAGTCGGTGGCAGATCAACGTAGGGAATCCCAGCTGGCGCATCAATGGCTGGCCGAACTGCTCGAACGTGTCGGAGAGCAGCAAGACCTGAGTCATCGAGCGAAGTGTGTCGAGGAACTCGCGCGCGCCCTCGAGCGGCGACAACGTGGAGATCACGTCGGCAATGGTCGACATGGTGAGGCCGTGCTCGCTGAGCAATTGCAGGCGGCCGCGCATGAGCACGTCGTAGTCGGGCTCGTCGCGCGTGGTGCGGCGCAGCGCTTCGATGCCGGTGCGTTCGGCCACGGCGATCCAAATCTCGGGAACGAGCACGCCTTCAAGATCGAGGGTCACGATGGATTGTTGAGGGGTCGAGGTTGCGCTCACAGTTGCACATTGTTCACGATGGGCGCGCCTTGATGCGAAAGCGGCGGACATCGGCGCTTAGAGCGCGACTGCTACCGCATGCGCCGAATACATAGCGCCCTCGATGTAACCGACCTCGCCAGCGTCGCCGACCACGTGCACAACGAGGCCCGCGTCGCGAAGTTGGTCGGCAAGGCTGGTGTCGCTGCGCACTTCGCTGGCGATGATGACATCGGTAGCCGCAACCGAAATCACATCGCCCGACGCAGTGCCGTCGGCGGCGTGAACTTGGTACAAGACCTGGGTTGCAGTGATCTCAGTGACCCGTGCGTTGCGCACCAATGTGACTCCGTGGTTCGAGGTCTTGAGCACTGCAGTCCAACGGCGCGGCATTGCCATGGGCAATCCAAAGTGCGGCCCCTGCTCGAGCACGGTGACTGTGCGGTCGCGCTCGGCAAGGAATTCGGCAAGCTCAAGACCCACGAGGCCGCCGCCCACGATGACTACGTGCTTGCCAACGGGCATCCAGCGACGTGACAACGATCGGATGGTGTCGGCGCTCTTGGTAAGGCGCAGCGTGCGTCCGACGGCGAGTGCGGCTCGGTTCAGGAGCGACTGCTTTCCGCCGGCGCTGTCGTCGGTGTCGCCGATGATGAGGGCGCGCATCTCGTCGCCCGATCGCACGTGGTCGAGGTCGCCGCCCAGCACAGCAAGCCGATCACGTTTCGCTCCCGTTGCTACCACCACGATGTCGGGCTGCATGCTCGTGATCGATTCGACGTTGGCGGTGTGTGCAAGTTTGATGTCGACACCGTTTTGGCGAACTTCGTGGCCGAGCCAATCGACCAGCATCTCGTTCGCAGGTGTGGTGAGTTGGCTGAACCACATCGTGCCGCCGAGTCGATCACCGCGCTCGAGCAGGGTGACGCGATGGCCGCGCTGCGAGGCGATGCGCGCTGTTTCGAGTCCGCCCGGACCGCCCCCAATAACGACGACATGAACGGGCTTTGTGGTGAGTGCAATCTGTTGGGTTGCAGCGATCTCATGGCCAAGCGCAGGGTTCACCGCGCATCGGGGTGGTGCATCGAAGAAGTTCTGTTCGACGCATACGTAACAGTTGATGCACGGGCGGATTGAAGCGCGCTTGCCCTCGGCGAGTTTGTTGACGAGCTCGGGATCGGCGAGCTGCTGACGACCGAGAGACACGAAGTCGCATTCGCCAGCAGCAAGCATCTCCTCGGCGATTTCAGGCAGCAGTCGGCCAACGGCAATGACTGGAATTCGCACAGCGCGTTTCACGGTGGCAGCCATCTCGCGGTATTGGCCAACCTCGGCCGGAAGTGGACCAAGCGTGAAATCGCGAAAGGGATTCACAGCGTTGGCCGATACATGAATGGCGTCGGCTCCAGCCGCCTCGGCCAGGCGCGCGGTGGCCGCGGTCTCTTCGGGTGTGATACCTCCGGGAATTCCATATTCGCAGCCGTTGAGCCGCACGATGATGGGGAAGTCGACGCCGACTCGCGCTCGAACAGAGCGAATCACCTCGACAAGTAAGCGCGAGCGACCATAGAGGTCGCCGCCGTACTCGTCGGTGCGCAGGTTGTAGGCCGCCGACAAGAAGGTAGAGATCAAGTATCCGTGTGCACCGTGAATCTCGACGGCATCGCAACCGGCTGATTGCACACGCGCCGCAGCGTCGGCGAACTGTTCGGCGACCCACACCAAGTCGTCGGTTGTAGCTGACTTGTAGGTAGCTGGCTTCCCCTGTGTTGCCGTGGCGAGTCGCATCAGTTCGTCGATGGGATTGTCGGCGAGCGCGCTGAGATCCATGCGGTCTGGCGGAGGATTCGGCACCAGTTGCGGACGCCCGTCGGCCGAGTCGACACTGGCGGTTTTGCCGTGGTGGCACAGCTGTACGCAGACCCGCCCCCCAGCAGCGTGAACGCCATCGGCAAGCGCTGTGAGGCCGGGAATGAAACGGTCGTCGCTCAACCCTGGCTGCTTGCGAGAGGTGGCTCCGAGGGGCCACGAGACCGCTGAGGCACCAGTGATAACCAATGAGCACCCACCTGCGGCTCGAGCCGAATAGTGCTCGACCTCGGTGACAGTGATGGCACCCTCATCGCAATGGTTCATGTCCATCGCAGGCAGGATCACCCGGTTGGGCAATGTCATCGATCCGATCGATGCGGGGCTCAACATGGTGCGAAAGTCGGTCACGAAAACTGACGTTACGTCAGATCGCGCTTGGACGAGGTTGTCAGGCGTTACGGATGCAAGAGTGTGTGCCATGGGGATCACATTTGATGACGCAATGGCGCAGACAACCGTGGCTGGCGGCCAGTTTGAGATTGGCGACGCGCTGATCAACGGCGCGATGCAGCGGGTGTTTGTGAACGCCCCGCCGAACCTCACCGCCTTCTATGCAGCGGCGCCAGCCGAGTCCACCTTTTTGGTCTACGAAGACGAGAACTACACGTTCGGTCAGGTTCGCGAGACCAGCGCCGCGCTTGGTGCGGCCCTGTTTGAGCGATACGGAGTGCGCAAGGGAGATTGCGTTGCGGTTGCGATGCGCAACTTCCCCGAGTGGGTTATCGCGTTCGCCGCGATCACCTCGATCGGCGCCATCTCGGTGTCGATGAACTCGTGGTGGACCGAAGACGAAATGGACTTCGCTCTCGAAGATTGCGGTGCCAAGGTGCTTATCGCCGACGACATCCGCATTGATCGCGCGTTGTCGTCGTGCGCCCGGTTGGGCACGCGAATCATCGGCGTTCGTCTCGACACAGTTCCTGCTGGCGTCGACACATGGAACGACGTCGTCATTCCCGGCACGCCCATGCCGCAGGTAGACATTGGCCCGCATGACGACGCCACCATCTTGTACACATCGGGCACCACCGGACGGCCAAAGGGCGCGGTGTCTACGCATGGTGCGATTATCCAAGCGATGATGGCGTTCTCGTGTCGTGCCGCTGCCGAGCGCTTGCGTCAACCATCTGAGCCGCTCACGCATCCGCCAGCGTTCATCTTGATCGTGCCGCTGTTCCATGTCACCGGTTGCGTGCCCGTGATGCTCGGCTGTTTCGCGGGCGGCGTGAAGCTGGTCATCATGTACAAGTGGGATGCCGAGAAGGCGCTCGAGTTGATCGAGCGTGAGCACGTCACCAACTTCGTGGGCGTGCCAACCCAGAGTTGGGATCTCGTGCACTCACCGCGTTTTAGCGAGTTCGATACATCGAGCCTGCGTGACATCGGCGGCGGCGGAGCACCTGCACCACCAGCATTGGTCGAGAAGGTCTCCAGCAGCTTCGCCAAGGGCAAGCCCACCATCGGCTACGGCATGACCGAGACCAATGCGTATGGCCCAGGCAACCGTGGTCAGGATTATGTGAATAAGCCCACCAGTTCGGGTCGTGTCGTTCCGATCATGACAATTGGCGTTCGCGACCCCGAGGGCAATGCGCTGCCGGTGGGCGAGCGCGGCGAGATCTGGTTCAAAGGCCCCAACCTCATTCGCGGTTACTGGAATCGCCCAGAGGCAACAGCCGAGACCATCGTCGACGGTTGGTTGAGGTCCGGCGACCTTGGTCATCTCGACGACGAAGGATTCATTTACGTTGAAGACCGCGTGAAGGACATGATTCTGCGCGCTGGCGAAAACGTGTATTGCGCCGAGGTCGAGGCCGCTGTCTACGAGCACGACAGCGTGCACGAGGCCGCAGTGTTTGGCGTTCCACACGAACGCCTTGGCGAAGAGGTAGCGGTAGCCATTTTGGTAAAGGATGGCGCGCATCTCACGGCACAAGAGATCCGTGATCACGTTGCGGTTCGTTTGGCCTCGTTCAAGGTGCCAGCCCACGTGATCTTCTTCACCGAGGCGCTACCGCGTAACGCGTCGGGCAAGATCCTCAAGCGCGAGTTGCAGCGTCAAATCGCCGACGCAAAGTAGTTGCACATGCAACTACTGATGTAGCAACATCTACAGCTGAAGCAGGGCGTTCTCGACCAGCTCGGTAAGGGCCGGATGAATGTAGATCTGCTCGCGCGCCATCTGGTCGACAGTTTGTCCAAACTTCATTCCCTGAATGAGCTGTTGAATCAAGATGCTCGACTGAGGCCCAATGATGTGCGCGCCCAACAACTGACGCGTGTTGGGGTCAGCGATCAGCTTGCAGAAGTGGTCGGTGTCTTCCATCGCCCAGCCATAAGCGACGTCGGCATAGCGCTGCACGGCGGTGATGTAGGGCAGGCCAGCAGCGCGCAGAGACTGTTCGGTTTCGCCAACCGAGGCCACCTGCGGATCTGCGAATACGGCGTGGGGGATGGGCCACAGGTCGGCGGTGCGCATGGTGTCGGGGTGGATGATGTTGTGCGCCACCGCGCGGCATTCGGCGTTGGCTACATGCTTGAGCTGATTCGGATTGGTGACGTCGCCAAGCGCCCAAACGCCTGGCACGTTTGTAAGCAGATATTCGTCGGTGATGATGAAGCCGTCTTCGTCAAGCTCAACGCCGGCTGATCCGAGGTTCATCAGATCGCCGTTGGGGGTGCGACCGATTGCGATGAGGAGTGCATCGCCGGTGATGTGATGTGTGTGGCCATCGGTCTTCACCTTCACGGTGATTTCGCCATTGGCCTGATCGACGCGGCCGATGTGGGTGTGCGTGCGCACATCGAACCGCTTGCTGTAGATCTCGGTGAAGCGTTCGCTGACGGCTTCGTCTTCGCGGGCCAACAAGCGGCCACCGCGAATGATCATGGTGATACGGCTGCCCATTGCTGCGAACACATGTGCCATCTCAGTCGCGATGTAGCCACCGCCGAAGATGATGAGGTGCTCGGGCACCGACTCGACGCGCATGATGGTGTCGCTGGTGTGGAAATCGACAGCGTCGAGTCCGTCGATATGTGGCAGCGTGGGCCGTGCCCCGGCGGCCACCACGATGTGCTCAGCCGTGATGTGCTCGCCGTTGACTTCGATCACCTTGGGCGCCACGAAGGTGCCCTCGCCTGTGAAGACGCGTACGTTGTCGAGCGACTCGCGGTATGCCTTACCGCTGGGTGGGATCGAGTCGATGCGGCCGAAGACGCGGTTCACGATGTCGGGCCAACGCACCTGATTCACCGTGGCATCGATGCCGAACTTCGACGCAGTTTGGATGTGTGACACCACATCGGCGGTGTACACCAACATCTTCGTCGGGATACATCCGCGGTTGAGACAGGTGCCGCCGAAAATGTCTTTCTCGACGATGGCGACGCGCAGGTTGTCCCACTCGGGCGTGAGCAAGCTGTTGCCCGACCCGGTGCCAATGATGATGACGTCAAACTCTGTGGCCGAATGCTGCTGCATCCAGTTGACCCTAGGGCTTGTCTTTGCCGACGACCCACATTGCGAAGAACTGGCTGCCGCCGCCGTAGGCGTGACCGAATGCTTTACGCACGCTGTCGACCTGGTGTTCGCCGGCAATACCCATCACTTGCATCGCGGCCTCACCGAAGCGCAGCATGCCACTGGCGCCGATGGGGTTCGTTGACAACACGCCGCCGCTGCAGTTCACCGGAAGGCGACCGGTCATCTCGGTGACGCCGTCTTCGACGAAGCGCCAGCCGTGATCCTTGGGGGCGAAGCCGAGGCTCTCGAGCCACATTGGTTCGAACCAGGCGAACGGCACGTACATCTCGACAGCGTCGATTTCGTCGATTGGAGACGTGATGCCAGCCTTGCGCCACAAATCGTTGGCGCAGTCTTCGCTGGCCTTGGGGCTCACCTGATTGCGACCAGCAAATGAGGTTGGCTCGCTGCGCATTGCGGTGGCGTGCACCCATGCCTTGGGGCCGTCGTGGGCATCGGCGACATCTTCGCTGACGAGCACCAAGGCCATTGCGCCGTCGCTACTTGGGCACGTCTCGACCATGCGCACTGGGTCCCACAACATCGGGCTGGCCATCGCCTTTTCGAGTGTCCAATCGGGCTCGTGCAGATGCGCGTATGGATTACGGCACGCGTTGGTGCGGTCTTTCACGGCCACCATGCAACCAATGTGCGCTGGTGCGCCGCTGCGCTTGATGTACGAGCGAATGATTGGCGAGAAGTAGCCGCCGGCGCCTGCGTGCACAGGCATACCGAATGGCATTGGCACCGACAGCGCCCACATAGCGTTGCCGTCGCTCTGCTTTTCGAAGCCAACGGTAAGTACCCGCTTGTGTACGCCAGACATCACATGCTGTGCGGCCACGATGGCGGTGGAGCCGCCAACGCTGCCTGCTGTGTGCACGCGGAACACCGGCTTGCCGGCAGCGGCGAGCGAGTCGACGAGCCACAGCTCGGGCATCATCACACCCTCGAGCATGTCGGGGGCCTTACCGATAACGATCGCGTCGATGTCGGCCATCGTGAGCTGAGCCGACTCGAGCGCACGATCTACAGCTTCACGGACGAGGCCCGCAATAGAGACGTCGGCCCGGCACGAAGTGTGCTGGGTCTGACCAACGCCGATGACAGCACAACGCTCAGCCATCACTCACCTTCCAATACACACACGAGGTTTTGTTGCATCCATGGACCCGATGACGCAT
>CANNMD010000012.1 GCA_947505655.1 Acidimicrobiaceae bacterium | reverse complement strand
GCTGGTGTTCTCTACTGTCATCCACAGCGAGCGATGAATACCTAACACGCTGGCCAGATAGCACCCAATGGTGCCCCCATGGGCAACGACGGCGATTGATTCGCCGCAATGACGCACGGCCAATTCGTTGATGACTGCCGCAACGCGTGTGCGGAATACATCGTCGCCCTCGGCGCCTGGGATGCCGTCCCATCTGCCGGTTCGGCTCCACGCGACAAACTCGGGATCGGCGGTGGCGGCGCGGCGTCGGAACTCGCCGTGGCTCCAGTCGCCGAGTCGGACCTCTTCAAGATCAGTGAAGATTCCGGTGACCAGGCCGCGTGCCGCAGCGAGTGGTGCTGCTGTCTGGCGCGCCCGGGCGAGATGCGACGAATACACGGCATCGAGTTTCTTGGTGGCGAGACGGTTGGCCAGCAAGGCCGCTTGCTTTTCGCCCTCAACATGCAAGGCCGGGTCGGCCGATTCGGGAGATCCGGGGATGATGTCGGCCGAGCGGCCGTGGCGCACCAGCAAGATCTCGCAACTGTTCGTGGTGTCGGTCGACAACGTGGGCTGGGGTACGGCGGCGGGCGTATTCATATGCGCCGACGCTACAACGGGCGCAGCGTTACCCGTTGCCTCCGCCCGCTCCAGCAAGCGTCAGCGCACGGTTGCCGTGCGCTGACGCTTTGCGGGCGGATGGGTGCGGGTCATAGTGCGGACAACGCGCCCGACTACCGTTGCGGACATGACTGAAGTTCTGTACGACGTAGCCGACCACATCGCCACCATCACGCTCAATGCGCCAGAACGGCTGAACACCATCAGCTCGGCGATGCTTGAGCAACTCTCTCAGCGCCTGCTCGAGGCCGACCGAGACCGCGACGTGCGTTGCATCGTGATCACCGGCGCTGGTCGCGCGTTCTGCGCCGGGCTCGATCTGACCGCTCAGATGAGCGCACCGAAGGGATCGCTCGGAGGCATGGGCACGCTCGATGCAAGCCCCGGCGAGTTCGACATCCGCAATGCTCCGCCGATCGTGCTGCACAACATCGACACGCCCACAATCTGCGCCCTCAACGGCGGCGCTGCGGGCTACGGCCTCGACATAGCTCTCGGTTGCGATGTCCGTATCGCTGCAACGTCGGCGAAGTTGGCACCCGGTTTCGCCAAGCGAGGCATCGTTCCCGAAAGCGGTGGCACCTGGTTGTTGCCGCGCATGGTGGGCTACGCCAAGGCCGCCGAGATTGCGTTCACCGCGCGCACCTTGTTGGCCGACGAGTCGCTCGAACTCGGACTCGTGAACCGAGTGGTCGCTGACGCCGACTTACAGGCCTCGGCCCGCGAGATGGCTGCCGAAATTGCCAGCAACGCTCCGCTCGCAGTGCGCGCGATTAAGCGGATGATGCGCGCCGCTGAAACCGAGACGTTCGAGCAAAACGTGCATCACGTGTTCTTGCAGTTGTTGCCGCTGTTTCGTACTCACGACTTCCAAGAGGGCGTGGCCGCGTTCATGGAAAAGCGCACACCCAATTTCACCGGCCACTAACCGCCGCCGACCATCCGAAAACAGCCCGCATGGGCGCGATTTGGGACAGCAGTTGTCCCAAATCGCGCCCATGCAAACGGGCCTGCGAGCGGATGGTGAGTGGGACAGGAGTGCGGTCGGTGGTGTGTGAAGGTCAGTGGGGGTCGAGGTTGGCGACCAGGCCTTGGTGTTCTGGGCTGAAGACGCCCTCTGGGCTATCCCAGCCCGGCACAACCCAGGCGTGGATCATCCAGCCGTTATTGAGGCCAGCCTTGGCACCGCCGCGAGCAGCACACTTTTCGGCCGACAGCTGCTCGCCACCGACCACGACGCCGTTTTTGATGCAGAGCCCAATGTGCTGATGCCAGTGATCGTTTGGTCCGACGAACGGTGTGGGTTCGGTGTCGCTGAACATGTAGTACGACAGGCCAACAATATTGCTCTTTGGCGAGGTGCCGTCGTAGAGCAGCATCTCGGGCTGGGTGATGTCGAACGTGCCGTCCATGATGGCGCCCTTGATGTAGTGCGCGCCGATGAGTGGCAGATAGGTGGTGACCATCGTGTAGCCAGCGGCTAGGGCATCGGCAACCGTGGGGTATGTCAGTGCGGTAGTTCGTGCGGTCACGAGCTGTTCGGCCAACTCAGTGCGCTCGGTGTGTGTGAGCGGCTGCTCGGGTGTTGCCGCGCCGTGCGAGTGATTGCCGGCTGCAGCGCCGGCCACAGTGGTGGGTGTGGCAGTGGCTGGATCGCTTGATGGTGGCTCAGTGATGACAGAGCCGACAATTTGCTGGGCAATGTTGGCCGGCGGGGCGGTCTCTGTTGGGGCAGAGGCAGCGGTGGTGCCAGCGGTGATTGATTCTGAGGCGCCGACCTTGTTGACGACGCTTGCCAAGCCATTCACAACCACAGGCATGGCCACGGCGAATGCGGCGACGGCGAGCGACACTTCGGCGATACGACGCCAGCGAGGCCTGAGCGCAGCGTCGGTGGGGACGCTCGCTATCTGAGGCTCGACAACCGGCGTTTGATCTGCAGGATTTTCCATGCGCGTATAGTAGATGATGTCGCTGATCAGCGATGATGCGGAGGTGATTTCTTTGCTTGAGGGCCTCCGCAGCACACGCGCTATCCGTCGGTATCTCGACGAACCCATCCCCGATGCTGATCTGTCCACGATTGTGTGGCACGCGTCTCGCGCGCCCAGCGGTAGCAATCGTCAACCGTTTCGGTTTGTGGTGCTACGCGACGGCGAGCGGGCCGTCGCCGCAAAGGCACTACTCGGTCGGGCGTTTCGTTCGGGGTGGGCCGATAAGCAACGCCACGATGGCTACACCACCGGATCCGGCGCAGCCGAAGGCACTCCGAAGTCGCGCATGGCCGCAACGATGCAGCACTACGTTGACCACTTTGAACAGACTCCAGTTGTGGTGCTGGTATGTCTCCAGCGCCATCGTGACGCGAGTCCGTACGAAGGCGCGTCGGTGTATCCGGCGTGCCAGAACCTGTTGCTCGCAGCGCGAGCGTTGGGCTACGGCGGGGCGCTCACGATGTGGCATCACATGGTCGAGCCAGAGCTGCGCGCCCTGCTCGCAATTCCAAACGACGTCGCTCTCTCGGCGTGTATCACGTTGGGTAAACCTCAGGGCGCGCACGGTCCTGTGCGCAGACGTCCAATCGGGGAGTTGGTGTTCGAAGACGGATGGGGCGAAACGCCAGCGTGGGCCATCGACCCTGAAGGCACCGAGTTCACCCAAGCCGGCCCTCGTCGGGGTTAGGCGATCACAGTCATCCCAGCTACGGTGGACAGGTGTCGACTCCCGAAGCATCATTCGCTCCGCAACCAGAACACCACTTCACGTTTGGCCTGTGGACGGTTGGTAACCGCGGTCGCGACCCGTTTGGTTTCGAGACGCGCCCCGTGCTTGATCCGGTTCGAAGCGTGCATAAGTTGGCCGAGCTCGGTGCCTACGGAGTGAACTTTCACGACGATGATCTTGTGCCATTCGGTGCGACTTCCGCCGAGCGCGATTCGGTGGTCAAGGGCTTCCGCGCGGCGCTCGACGAGACCGGCCTGCGGGTGCCGATGGCCACCACGAACTTGTTCAGCCAACCCGTGTTCAAAGACGGCGCCTTCACCGCGAATGATCCGAAGGTTCGTCGCTTCGCCGTGAAGAAGACCTTTGAAGCCATCGATCTCGGCGCCGAACTGGGAGCCAACATCTACGTGATGTGGGGCGGCCGAGAAGGCCTCGAGTGTGAGGCTGCCAAAGATGTGCGCGTCGCCCTCGACCGCTACCGAGAAGCCGTAGACCTCTGCTGCGCCTATGTTCGCGAACGGGGTTACGAGATGGTGTTCGCGCTTGAGCCAAAACCAAACGAACCGCGTGGCGACATGTTCTTGCCAACCGTTGGTCACGCGCTTGCCTTCATCAACGAACTGCAGTGGCCCGACATGGTTGGCCTCAACCCCGAGTTCGCCCATGAGACAATGAGCGGCCTCAACTTCACGCATGCGGTGGCACAAGCGCTGTGGCACTCCAAGCTGTTTCATATCGACCTCAACGCGCAGCGAGCTGGCAAGTACGACCAAGACTTCCGCTTCGGCAGCGAAGGCATTCGCGACGCGTTCTATGTCGTGAAGCTGCTCGAAGACTCGGGCTGGCAGGGGATGCGCCATTTCGATGCGCACCCGTATCGCACCGAGGACGAACAAGGTGTCTGGGACTTTGTCACCGGGTGCATGCGCACGTATGAGATCTTGGCCGACAAGGCCGAACGCTTTCGCCACGACGCCGACATTCAAGAAGCGCTCATTGTCGCGGGCCTTGGCGAACAGCAGATCCCGACCTCGCCGTTGGGTGCCACATCGGCGGGCATCGATGACATCATCTCGTCTTCGTTCGATCCGCAGGCACTTGCCGAACGCGGCTATGGGCACGAACGCCTCGATCAACTCGTGACTGAACTTCTGCTTGGGGTGCGCTGAGCCTTGACTCTCATTGCTGGCATCGACTCGTCTACCCAGGCCACCAAGGTTGAGATTCGCGATCTCGACAGCGGCGAGGTTGTGGCCGCTGGGTCGCGGCCGCATCCGTCTACCACTCCGCCTCGCAGCGAACAAGACCCGCAGTCATGGTGGTCTGCGTTCGAGGGGGCATGGCAAGACGTTGGCGCTCCCACGGTGGGGGCAATCAGCGTGGCTGGCCAACAGCACGGCATGGTCGCGCTCGACAGCGTTGGTGCGGTCATTCGCGATGCGAAACTGTGGAACGACACCGAGACGGCACCCGATGCCGGCTGGCTCCTCAAGCAGTTGCCTGGCGGTGCTGCCGATTGGGCTGCGGCGTGCGGCAGCGTGCCTGTGGCGGCGTTCACGATTGCCAAGCTCTCGTGGTTGCATCGCTCTGAGCCCGACAACTGGGCGCGCCTCGCTCACGTGCTGTTGCCGCACGACTGGATGACCTATCGGCTCACCGGTGCGATGGTTACCGATCGTGGCGATGCCAGTGGCAGCGGATACTGGTCGGCGGCCACCGGCGAATACTGCTGGGATTTGCTGTCGATCATTGATAAGGACCTCGACTGGTCAGGTGTGGTTCCTCGCGTACTTGGCCCTCTCGAGGCGGCGGGTACATGGGGCGACGCGGTTGTTGCGCCGGGCACCGGCGACAACATGGCAGCCGCGCTGGGCCTGGCTTTGCAGCCTGGCGATGCGGTGGTCTCACTCGGCACATCGGGCACGGTCTACTCGGTGTCTAACACGGCCACGGCCGACGCCACCGGAGCGGTCGCCGGTTTCGCCGACGCCACCGGTCGCTACCTGCCGTTGGTGTGCACGCTGAATGCCACCAAGGTCACCGACACCGTGGCGCGTTTGCTCGGCGTCGATCACGCGGGTCTCGATGCGTTAGCCATGGCGTCCCCGCTTGGCGCCGGTGGTGTCACGCTGTTGCCCTACTTCGACGGTGAGCGCACACCCAATCGCCCCAAGGCCACCGGCGTGTTCAACGGCATTCGCTCCGATGCCACACGCGAGCAGATCGCTCGCGCTGCGGTTGAGGGTGTTGTGTGCGGACTACTCGATGGTCTCGATGCGTTGCGGGCGCACGTTCCCGATCTGAGTCGGGTCATTTTGGTCGGTGGCGGTTCGCGTTCGGCGGCCACGGTGCAGTCATTTGCCGATTTGTGCGATCTCGATGTTGTCGTGGCCAATGCCGATCAAGCAGTGGCCACGGGCGCTGCAGTGCAGGCCGCCGCTGTGCTGCAAGAGATTGATCCTTCAGAGGTTGCGCGACGCTGGGAGCTTGGCGCCACCCGTTCGGCTCCGCGGTCCGAATCTGTCACCGCCGATGCGGCCCAGGCCGTACGCGCTCGGTACCACGAACTCTCCGCGCGAATGGCGTGAACGCGTCGGCGTCAGACCCGTTCGTTCTGCTTGGAGTAGACCGAACGGCGACGCTTGATGAGGCGCGTGTGGCGCGCCGTCGCTTGGCCTTTCATGCGCATCCCGATCGAGGCGGCGATGCCGACGAGATGCGCGCGATCAACGGCGCGTACCTAGCGGTTGAGGCGCATCTGACGGGTCACGTGGCGGAGCCGACTCTGTCAGCCGCCACGGCACCAACGGCCCAGTCGGCAGAGCAGACCGCGCCGACCACACCGACCACAACGTCTGCAACCACGACGGAACGCGCTCAGCACGATGCACCTTCGTTTGTTATCTCGGCGCTTCCGGCCGAGTCGTTCGAGGCATTGCTTGTCGTCACCTCATGGATCGGCGAGGTGCTTGTCGACGACCCGCCGTATCTCCTTGAGGTGCATCTCTATGAGCCAAGCGAGTGTTGGTGTCGGCTCGAACTGGTGCCAGATGCTGGTGCGTGCACGGTGAGCCTCACGGTGGTTTCAGTGGGCGACAAGCCAGCGCCGCTACTCGACGATGTTCGCGATGTGTGGGTGCGTCACCTCAACATGCCGGGCGCGTTTGAGTGACCCAGAGCGCTGCCTCGCTGAGCTTGAGGGTGTCAGCCGAGACCCGCTGCTTTGATGAGTCGGTCGCGAATCGCATGACCAAGACCCATCGCAGGCGGCAGCACAGCTACGAGCACATCGAGCTTGCGGGTGTCTGCGTCGCGTAGCCAGTTGTAGAGCTGTTGCGCGGCTGTCACGAGGTCGGCTGTTGGATCGAGTACATCGACGCGCAGGCCGCCGTGTGCATGAGCGGCAGCACTGGTTGTTGCCTGCGCGAGGGAGTCGACGACTTCGACTCGACAACGCGGCGCGTAATGCGATGCCAACATGCCGCTCGCACGCGCTGGGCCGGTTGGCGCCGTGATGACTCCGTCGAGCAGGCGGGCGACGACCTCGGTGGCGATGCCCCCGGGACGAAGCACCTGCGGAGGCGAAACAGTGCAGTCGACAATTGTTGACTCGACACCAATCGGGCACGGCCCGCCATCGATCACGAGGTCGACCGCGTCGCCGAGATCGGCTCGTACATGATCGGCGGTGGTAGGGGACACCTGTCCAAAACGGTTGGCCGATGGCGCTGCCAATGCTCCGCCGAATCGCCGCAGTAACTCGAGCGCCATCGGGTGCGCAGGCACCCGTAGACCAACAGTGTCTCGGCCTCCGGTGACAACGCTGAGCACGTGGTCGGCCTTGGGTACCAGCAGTGTGAGCGGCCCCGGCCAACAGGCATCGGCGAGCACTTGCGCCGATTCGGGAATCGAGGCGGCCCATGACCCCATCTCTAAGGTGGAGCCGATGTGCACGATGAGTGGATGATCGGCGGGGCGACCCTTCGCTTCGAAGATTCGGCGCACCGCTGCATCATTGGAAGCGTCGGCTGCGAGGCCATACACGGTCTCGGTCGGAATGCCCACGAGTCCGCCGCGTCGCAGAATTGCGACAGCTTCGTCGATGGGATCAGTCACGTGTTCGAGGCTATACGGACGAAGCCTCGAGGAACTCGAGCGTTGCATCGATGAACGCAAAGGCCTCAGGAGTGGCGAAGTGATCGACCTTACGCAGCACGACAAGCTCGGAGTTCGGCAATGCGTCGGCTAACCGGTTGCCGGGGCCAGCGAAATCGAGATCGCCGATGGCGACCAACGTTGGGCATGTGACCGCGGCGAGTTGTTGGGGCGTGAACGCACCGAGGCTTGGGCGTCGCATGACCGCCGCAAGCGCATGCTTGTCGTTGCCGTCTTGGTCGGCGTACTGAGCGAAGAGACGCCCGATGTTGTCGTCGGGGTCGCCGGTGCCATCGAGCGCGGCCAGGATTCGTGATGTGCCCGTGTCGTCGGAACTGAATACGTTTTCGCCGATGCCGCCCAGCACGAGCCGATTGAAGCGATGAGGTTCGCGGCACGCCAAGCGAAGCAAGGTGATTGCGCCGAGCGAAAAGCCCACCGCGTCGACTGGTTCGTCGGGGAGGGCCTCTACGACACGGGTGGTGAGGTCAGCGTAGGCGGCCGGGTCGTGCGGCTTTGGGGCGGTGCCGTGACCGAGCAGATCGACGCCAATAACACTGCGATCAATGTCTTCGAGGAGCGCGGTGAATCCGCTCTTTTGCCAAGTGGTTCGGAAAGAACCACCCCATCCATGCACGAGAACAACTGGCGGCGTCACGGTCGGTGAGTATAGGTCGTAGCACGGACCGCGAAAATAGTCGTAGCCTGTGGCAGTTCTTGCGCAGAGACGCTCGACTGAACGGGGTTACCTGCAATGCGATTTCTGAATGAAGTGCCTCCCTACGATCTCACCTATAGCGATGTCTTTATGGTGCCGAGTTTGTCCTCGGTTCCAAGCCGCTTCGATGTAGATCTGAGCACCCCCGATGGACTCGGCACGAACATTCCGGTGGTCGTTGCCAACATGACCGCAGTGGCTGGTCGGCGCATGGCCGAGACGGTTGCTCGTCGCGGTGGCCTCACGGTTCTGCCTCAGGACATCCCGCTCGATGTCATCGCGCAGGTGGTCGACTTCGTGAAGACTCGTCACCCAGTTTTCGAGACACCGATCACGCTGTCGCCGCAACACACCGTCGGCGATGCGCTCAGCCTGATTCATAAGCGCGCGCACGGCGCGGTGATTGTGGTCGACGAAGACAATCGCCCCGCGGGCATTTTCACCGAAGGCGATGCCGCCGGGTTCGATCGGTTTACTCAGCTTCGTAATGTGATGAGTCGCGAGTTGGTCAGCCTCGAGGCTCACGTAACCGCAGAAGAGATCTTCGAGCGACTGTCTGGTCAGCGACTCAGCGTTGCGCCGGTCATCGACGACAATGGCCGCTTGCTCGGTTGCGTCACTCGCAAGGGAGCCTTGCGGAGCACCATCTATAACCCGGCACTCGATAGTCAGGGTCGGTTGCTCATCGCCGTCGCTGTCGGCATTAACGGTGACCCTGCAATTCGAGCCAAGGCACTACTCGATATGGGCGTCGACGTGTTGGTGATCGACACTGCGCACGGACATCAGACGCGGGCGCTGCGCGCTGTCGAAGAAGTTCGTGCCGTTGCTCCGAACACGCCGCTTGTTGCTGGCAACGTGGTCACGGTTGGCGGCACTCGCCAACTCATCGAAGCCGGTGCCGACATTCTCAAGGTTGGCGTCGGTCCCGGCGCAATGTGCACGACGCGCATGATGACAGGAGTGGGTCGGCCGCAGTTCTCGGCAGTGCTCGAATGCGCAGCCGAAGCCTCTCGATTGGGTAAGCACATCTGGGCCGACGGCGGAGTGCGCTACCCGCGTGACGTCGCCCTCGCTTTGGCGGCCGGTGCCGCCAGCGTGATGTTTGGTTCTTGGTTAGCCGGCACCTACGAATCAGCCGCCGACACGCTTCGCGATCCTGATGGTCGCCTCTACAAAGAGAGCTTCGGCATGGCCTCGAACCGTGCGGTGAAGAACCGCACTCGTTCGGAAACGGCATTCGATCGTGCTCGCAAAGAGTTGTTCGAAGAAGGCATCAGCACATCGCGCATGTACCTCGACAACGAGCGCCCCGGAGTCGAAGACATCATCGACCAGATCGTTGCCGGAGTTCGCTCGTCGTGCACGTACGCGGGTGCGGCCAACATCGCCGAGTTCCACGAGCGTGCCGTCGTTGGCGTGCAGAGCGCAGCCGGTTACGACGAAGGACGCCCGCAGGGCACGAGCTGGTGAGAGTTGTAGCGATCGATGGTCCGGCAGGGGCAGGCAAGTCCACAGTGGCGAGGGCTCTTGCGCAGCGACTCGGTCTTGAGTATCTCGATACCGGAGCCATGTATCGAGCCGTCACGTTTGCTGCCGTGCATCGCGGTATTCCGCTCGACGACACCGCTCAGATCGGTCAGTTATCGCGCGATGTCACGCTCACCGTTGATGAGCGCGGGGTCGTCGTCGATGGCATCGATGCCACGGCGCAGATTCGCAGCACTGAGATCACTGGTTCGGTCAGTGCAGTCGCGGCGAACAGCGAGGTCCGCGCCGAGATGCGCGCCCGTCAACGAGATTGGGCCGAAGTGCGTGGCGGGGGAGTCATCGAAGGCCGAGACATCGGTTCGGTCGTGTTTCCCGACGCAGCGCTCAAGCTCTATCTCACGGCGTCGCCGCGTGTGCGCGCCGAACGTCGCGTAGCTGAGGCCGGCGGCGATGTCGACGACATCGAGCGCGCCATCGCTGCTCGCGACGACAGCGATTCTTCACGCGCCGACAGCCCGCTTCGTGAAGCTGACGGATCAATTGTGCTCGACACCAGCGGTCTCAGCATCGAGGCTGTGCTGTCTACTATCGAAGGTCTGCTAGAAACTTCGAAATGATCAGGGTCGAGTCGAGATGAGCGAGGTCGAGTCGTTCTTTGCTGACCAGAGTTTCTGGAGCAAGGCGTCGTACCAATTCTGGAAGGCCATCGCCACTGGCTTCATCCGGTTGATGACTCGCATGACGGTCGATGGCAAAGAGAACCTGCCTCGCACCGGCTCGTATGTGCTGGCGCCTGTTCACCGCAGCAACGTTGACACCCCAATTGCCGCCGGGGTCACTCGTCGCCGCATGCGTTTCATGGGCAAAGACAGTATGTGGAAGAACAAACCGTTCGGTTGGTTGCTGTCGTCAGTGGGTGGCTTCCCGGTCACCCGCGGCACAGCCGATATCGAAGCGCTCAAGCGCTGCATCCATGTACTTAACAACGGTGAGCCATTGGTGATGTTCCCCGAAGGCGAACGCAAGAGCGGACCCATCGTGCAGCCATTGTTCGAAGGCGCAGCATATGTGGCGTGCCGTGGTCGGGTGCCCATTATCCCTGTAGGTATCGGCGGATCCGAGCGGGTGATGCCCAAGGGCGCCAAGTTCATTTACCCGCGCAAGGTGCGTGTCATCGTGGGTAAGCCGATCTATCCGCAGATCGACGGCAACGGTCGTGCGCCTCGATCAGAGGTCAAGCGCCTCACCGCCGAATTGCACGAACAACTTCAGATCTTGTTCGACGAAGCGCAAACGCGTGTGGGGCTCAAGTAGAGCGAATCACTCGCTGAAGTATGCGCTGAGGGCCCTGGCGAGATAGATCGGGTCATGTACGCCGCAGAGTTCGCGGGCCGAGTGCATCGAGAGTTGTGGCACCCCTACATCTACCGTTGGGATGCCAAGCGCAGTTGCGGTGAGCGGCCCAATGGTGGATCCGCACGGCATGTTGTTGCGCGAGACGAACACCTGCCATGGAACCTCGGCTCGCTCGCAGGCGCGCTGGAATGCAGCGGCTGTTTCGGCGCTCGTTGCGTAGCGTTGGTTTGCGTTGACCTTGATCGCTGGGCCTCGGTTCACCAGTGGACGATGACCTGGCTCATGGCGCTCGGGATAGTTGGGGTGCACCGCGTGGGCGTTGTCGGCTGAAATGCATGACGAACTTGCCAGCGCCCGGTGAAACCCTTCTCGATCGGCGCCGCGCAGCGCGCTGAGCCGTTCGAGCACGGTTGACAGCAGTGGGCCACTCGCTCCCGAAGCACTTTCGGACCCGACCTCTTCGTGATCGAACAGGGCAATCACTGAGGTCGTCTCTGAAGCTGCAGCAGAGGTGAGTGCATCGACCGCGGCCCAGCAACTGAGTTGGTTGTCGAGTCGGGCGCTGGCCAGCAGAGAGCGGTCGGAGCCCAACAAGGCGGCCTTGGTGGTGTCGAACAAGCAAAGGTCCCACCACGCAATGTCGGCGGCCGACACGTTTGCCTGCGCACCGAGCCAGTTGGCGAAGTCGCCATCGGCGGCTGCGCCGGTGCCCCACACAGGGGTGAGGTGTTGCTGCTTGTCGAGCAGTAGCCCTTTGTCGTTCACATCGCGGTCGAGGTGAATTGCCAACTGTGGCACGCGAGCGATTGGCTCATGCACGGCGACATCGACAGCACTGCCGTCGCGCAGCACAACGCGTCCGGCCACGCCGAGGTCGCGGTCGAGCCATGAGTTCAGCAGCGCTCCGCCGTAGATCTCGACACCGAGTTGGCGCCATCCGAAGCCGCCGCCGTCGGGGCGTGGCTTCACGCGCAAGCACGGCGAATCGGTGTGAGCGCCAACAATTCGAAACGGCGACGTTGCGCTTGAGCTTGTTGATGATCTCCACGCAACCAATGCGGCGCCGCGTACAACGAACCCATCGCCCACGTGTTGCCACGCATCGGCCTCGTTGAGCTGATGAAACCCAGCCGCTGTGAGCCGCGCGACGCTTGATGCGACGGCGTGCCACGGCGACGGCGACGAGTCGAGGAAAGAGACGAGGTCGCTGATGCCGTTGGTTGCGCGCTGGGTCATGTCACTTACCGTAGAGCCCGATGGGGAGCCCAGTGCCACGTAGGTGTGCGGTCTCGTTGATGGTGACGATCTGGCGTTGGCCAGTGCGGGCCGCAACGACACGATGGATCGAGGTGTAGTTGGGGTAGAAGAAGCCAGCAGTTTCGGCTGTGCCCAAGATGCGTGCGAGGTACGAGTTGATGACTCCGCCGTGGCACACCACAGCCACGTTGTGCCCAGTGTGGGCCTCGATGATTGCTTCCATCGCGTTGAAGACGCGATCGGTGAACTGCTCTTGAGTTTCGTCTCGCCCATCCCAGCGGTTGTCGATGAGCTCTTGCCAGCGTGGGTCGTTGGTGGCTTTGAGTTCTTCGACCGGCACATACTCGCTTGAGTTGCGATCGAACTCGGCCACGCCATCGACCAACGTGACCTCGAGTCGAAAGCGCTCAGCGAGCGGCGCTGCGGTCTGCTGCGCTCGTTTGAGGGGACTGGCGTAGATTGCATGCAGTTCTTCGCTAGCGAGATACTCGGCCAGGTGCAGTGCTTGGGCGACTCCTGCTTCGCTTAACTCGGGGTCTGCTACGCCCTCAGTGAGTTCGCGGCGAATAGGCAAGGCATGACGGATCAAGAGCAACTCCATAACGCTCTAGATAAGCAGCTATGAGGTCGCAATCGAAGATCGTGGCGTATTTTGAAGGCATGGCCAAGCGCTCGCGCGTGCGGTATTCGTAACCGAGGAGTGTTCGTTGACTGTGATTTGGAGTGAGGTGGCCGGCCCAGCCGATGCTCCTTTGGTTGTGTTGGTTCACGGAACAATGGACCGTTCGACGGGAATGCTCAAGGTGAGCCGCAGGCTCGACAGCCGGTTCCGAGTGGTGCGCTACGACCGGCGCGGCTATGGCCGATCTGCGCCGCACGACGGCCCGTTCGAGATGTCGTCTCAGGTCGACGATCTCGTATCGGTGCTCGATGGTCGCCAGGCTGTGCTCGTTGCTCATAGCTACGGAGGCAACGTGGCAATGGCTTCGGCCGCCCGGCGTCCCGACCTCATCCAAGGCGTCGCACTCTTTGAATCACCGTTGTCGTGGGAACCATGGTGGCCCGGATCTACCGCTGGATCAGCGGCGCGAGCAGGCACTGGCGAAGAAGGCGACGCGGCCGAGGCGTTCATGCGTCGAATGATCGGTAACAGGCGTTGGGAGACCCTGCCCGAGCGCACTCGCCTCACGCGGCGCGCCGAGGGTAAATCGATGGTTGGCGAACTCAGGGATCTGCACGAAAACGCGCCGTGGAGCGCTGCCGACATCATGTGTCCAGTGGTGGCTGGCTACGGATCGCTGAGCTCCGAACATCACCGCGAAGGCATGCGCTTGGTGAGCGAACGAGTTCGGCGGGGTGTAGTGGTCGAACTGATTGGCGTTCGCCACGATGCTCCGCTCAGTCACGCCGAGATGTTCACGACGATGATTGTCGATCCGCTGATGCAGATGGTGGGCGGTCGCTGGGCGCAAGCCGCCAGCATCAGGGCAGGGTCGTATTGATATGAATGTCGGTGCCAAAGAACGTGCATGTCGTCTCGGCGGTGCCGACATCGTCTTTCACCTTGTTGGCGCATGACTCGAGCGCTTGGCGCTGAGTAAAGACCCCCAAGCTGAGGGCGCCGAGCACCAAGAACATGATTGCCTTTTTGGTGACGCTGGCCATCAGTTTGGCGGAGATGATTGCTGTGATCACAAAAACAATGACCACTGCGATGGCGATGTTCTTGGCGGAGTCAACGGTCAATGCGAGCATGGCCCCACGTTACGTTGGCCGATACCGTGCCGCGCGGCATCGCCTGAGTAAAGCGCCCCCTAGTCTTGTCGCATGAGTGACGACCAACGCCCGATCCACCTCACCCCTCAGGGTCCACCCAGCACCGAGCTTCCACCGCCCGACCCAACTGCGCACCACGCGCTCGAACAAGCGCTCGCTGGCCCGGCCGAGGCTCGTCGTGAGGCGATCTCTGCAGTCGTCGCAATGTGGCCCCGCTATGTCGATGCATGGGCGCGTTTGGGCGACCTTGGCCGCGACGACATCGAGCGATACGCCGCCTATCGCGTGGGCTACCACCGCGGCCTCGACGCATTGCGGGCCAGTGGCTGGCGTGGGTCCGGATACGTTCGTTGGACATACCCCAACAACCGCGGCTTCCTCCGTGCGCTCAGGGGTCTTGGGCAGATGGCCCAACGCATTGGCGAGAACGACGAAGCCGAGCGAATTGGTTTGTTCATCCAGCAACTCGATCCGAGTGGAATCCCATCTGATGGCTGATCTTGTCGGAGCCGTTCTCACCGGTGGTTCAAGCCGGCGGATGGGCCGCGACAAGGCGCTTATTCAGATCGAGGGCGTGTCCATGGTCGACCGCGTTGCGGCAGCGCTGGCTGCGGCCGGTTGCTCCAACGTTGTGGCCGTTGGGCCTCGTCGCCTTGCTGGCGACCTCGCCCACATCGACGATATGTATCCCGGGGAGGGACCGCTCGGAGGCGTGCTCACTGCGATGAGCTCGGTGGGCTCGGCGATCTCGCTCGACTCGTGGCTGTGCGTGGTGGCGTGCGACCTGCCGTGGCTTGATGCGGCTTCGATTGATGCTCTCCATCGGGCTGCTGCATCGGCCGTGGCCGCCGATCGGAAGGCATCTGAAGTCGATGTGGTCGTTGCGCGAACCGACCGCCTTGAGCCGTTGTGCGCGCTTTGGAATCCGCGCTGCACCGACGCGGTTCAGCAAGCATTCGATTCTGGTCAGCGATCGTTGCTCGACGTGTTCAAGGTGTTGAACGTGATTGAGGTGCCCGTGCGACCGCTAGCGCTCCGTAACGTCAATACCCCCGAAGACCTGCCGACTAGCTAGCCTGTCGCGCCATGGCAATTTCTGAGATTACTGTCGATCAGCTCGCCGAAAAACTCGCTGAAGGCGTGCGCCTTGTCGACGTACGCGAGGTCGACGAATACGAGAGCGGGCATATTCCTGGCGCATTGCATGTCGTTCTCGGCACGGTCCCAGACAATGTCGAAATCTTCCGCGGCGATGGCCCCACGTATGTGGTGTGCAAATCGGGCGGCCGCAGCATGCGTGCCTGCGAATTTCTTGTCGATCATGGTGTGAACATCGTCAACGTTGCCGGTGGCACGATGGCATGGATCCAAAGCGGGCGCGACACGGTTGCCGGAGATTCGCCTTCGTGACCTATCAGTGGATCGCCACGCAGAACGAGCTGCTTGATCTCGTCGATGTCTTGATGGCCGAGCCGCGTTACGCGTTCGATACCGAGTTCCATCGCGAGCGCACCTATTACCCAAAGCTTGCGCTTGCTCAGTTCGCGTGGCCCGGCGGAACCGCTCTGGTCGATCCGCTGGCAGTCGATGTCGCCGCGTTGCGCCCGTTGCTCGAGAGCGACACGCAATGCGTGCTGCACGCCGCGCAACAAGACCTCGATGTGCTCACTCATTCGTGTGGCGCAGTGCCAAAGCGTCTCTTCGACACCCAACTCGCTGCCGGTTTTATTGGCTACGGAACGCCATCGTTGGCCAGCTTGTTGCAGGGCGAACTCAAGGTCACCGTCCCCAAGGGCGATCGGCTCACCGACTGGTTGCGTCGGCCGCTCACCGACGATCAAAAATCGTATGCCGCCAGCGATGTTGCGCACCTACTTGAGCTACAAGATCGCATCACCGCCCAACTCGAGCGCACCGGTCGTGTGTCATGGGCTGAGGCCGCGTGCGAGGAGCTTCGGGTGAAGCCCGGCAGTGGCACCGACCCCGACGGTGCTTGGCTGCGCCTGAAAGACGTTCGCGTGCTCAAGCCAAAGGCGCGCGGCGTTGCCCGCTCGGTTGCTGCGTGGCGTGAACGTCGAGCGATGAGCGTCGACTCACCAGTGCGGCAGATCCTTCCCGACCTTGCAATTCTTGGCATCGCCCAAAAGCAGCCGCAGTCAGTCGAAGAGCTCGCGCATGCGCGCGGCATCGACGAACGCCATTGGCGTGGCAACCTCGGTCGCGAGATCATTGCTGCAGTGATCGACGGTATGCAGAACGAAGTGCACTTGCCTGCAAACGATGTCGAAGAACTCGACCGCAATCTGCGCCCAGCGATCACGTTGGTGTCGGCATGGGTCAGCGAACTTGCTCGAAACGAAAAGATCGACACAGCCTTGCTTGGCACCCGCGGCGACATCGTTGCGTTGTTACGCAAAGACCCCGACGCCCGGCTATCGATTGGCTGGCGCGCCGAGTTGTTGGGCGATCAGGTGCAGCGTTTGGTCGATGGCGCTGCTGCGCTCACGTTCGATGGCAAGGGCGGGCTCAGGCTTATCGACGTGCCGTTGGCCTGAGGTCAACGTGCGCGCACCGAGTCCGGGCAATTAATCGCGAGTGACGCGACGAAGCTTCTTCCAGAGTTGGTCGAAGGCCACCGACACGTCGGCCGATCGGGCGCCATAACTGTGGATTGCCCGTCGCTCGCCAACTGCTTGCGTCACGATGACACGCTGCGGAATGACTGGTTGCCAGATTGCCTTCTTGCCCACGATGCGAACCAGTTCGTCGTAGCGGCGGTCGGCTTCGCCGGAGACGCCAGGCACCTTGTTCACGATCACGCCGGCCAGATCAAGATTGCTGTTGTGACTGTCCCACACCTCGTCGATGACATCGGCCACTGCAGCAATGCCGCGCAGACCCAGCGCTGAGGGCTCTACAACGATGACCGCGTGGCTGGCAGCGGTAAGGCCACTGGTGGTGAGGTTGCCCAGGCTAGGTGGGCAGTCGATCAGGATGGCGTCGTAGCGATCGGCAACTTTCTCGAGGGCAGCACTGAGGCGCTTTGGCTTGCCTTGCTCACGGGGCTGCAGGCGATTGGAGGCCGGCATGAGATGGATCAGTGGACTCCAATCGGTTTCAACAATGGCTGAGTCAGGGTCGGCTTTGGCCAACACCTCGGCGGTCGAGACTTCGACCTCGGCTGGGTCGAAGCCCAGCGCCCATGTGCTTGATGCCTGCGGGTCGAGGTCGACCACCAACACGCTGTGGCCAGCAGCCGCAGCTGCAGAGGCAAGACCAAGGGTGACCGTGGTTTTGCCCACGCCACCTTTTTGATTGAGAAGTGCAACGATTCGACCCATGGGCAAATGATGTCATGCCAGCAGCGCGATTACCGCGGCGTGTGCGCCCACTTTGTCCGACAAGTCGGCTTCGGTGGCCGCCTCGCCCGTGGTGCACAACCGCTGCGCGTGCAGCAGTTCGGGAACAGTGCCGATTTCGTTGCCAAGGTTCAAGACAACGACAACACGTTGATCACCCAAGGTTCGCGTGTACGCAAGCACGTTGTCGTCGCTATTGATCATCTCGAAGGCGCCGATGTTGAGCGCTGCGTGGCTATGTCGTAGCGCCAGCAGTTCGCGGTAGAGGTGCAGAATCGAGCCGGGGTCGGCCTGCAGTGTCGCGACGTTTCGAGTCTCACCCTCGGGGGCAAACGGCAGCCAGGGGTCTCGAGCCCATCCGTGGTGTGGTTCAGCGGTCCACGGAAGGGGAGCGCGGCAACCATCGCGTCCGCCCGGATCGAGTTGCGTTGCGGGATCGACTGCGGCGTCTACGAGGCCGAGCTCTTCGCCTTGGTACATGAACGGGGTGCCGGGCAACGTGAGCAACATCACCGCGGCCACGCGGGCGTCGGCTTCGGCCCCGCCGTAGCGCTGACGGTGCCGTGGCACATCGTGGTTCGACAGCACCCAAGTGGGCCATGCGTTGCGAGATTCGAGATGACTCAACGTGTTGGTGATCTTGTTGCGCAACCCAGCGGCGTTCCATTTTGCCCAAAGGAACGAGAAGTTGAACGACAGGTGCAGTTCGTCGTCGTTGCCGTAATAGGCGGCCATCGCTGCCTCGTCGAGCAGGTACACCTCGCCGACGCTGGTTCGTTCGCCTGGGTAACTGTCGAGCACGCCACGAATGCCGCGTAGGCGTTGGTGCGTGATCGCGACGTCGTTGAACGGCACATGGCTGATGCCGCGCTCGGCGGCCACCGGTGGATCATCGCGCTCGATGTCTTTGCCGATGAGGTGCACAACGTCCATTCGAAAACCGTCGACACCGCGATCGAGCCAGAACCGAAGTGTGTCGTGCATCGCAGCTTCGACATCGGGGTTATCCCAATTGAGGTCGGGCTGCTCGTTCAGGAAGCAATGCAAGTACCACTGGCCGCGCTGCTCGTCGTAGTCCCAAGCCGATGAACCCTCGCGAAAAGAGCCAAGCCAGTTGTTCGCAGGTTGGTCCCTCCACACGTACCAGTCGGCCTTCGGGTTGGTGCGATTCGCGCGGCTCTCTTGGAACCATGGGTGTTGCTCGCTGGTGTGGTTGGGTACCCAGTCGAGCATCAGGCGCATGCCGCGGCGATGACAATCGGCGATGAGTTCGTCCATGTCTGCAAGCGTTCCGAAGGTGGGATCGATGTCGCAGTAGTCGCTTACGTCGTAGCCGAAGTCGGCCATCGGCGAACTGAACACTGGCGAAAGCCACAGCACCTTGATGCCCAGCCATTCGAGATAGTCGAGACGCGAACGTATGCCTTGCAGGTCGCCGACACCGTCGCCGTTCGTATCGGCAAAGCTGCGCGGATAGATCTGATAGACGACTTCGGTTTTCCACCACGGAGCGTTGTTCATACCGGTTCAGCGTAGAGAACAACGGGTGTATGGTTCGTGGTGGGGCGGGATGGCCCCGCCCGTATTAGGGAGGCCTCCCAATGACCGACACTGCAGAACGCAAGTCGGCACCCGAGACGCTGAGTCGTGTTGTGGTGCGATTTGCCGGTGATTCCGGAGACGGCATGCAACTTGTCGGCGACCGGTTTACCTCGGCGAGCGCAATGTTCGGAAACGATCTCTCCACCTTTCCCGATTACCCGGCCGAGATCCGCGCGCCAGCCGGAACGGTGAACGGTGTGTCGAGCTTTCAGGTGCAGATCTCAGATCACGACATCACCACGCCCGGCGATGCGCCAAGTGTGTTGATCGCCATGAACCCTGCAGCGCTCAAGGCCGATCTTGGTCGGCTTGAACAAGGCGGACTGCTCATCGTGAACCGCGACGCGTTCGGCGAGCGCGACCTCGCCAAAGTTGGTTACGTCACCAACCCGCTCGACGACGACACCTTGGCCAACTACCGCGTCGTCGAAGTGCCGATGACGTCGCTCACTGTGCAGGCTGCCACCGAACTCGGGGTGAAGCCTCGCGACGCCGAACGGTCAAAGAACTTCTTCGCGCTCGGCATGATCTCGTGGCTGTTCTCTCGGCCGCGCGAATTCACACTCGACTGGATTGCTGCGCGATTCGCTGACGAGTTGGTGCGGGCATCAAACGCCGCAGCGTTCAACGCCGGCTACCACTTCGGTGAGACCACCGAGTTGTTCGATCACCCGTTTCAGGTCGAGTCGGCCCACATGCCAGCGGGGGAGTACACCAACATCACCGGCAACGTGGCCCTCGCATGGGGACTTGTTGCCGCCGGACAACTTGCGAACTTGCCGGTGTTCTTGGGTAGCTACCCAATTACCCCGGCCTCCGACATTTTGCATGAACTCTCGAAGGCCAAGCACTTTGGTGTTCGCACTGTTCAGGCCGAAGACGAGATTGCTGCAGCGGGCATGGCGCTCGGCGCAGCGTTCGCCGGGCACCTTGGGGTCACGACAACCAGTGGCCCTGGCCTCGCACTGAAGAGCGAGACCATCAGCCTTGGCGTGTCGCTTGAGCTGCCGATGATCATCGTCGATGTGCAGCGCGGCGGTCCATCAACCGGCTTGCCCACCAAGACCGAGGCCGCCGATTTGAACATCGCGATGTTCGGGCGTCACGGCGAAGCGCCGCTACCGATCGTTGCGGCGTACAGCCCCAGCCATTGTTTTCACGCCGCAATCGAGGCGGCGCGCATTGCGCTGAAGTACCGCACTCCGGTCATCTTGCTCTCCGATGGCTACATCGCGAACGGTTCCGAACCGTGGCTGCTGCCCGATGTTGATTCGTTGCCCGACATCTCGGTGCCGTTTCAGACAGAGATGAACCATGTTGCTCCCGATGGCACCGACGAGTACTGGCCGTACTTACGTGACCCTGAGACACTCGCTCGGCCATGGGCCATTCCGGGCACGCCGGGATTGATGCATCGCATCGGAGGTCTCGAAAAAGAAGACGGCAGCGGCGACATCAACTACACGCCTGCAAACCACGACAAGATGACTCATCTCCGTGCGAACAAAATCGCCGGCATTGCTCGCGACATCCCTGCCGCTCAGGTTGTCGGCGACGCCGATGCCGCCGTGTGCATACTTGGTTGGGGCTCTACGTGGGCGGCGATCTTTGCGGCGGTGCAACGCATCCGATCTCGCGGCGAGAAAGTCGCGTGGGTGCACCTCACCAACCTCAATCCATTGCCAGCCAACTTGGGCGAACTGTTGCGGGGCTTCGACACAGTGCTTGTTCCCGAGCTGAACCTGGGTCAGTTGTGTCGCATCGTGCGCTCCGAGTACCTCATTGATGCCCAATCGGTGAGCAAGGTGCAGGGCTTGCCGTTCACCTCGGCCGAACTTGAGCATGCCGTTTCAGGCGCAGCCAAAGGAGTACAGCAATGACAGACACAGTTGTTTCGGTGACCACGAAGAAGGATTGGTCGACCGATCAAGAGGTGCGCTGGTGCCCTGGATGCGGCGACTACGGAATCTTGCTCGCCGTGCAAACGTTGATGCCAGAACTCGGCCTGAAGCCCGAGAACACGGTGTTCGTTTCAGGCATCGGATGCTCAAGCCGGTTCCCCTACTACATGGAGACGTATGGCATTCACGGAATCCACGGCCGGGCGCCAGCCATTGCCACCGGCGTTGCTGTGGCTCGCCCCGACCTCGACGTTTGGGTGGTCACGGGCGACGGAGATGCGCTGTCTATCGGCGGTAATCACTTGATTCACGCGCTTCGGCGCAACGTGAACCTCACCATCTTGTTGTTCAACAACCGCATCTACGGCTTAACCAAGGGACAGTATTCGCCGACGTCTGAGTTAGGGAAGGTCACTAAGTCGACACCGATGGGGTCCATCGACCATCCATTCAGTCCGCTGGCGCTGGCGCTCGGTGCCGAAGCCGGGTTTGTGGCTCGAACTCACGACCTCGACCGCAAGCACATGATGGAGACGCTGCGTGCGGCTCACGCCCACCGCGGCACATCGTTCGTTGAGATCCTGCAGAACTGCAACGTCTTCAACGAAGGGGCCTACGACGAGCTCACCGGTCGCAAAGCTCGCGGCGAGATGATGATCGACCTTCGCCACGGTGAGTCCATCGTGTTCGGTGAGAACGGTCATGCCGGAGTAGTGATGGGTGCCGACGGACATCTGCGCATCGTCGAGGTTGCCGATGTCGGACTCGAGGCGATCCTGAAGCACGATGCGCACCGCGCCGACCCGAGCCTGGCGTTCGCGCTGGCTCGACTTTCGGCCGATGACCTTGCCGCTTCATCACAGCGGTGGACCCCCACTCCGTTTGGGGTGTTTCGCGACGTCGATCGGCCCGAGTACGGGGCGATGCTGGGGGCCCAGCTGGCACGAGCGTCGGCGAAAATGGGTCGGGGAGACCTAGCGGGCCTGCTTCGGTCAGCCGGTACATGGCAGATCACATGATCTGGCGGGGTCCTGAGCAGGGAAATCACCCGAAATACGACGCAGGTCACCTCTGTAATCCGTCTGGTTCTATGCAGCGAACGATAGGCTTGAACCCGATGTTATTTCTCTAGGTTCGGAGCCCTGCCGTGAAGAAGGGTCGTCATCGCCGCTTTGAAGAAGCGCGAAAGCTCAAGCAAGCTGGTCCCAGTGCACTCGATCTGGGATTTGCGGGCACTGATCAACGTCCTCGTACCGAAGACGATGAGTATGCCGCGCTAGCGGAGAAGTACGGCGTCACCTTCGATGACGACGACGAAGAGCCCGAAGACTGAATCTGAAGCTGTAATACACCTGAGGCAGCATTTGTCTCCTGCCGCGCTGTGGCCCCCGCCTCAGCTTTGCGGTATCAACGAAAACCGCGGACTATGACCCAATTACGAAATATCGCCCTTGTCGCGCACGTCGACCACGGTAAAACCACACTCGTCGATGCCCTGTTGCGCGCAACAGGCACCTTTGCAGCCCATCAGGCGGTCGTTGACCGTGTGATGGACAGCAACGACCAAGAGCGAGAGCGTGGTATCACCATTCTCGCCAAGGCCGCTTCCATCACATGGAAGGGCACCAAGATCAACCTCGTTGACACCCCCGGCCACGCCGACTTCGGTGGCGAAGTCGAACGCGCCCTCACCATGGTCGACGGCGTGTTGCTGCTCGTCGACGCGGCCGAGGGCCCGTTGCCGCAGACCCGCTATGTGCTGCAAAAGGCATTGGCGCTCGATCTGCCCGCAATCGTCATCATCAACAAGGTCGACCGCGGCGACGCACGCCCCGAAGAAGTGCTCGACGAGGTGTACCAGTTGTTCATCGACCTCGATGCCGGTGACCACCACATCGACTTCCAGGTCATCTCGGCCGTGGCTCGCGAAGGTCGCTCAATGCGCGGCATTGGCATGCCTGGCCCCGACGAAGACCTGTCGGCCCTGCTCGACACCATTCTCGAGACCATTCCCGCCCCTCAGGGAGACCCAACGGCCCCATTGCAGGCCATGGTCACCACGCTCGATGCCAGCGAGTACCTCGGTCGTCTCGCCATTGGCCGCGTTGTTAATGGCGTCATGCGCCGTGGCGACACCGTTGCCTTGCTCGAAGAAGAGTTTGCCGAGGGTCAGCCTCCGCTCAAGCGTCGCCTCAGCCAGTTGATGGCCTTCGAAGGCGTGAGCCGCAACGAAGTGCAAGAACTCTCGGCGGGCGACTTGTTCGTTGTTGCCGGATTCCCCGAGGTCGAGATCGGCGACACCATCGCCTCGGTCGAGTCGCCAGTGGCATTGCCACGCTTGATGGTCGACGAGCCCGTGCTACGCATGACCTTCGGCGTCAACACGTCGCCGTTCGCTGGCAAAGATGGCAAGTACCTCACCAGCCGTCACCTTGTTGAGCGCCTCGAAAAAGAACTGCTCGGCAACGTGTCGATCAAGTTGTTCGACACCGGCTCGCCCGACATCATCGAAGTTGCTGGCCGTGGCGAATTGCAGCTGGCCGTGCTGATCGAGTCGATGCGTCGCGAGGGTTACGAGCTGCAGGTCAGCCGCCCCGAGGTCATCACCAAAGAAGTGAATGGCAAGCGCTTCGAGCCACAAGAACGCGGTGTTTGCGACGTTCCTGACGAGCATGTCGGCACCGTGACCCAAGAGTTGGCGCCTCGCAAGGGCCGTGTCACCGACCTTCGCCCCGGCGACGCTGGCCGCACTATTGTCACGTTCGAATGCCCAAGCCGTGGCCTGATTGGCTTCCGTTCGTTACTGATGACCGTTACCCGCGGCACCGCGTTGTTGCATCAGCATCACCTCGGCTGGATGGCATGGTCCGGCGAAATGCCTGATTCCCGCGGCGGCGCGATGGTTGCCGACCGCATTGGCCAGTCCACTGGCTACGCGCTCGACAAGCTTCAGCTCAGCGGCCAGTTCTTCATTGCTCCAGGTGAGCAGGTATATGAAGGCATGGTCGTTGGCGAATGTGCCCGTGAAGACGAGATGGTGGTCAACGCCGTTCGTCCGAAGGAAAAGAACAACATTCGTACGCACAGCCACGACGACGCAGTCAAGCTGCCGACACCTCGCATTCACAGTCTTGAGACTGCTATCGAATGGATCGCCGACGACGAACTCGTCGAGGTCACGCCAAAGAACATCCGCATTCGTAAGAAGCACCTCGCCCTCGAAGATCGCCGCAAGGCGAACAAAAAGAGCAAGTAAGCCGCTTTTTGCGAGCGACTGCTGCCTCACGCGAGGCGCAGTTCATACCCAGTTCACAGAAGTCGCATAGCGGCGAAACATTGCCGACTTAATCTCGTGACGATGGTTATCTTTGGAAGCGCCGAGTCGATCGATGTGGCGCGTCTGCTGCTTGATCTGCTGATTATTGTCACAGCCGCGAAAGTGGTGGCCGAACTTGCTGAGCGTCTTCGGGTGCCAGCAGTGCTTGGTGAGATTGTGGCCGGTGTGCTCGTCGGGCCATCGGTGATCGGCCTTATCCAGCTTGATGGCGCGCGGGGGGTCTCGGTTGCCGTGCTTGCCGAGATCGGTGTGCTATTGCTCCTGCTTTCCGTAGGCATGGAAACAGACCTCGTCGAGCTGCGAAAAGTTGGCGGAGCGTCAATGGCGGTGGCGGTAGTAGGCGTCGTCGTGCCGTTTGCAGCGGGACTCGGCGTAGGGCTGTTGTTTGGCGAGTCGACGAATACGGCGCTGCTGTTTGGGGCTGCGCTCACCGCTACCAGCGTGGGTATTACGGCGCGCGTCTTTGGAGACTTGAGAGCACTTGCGTCGATTGAGTCGCGAATTGTTCTTGGTGCAGCGGTCGCTGACGACGTTCTCGGCCTGATCATCTTGACCGTGGTGGTGAAGGTAGTGACTGGCGGGTCGGTTGGCATTGGCACCGTGGCACAGACGTTTGGGTTGGCGCTGCTCTTCTTGTTGGGCACCGGACTACTCGGCGTGTTCGTGGTGCCAAGGTTGTTCCGCCAAATCAGTCGTCGAGCGTCGTCTGGGGCCACCGTGGTCGTGGCAGCGTTTGCGTTGATGATTGGGTTCGCCACCCTTGCTGATCTGGCCAAGCTCGCCTTCATCATCGGTGGCTTTATGGCTGGCATTGCGCTTGGTCGCACAGATCAACACGAGCGAGTCGCGGCCGATCTGGGCGCGGTCGGAAACGTGTTTATTCCAGTGTTCTTCCTGAGTATCGGCATCAACGCCGACCTTTCTGCGATGGCGAAACCATCGGTGCTCCTGCTCGCTGGCTCCATGACCGTCGTCGCCGTTCTGGGCAAGCTGTGCTCGGCGTTGGTCGTGCCGGCGCAGCGCGCGGATCGGCTTTTGATCGGTCTCGGCATGATTCCGCGCGGCGAGGTTGGCCTCATCTTCGCAGCGATCGGACTTTCGTCAGGGGTGCTCGACACCGATCAATACGGAGCGCTCCTGATCGTGATCCTCGTCACCACGTTGGTTACCCCTCCGCTGTTGCGCCTACGTATTGGGCAGGGTCCGCGACGCCGTGCTGAACTCGGGGCGCAGGCGATTGAGGCAGAGCCCGCTGCGGGCTGGATCTACACCGATGGCGACACCGTTGAATTAGCAGCCACCCCTCCTGTTTCGCAGGCTGTAACGGTGGCCCTCGCCGCTGCACGACATGCGTCGACGCGAACCCCATCGGAACCCTTGCTCGACTGGTTCGCGCTGCAGCGCCAGGCCGATCTGGTCTGGGATGCATCGCACACCGCTGCGCTGGTTGACCTACTTCGTGACGATTCGCCGCGGTCGTGGCGTTGGCTCGAAGTGACGGGTGTATTGGAGCGGACCCTGCCCGAAGTTGCGACAGCGATGCGACGACGCCGAGCCGACATGTCTGACCTTGATCCGCTTGGATCGTTGCGCTTTGCTGTGGTCGATCGGCTGCATGCGCAGTCTTCGTCAGGCGTTGGTGAAACTGCTGTGGCTGAACTGGACGACGACCTGCTTCTCGCAGCTCTCGTTGCCGACGTGTGTGCGGATACTGAGTCTGCGCACAGCTTGGCGAGGCGCTTTGGTGGTGACGCTCAGGCCGACCGGATCGTCTCGATCGTGGCCGACGCGAACTTGCTGCGACGCAGAGCCCACCGCCCCGCAGGCTTTGATGAAAACGAGATCTTGCAAATGGCTACGCACCTCGGTACGGCCCGCCACGCTCGGCTTGCATACGTGTTGGCAGTGGCCCTCGGTGACCTGACTCGTGTGGCAAGCGATGTGCTCGCCGCTCAGTACATGCAGGTGCAAGAAGCGCTGCGTCACCCTGATCTCACAGGTGGAGAAGCCGACAACCTGGCTGGTACGCGACGACTTGCGGCTCAGCGCCTCCTCGAAGATGCTGCCCCAATCGAACGACTTCGGCACGCGTCGAACACCTATCTGCTTGCCCATGAGCCAGAAGAGTTGGCACGTCATGCCCGACTTGTGGAACCTCTACCGCTCAATGGAGTGGTGCGAATCGCGGTGAGCCCTGAGCCTGAGCCCGATCATTGGAAGATCGATGTTGCGTGCCGTGACACGGCCGGTCTGCTGGCTCGATTGGCCGACGCATTGGCGCGTCAACAACTCGATATCGCTGCCGCCGATCTGACTACATGGCCAGACGGAGCGGCACTCTCGAGTTTTGTGGTGCGCACATCGTCAAGGCCGAAGGCGGCGGTGTTAGCCCAGGCGTTCGAAGCTCGACTTGGTGCGCAGGTGCAGCCGATTGCGCAACCCGCGATTTCGCTGACGTTCGATAACGATGCTCTGCCGTGGCTCACCGTGTGCACGGTCACTGGTCCCGACGAACCAGGTGTGTTACTTGCAGTGAGCAGCGCGTTTGCTGCCGCGGGCGCAGTGATCCATTCGGCTCGCATCGGATCTGAGGCCGGCCAGGTGAACGATCGCTTCGCTGTCTCTGATCGGTTCAACCGCAAACTCAACGATGACATCGTCTCCGACGTACGTTCCGCATTGGCCTCAGGAAGGCTGCAGCGCCGGCGTTGGTGGTCTCGACGGCGGTGACACCGCGCTGATTGATGTTGTTAACAAACTGGCAACACGAAGTCTCTCGTGCTGAAACCTGGGCTTCGTACTCTGACTATGTCTCGTCCCAGTGCCGTGCCGAGCGTCGGCGTATTGCGCCGTGCAAGTACCAGTTATCAACTTTCAATAGGAGGATTCAGTGCGTAAACGTTTGGCACTTAAGTACGTAGCGGGTGGCCTTTTTGGGGCCACCGTGTCGGCGTTGGTGGTGGGGAGTACTGCATTCGCTGCAGATGCTGATCCCGTCACAACGTTGGGACAGGCAACCAACCTGCTCTGGGTGGTCATCGGCGCAATGTTGGTGATCTTCATGCAGGCAGGTTTTGCCCTTGTAGAGACCGGTTTCACTCAGAAGAAGAACGCGGCTCACGTGATGAGCACTAACTTCGCCATCTTCGGTCTTGGTTTCGTGGGATTCTTGTTTGTTGGATTCCCGTTGGCCTTTGGTGGCTTTGATACGTCCATTTACTTCGGTGATGGCGGCGCCGCACTGAACGCAGAGCCGCTTCTCGGATCGGGCAACTGGGCGTTCTTGTGGCAGGGGTGGGGCCATCTCGGCAACAGCGCAACCCCGGCCATGTTGGCGTTCTTCCTGTACATGGTTGCGTTCATGGACACCGTTGCCACCATTCCGACCGGCTCGATGGCTGAGCGTTGGAAGTGGAAGAGCTTCGTGATCTGGGGCCTCTTTTGTGGTGCGTTCTACTACCCAATTTTTGCCGCATGGACATGGGGCGGCGGTTGGCTCGCAAAGACATGGGACACAATGAGCCTCGGTGCTGGTTATGTCGACTTCGCCGGATCAGGTGTGGTGCACGCCGTTGGTGGCGTGGCGGCCCTTGCTGGCGCAATCGTCCTTGGGCCTCGCATCGGCAAGTTTGGGCCTGATGGCAAGCCGCGAGCGATTCCGGGTCACAACATCCCAATGGCGCTGCTTGGAGCCTTGATCTTGCTGTTCGGCTGGTTCGGCTTCAACGCCGCCTCGACCTTTGCAGCAACTGACATTCAGTTCGCAACGGTCGCAGCCAACACCGCTATCGCTGCGGCCGTCGGTGCCGTTGTGGGGATGTACTACATCACCTTCAAGACCGGTAAGCCCGATCCTGGAATGATGGTGAACGGCATGTTGGCCGGTCTCGTGGCGATCACCGCTCCGTGTGCTTTCGTTGCGCCTTGGGCCGCTGCAGTGATTGGTTTGATTGCGGCGATTATCGCCATCGAAGCCGTGTTCTTCTTTGAGCGTCGCGGTATCGATGACCCAGTAGGTGCCATTGCAGTGCATGGTGGCGCCGGGTTGTTCGGTGTGTTGAGCGTGGGCATCTTCGCCAACGGCCAATACGGTGCCGGCTGGAACGGCGCCGTCGATGGCGCTGGGAACCCGATCAAGGTTGAGGGAATCATCCAAGGCAAGTTCGGCCAGTTCGGGGCTCAGTTGTTAGGTGCGGTTGTGATTTGCACCGTCATCTTCAGCTTTGCGTACGCCTTCTTTAAGATTCAGAACAAGTTCACCAAGGGCGGAATTCGCACCCCTGAGGATCAAGAGATTCAAGGCGTCGACATTCCCGAAATGGGCGTCCTTGCCTACAACGACTGAACGCGTCTTCGCCCGATGACGCAATACACAACGAGAGTTAACAAGCTTGACCACAGGAGGTTTACAAAGCGATGAAGCTCATTACAGCAGTAGTGAAACCGTTCAAGGTTGACGATGTGAAGGAAGCCCTGAACAAAATTGGAGTGTTGGCAATGACTACTCGAGAGGTCAAAGGTGTCGGTCGTCAAGGCGGTCACACCGAGACCTATCGAGGAGCCGAATACAAGATTGATTTCGTTCCCAAGGTTCAGATCGAAATTGTGACTGGTGAGGAGCTTGTCGATTCAGTTGTCGACACGATCCGCGCTGCGGCAGCCACCGGCAAGATTGGTGACGGCAAGATCTGGGTCACGACAGTCGATCGGCTCGTGCGAATTCGCACCGGCGAAGAAGGCAACGAAGCGATCTAGAGGTGCCTTCGGGCCTTCGAAATCTACGAGTGATGACAGCGAGGGGGATCCGCAATGCGGGTCCTCCTCGTTTCATTTATTTGCGGCGCACCGCTGGGTGCGCAACTGGGGTAGCTCGACTCTTCTCGAGTTGCTTCACCAACATCTCGTACACCGTCACTCCGGTGAACTCGATGATCTCGTCGCGCAGGTATTGATACGTGCTCTTGCTGCCGTTGAACGCCTCGGAGGTTTCGGTGCACCACCAATGAAAGTCGGTGCCTCCTTCGCCCCAGTCGCGGCGCTTCCACTCGCGCAAGGTGCTGGTGACATGGCCGTGCAGATCAGTGTCTTCGTGCAGTCGAAGGGGAAGCTGCCAACACACGTCGGGCTTCCAGTCGATAGGGCGTTCGCCAACCGCCAGTGCTGCGCTGTGTAGTGCGCACCCGGCGCCGCCAGAAAAACCAGGCCGGTTGTGGAAGATGCAGGCGCCGTCGATGACGCGAGTGGTGATGGT
>CANNMD010000011.1 GCA_947505655.1 Acidimicrobiaceae bacterium | reverse complement strand
GTTCCTTGCCGAGCGCGAGGTAGCGGCACAACATGCGCGCGAGCGATACGACGAATACGCCGACAAGAAATCCACGCTGCTCGGCAGGGCCCAACGCGAACGTGAGTGGGCCACTCAGGGCGTCAGCAAGGCCAAGAAGCAGCCCTCCGACGGCGACAAGCATTCAAAGAACTTCAAGATCAACCAGACCGAGCAGCTCGCTGGCAAGGCGGCACGCACCGAGCGCGCGATGGAACGACTCGAGGTCATCGAAGAGCCGCGCGAGGCGTGGCAATTGCGGCTCGTGTTCGGCGAGGCGCCGCGCAGTGGGGCAGTGGTCGCCAGGCTCACCTCGGTGGCGCTACAACGCGGTGACTTCTCGTTGGGCCCGATCGATCTGGCCATTGGTGCTGGCGAACGAATCGCTCTCGTGGGCTCGAACGGCAGCGGCAAGACCACTCTGCTGCAGATCTTGCTGGGTCGTCTCGCGCCTACGTCGGGCGAGGCGTATCTCGGGCCCAGCGTTGTGGTGGGCGAACTCGAGCAGGGCCGCCTGCAGTTGTCCGATACCGAGACATTGCTCGAGGCGTTTATGCACGCCACCGAGATGAAGGTGCCAGAGGCGCGCACGTTGTTGGCCAAGTTCGGCATTGGCGCCAGCGAGGTGAACCGGCCCACTGGATCGTTGTCGCCCGGTGAGCGCACGCGGGCCGTGTTGGCGTTGCTGATGGCTCGCGGCACCAACTGTTTGGTGCTCGATGAGCCCACCAACCATCTCGATCTGGCTGCCATCGAGCAGCTTGAGATCGCGCTCGAGTCGTTTGCTGGCACCGTCTTGCTGGTCACTCACGATCGTGCGTTGCTCTCGAACGTGCGCCTCACGCGAAGTATTGAGCTCAAGCACGGCCAGGTTGTGGCCGATCGGGCATTTAGCGCGAGTTGAACTCGCGCATCGCGGCATCTGGGCCTCGGCCCACCAGCGCCTCGACCGCGTCGGCGGCAATCTGAATAGACACATCGAGCGCTTCTCGTTCGGCTTTGCCGAGTCGTGACAGCACATGGTTGGCGCCTTGCTCTTTCGATGGAGGCTTGCCGATACCGATTCGCACGCGTAGATAATCCTGCGTCTTGAGATGTTGGGTGATGCTGCGCAATCCGTTGTTGCCGGCCAAGCCACCGCCCACTTTCACGCGCACCTGCGCGGGCGGGAGATCGAGTTCGTCGTGCGCCACGATGAGTTGTGCCGGATCGTCGATGCCGTAACGCCTCGCGAGTGCACCCACCGATTGACCCGACAGGTTCATAAACGTGAGCGGAAAGGCGAGCACGCAGCGCTTGCCTTCGATGGTGACCTCGGCGACCATTGCTTTGTCGCGGCCGGCCTTCAGCGTGGCTGAACAGCGCTTCGCCAAGAGTGCGACAACCTCTTCACCGACGTTGTGGCGCGTTCGTGCGTACTCTTTGCCTGGGTTGCCCAGACCGACAATCAGAAAGTCGAATGGGGTGCCGCGGCGTTCGGCTCGCTCACTGCGGCCGAACAAAGCCACTGCTCAGTACTACTCGGCGGCTGGTGCCGCTGGAGCTGATTCGGAGCCCTGGCTGCCGTGGATGGCAGTAACGATGGCCATGTCAGGATCGCCAAGTGCAACCACGCCGGCAGGCATGGTGAGCGACGAGAGACGAATGACGTCGCCTGGCACCATCGCGCTGATGTCGACAGTGAACTCGTTTGGCATGTTGCCAGGGGTGCACTCGACTTCGATGCTGTCGACCGAAGGATCGACCAAGCCGCCGTCGGCAAGAACTGCCTTGGCCTCACCGGTGATGTGCAATGGCACTGACACGGTGATGGTCTCGCTCATGTTGACCTGCAAGAAGTCGATGTGGCTGACGTTGCGCTTCACTGGGTGACGCTGCACGTCCTTGATGACCGCTGGGTAGACCTTGCCGTCTACCTCAAGCTGCAGCACGGTGTTGAAGCCGGCTGGGCCGCTGAGAGCGATGCGAAGGTCACGGCGGGCAACTGCCACGCTGACCGGGGTCATGCCCTGGCCGTACAGAACGCCAGGGATCTGATCGGTAGCGCGCAAGCGGCGTGACGCCGGTGAACCGGTTTCACGACCGGTGGAAGCAACAAGAGTGGTCTGCGACATGGTGAGTTCCTCTGCCCGGAGGCGATGAGAGGGAAGACTGTTCTTCTCTAGAACGGTTGGAAATGATACCGGCGAGCCGTGGTGGATGCCACCTGTCAGGCTTGGTTCTCGCCGCCAAAGATCTCGCTGACGCTGGTGTCGTCGAACACGGCCGACAGCGCTTCGCCAATAATTGGGGCAATCGAGAGCACTTCGAGCTGCGGAAGCTCGGTGATTGAGGGCATCGGCAAGGTGTTGGTGAGCACCACGCGCTTGAACGGTGAGTTGCGCAAACGCTCGATGGCTGGGCCCGAGAGCACGCCGTGGGTGGCCATCGCCCAGACCTCGGAGGCGCCACGAGACAACAGCAGTTCGGCGGCGGAGACCACGGTGCCGCCCGTGTCGATCATGTCGTCGGTGATGATGCACACGCGTCCGGCGACCTCGCCGATGACTTCTTTGGCCTCGGCCACGTTCATCGTGCCCTTGGGACGGCGCTTGTTAATGAAGGCAACGTCGGCGTCCATGTCGCTGAGGTGCTGAGCGAAACGCTCGGCAACCTTCACTCGGCCAGCATCGGGAGACACGATGACCATGCCGTTTTCGGCGTGCTCGCGTACGTACCGCTCGAGCACTGGCATTGCGGTGAGGTGATCGACCGGACCATCGAAGAAGCCTTGAATCTGACCGCTATGGAGATCGATCGAGACCATGCGCTTGGCGCCAGCGGCACGGAACAGGTCGGCCACGAGGCGAGCCGTAATTGGCTCACGGCCTTCGGCCTTGCGGTCTTGGCGGGCGTAGCCGTAGAACGGGCACACGGCCGTGATGCGCTTTGCTGATGCCCGGTTGGCGGCATCGATCATGATCAGTTGTTCCATGATCGAGTCGTTGATGCTGCGTCCGTCGCAACCGAAATGGGTCTGCATGATGAACACGTCGCTGCCGCGTACGCTCTCGGCGAAACGCGGGCGGATCTCGCCGTTGGCGAACTCGACCACATTGGCGTCGCCGAGGGGGATGCCCAGGTGGGCGGCCACTTCTTGAGCGAGGGCGGGGTGCGTGCGTCCGGTGTAGAGCGACAGACGCTTGGTGGTCACCTTCTCCATGTCTTGCGCTAACGACGGGTGCGCACGGTTTGTGTACACAGACAACCGCTGGGTGGTGACCTTGTCCATTGCTCTTGCTACCGACCTTCCGAACTCACTCGACCGGGGCAGTGTAGAACGCGCCGGTCGTTTGCGCCGCAACGACCGAACTGCCGGCCGGAAGATGGCAGTACGGACCCACGCGAGCACCGGCACCAATTTCGGCATCGCGCCCTACGGTGTTCTCGATGACGCAGTCGGATGCAACGACGCAATCGATGAGCCGGGTATCGGGGCCGAGCTCGCAACCGCTGCCGATGATGGTGCGGCCTTGCAAGATGGTGCTTGGATACAACGTGACATCGCGTCCGAGTTGCACGGTGACGTCGATGAAAGTCTGGCGGGGGTCGAGCATGGTGACGCCGTTGAGCAACCAGTGCCGGTTGGTGCGGGCGCGCAGCTCGCGCTCGGCGAGCGCAAGTTGCCAGCGATCGTTGACTCCGGCGGTTTCGGCTTCTGGGGCATGCACCGCACCGATGCGATGTCCCATGCCGGCCAGAGCGCCGATGACATCGGTGAGGTAGTACTCGCCCTGAGAGTTGTCGGGCGAGAGGTGTCGCAACGCCGGCCCGAGCAGATCGCGTCGGAATGCGTAGATGCTGGTGTTCACTTCGTTCACGGCGAGTTGCTCGGGGCTGGCGTCGCGCTGCTCGATGATGCCCAGCACGCGCCCTTCGCCGCTCTTCGATGTGGCGCGCACGACCCGGCCGTATCCGGTGGGGTCGTCCATGAACGAGGTGAGCAGCGTGGCGGCGTAGCCATTGGCAACGTGGGTGGCGACGAGGTCGTGGATGGTTTCGGGCCGCAGCAGTGGAGTGTCGCCGGGCAGGATGAGCACGGTGGATTGATCGTCGAGATCGTCGAGGTCGTGGCCGGGTATCGCCGACATGCCAACCATTGCTGCGTCACCGGTGCCGCGCTGCACGAGCTGCTCGACGAACGACACGTTGGCCCACTCGGGTGCTTGTTCGTGAACCTTCTTGGTGACCCGTTCGGCACCATGGCCCACCACCACAATGGTGCGATCGACATCGACAGATTCGAGTGCGTGGATGACGTGCATCACCATGCCTCGGCCGCAAATGAGGTGCAGCGGCTTGGGTCGGGACGAACGCATGCGGGTGCCTTCGCCGGCGGCGAGCACGATGGCAGAAACGGACATGACCATGTTCTAGCGCATGCCGCAGCTCGCCGCATGAGGATGCATTGCTCCGGGGAGAGGGCTCGAACCCCTATAAACGGGATCAAAACCCGTTGTCCTACCATTGAACGACCCCGGAAAGGGTTCGCCATACGGTATCGGGCGGCACCGAGTGGATGCTAAAAATTTTTGCAGACTCGAGAAATCTGTACTCATAACTGGTCGGGTTCGGGCGCGGGGTTGGGCACTGGGCGATGGGGCGGTAGCGTTCCCAACCCATGGGTTCGTTGATCAAGAAGCGCCGTAAGCGCATGCGTAAAAAGAAGCACAAGAAGATGCTGCGGCGTACTCGTCACCAGCGTCGTAAATAGCTTTTTTACGCAACCGGCCGTGGTTTTCCACGTTCGCTCGACCGTTCACATTCGTGAGCGGTCGTTTTGCGTTTTCGGCACGAGCCACAAAGCGATGAGCTCACGCAACGGTGAGCTCACGTAACGGTTGAGCTCACGCAACGGTTGAGGCGAACACCACATGAGCGTCAGGCAGCGCAGCAGTCAGATCGGCAATGTGCGCATCGACAAACCAAGTAGCGCCACTGCCCGCAAGCGTTGGAGGCTTGCCCACCGCTTCGCGAATTCGGTCACGCCAGCGCACGAGTTGTGGCTCGACCACCAACGCCGCCGACTCGAGATCGTTTGGGCCATCGCCGGTGGGACCGCCGAGGTTGTCCCATGCTCGATACACCTGAGGTGTTGAACAGCTCAGTGGCGGAATGACCAACGTGAACGATCGGGCGACGAACGGCAGTGGCGTGATGATCTCGCCGATGCCCTGCACCCGAGCGCGGCCACCCACCATGCAAAACGGAATATCGGCGCCCAGGTTCGCGGCGGCGATGAGGTCGGTGTAGCCGGCCCAGCGCAGAATTGCGGCGGCATCGGCGGATCCGCCGCCCAGACCGCCGCCGTGAGGGATCACCTTGTCGAGATGCACTGCTGCGTGGCGATTACACAGGCGCAAGGCCTTGCTGGCCAGATTGCTGTCATCGAGCGGCATGCCGGCGCTGTAGGCGCCTGTGGCAGTGAGCGAAGTGGACTCTGCTTCAGCATCGATCGACAACGTGTCGGCGAGGTCGAGGGTGACCATCTCGGCATCGATGAGGTGATAGCCGTCGGCGCGCACGCCAGTGACGGCCAACGTGACCGTGAGCTTTGCGTGGGCCATCACGGTGGCAATCACTTCTTGGCAGCCTCGGTAATGACCGTGAGGCGGCCCCATGCGTGAACATCGAGTTCTTCGGCTCGCGCCGTGGGGGCGATGCCGGCTTGTTCAAACTGCTCGGGAGTGACCAGACCGCCAAGCGTGCCGCGCAGCATTTTGCGGCGATGGGCGAATCCGGCTTTGACGAGAGTGAACAGCGCTGTTGGATCGATGTCGGCAACCGCGGGTGCGGGCCGCCGGGTGATCTCGACCAGCGCGCTTTCGACCTTTGGCTGGGGCACGAACACGGTGGACGGGACGTAGCCCACGATTCGCGCCGTTGCCCAATAGGCGACCTTGACCGTGATGGCTCCGTACGCCGAGGTGCGTGGCGATGCCACGATGCGCTCGGCAACCTCGCGCTGCACCATCACCAACATGCGTGCGATCTCGGGCACGGTGTCGAGCAGATCGAGTACCAACGGTGTGCCCACGTTGTAGGGCAGGTTGGCCACGAGCACCCATTGGGTAGAGGCGGCGAGCAGTTCGTGCCACATCAACTCTTGTGCGTCGCCTTCGATCACGGTGACGCGCTCGAGGTCGGCAACGACCGAACGCAACACGGGAACGATGCCGTGATCAATCTCGATGGCGGTGACGGCGGCGCCGGTTTCGGCGAGAGCGGTGGTGAGCGACCCCAAGCCGGCGCCGATTTCGACCACGTGATCAGTGGCGCTCAGCTTGGCCAAACGCGCAATTCGGCGCACGGTGTTGGGATCGGCCACAAAGTTCTGGCCAAACTCGCGACGCGGCGCTAAGCCGTGCTGAGTAAGAAGGTCGCTGATGTCGCGACGGGACAGGGTCATCGGGCTGCGGCTACCAGGTGAGTCGAACGGGCAGCGGAGCGTCGACGAGTTCGCCGAGTCGGGTGTACAGCTTGGTCGAAACGACGATGACCATGGGCGCCAGCAGTGGGTACGGGTAGTTGTTCACGCACACCACTGAGTGGCCGTTGTCGCGGTTGGTCACGGTGATGGTGGCGCCCATGGGCGCGGCGGGTGATGAGCACGAGTCGTCGATGACACCGATGGTTCGGCTGTACGAAGCGCCGCCCTCAACAGTGACCGCTGGATTCACGGCGGGCACAACGATCTGGATGACTGCAGGCTTCGGAGGCGTGGCCGGACCGTCAATGAAGATTGGTCCATTAGCTCCGAACAGGCCGGTGGCGCCGTCGGCAGCTGACCCGGCGTCGTTCTGGGCGGCGTTGCTGTTCGTCAGAGCGGCGATGGGACCAGTATTGGCTGCAGGGTCAGCTCGTGAGAAAAGCCAGACCAACAAGAACACGGCCATAGTCGCCAGGGCGGCGGCAACGAGTCGGCGACGGTCGGTTACGTCGAGTTTCAGCGCAGCTCCTGAGCCGTACAAGTGCTGACGAAGTCCGACAGCAACGTTGAGGCTACGGAGCGAGTCGTGGGAACGCAAGCCGCGCGGCTGCGGTGGTGGCGGCGGCAATGTTGGCTGCCGTGTCGTCGCGAATGGCCGCAATGTGATGGCCGATGTACGACACGAACGCTGGTTGGTTCGTCTTGCCGCGGTGCGGCACGGGCGCGAGATAGGGGCTGTCGGTCTCGATCAGCATGCGATCGAGCGGGCACAACTGTGCTGCGGCTTGAACATCGACTGCCGTCTTAAACGTGACGATGCCCGAGAAGCTCAGGAACCCACCAAGGTCGAGGCAGACTCGAGCTTCGTCGGGGCCACCTGTGAAACAGTGGAAGATTGTCTGTTCGGGCACGCCTTCGACCTGCAAGATGTCGAAGGTTTCGGCCCATGCGTCGCGGGTGTGAATGACCAATGGAAGCGCCAACTGATGTGCGAGTTGTATCTGCTGGGCGAAGGCTTCGCGCTGTGTGTCGCGAGGTGAGTGGTCGTAGTAATAGTCGAGGCCGCATTCGCCGACTGCAATCACCTTTGGATGGTCGAACATCGATGCGATGGTGTCGACGCCGTTGATCGCGTCGTGCGGGTGCAAACCAACCGTGGCCCATACGTTGTCGAACTCGTTGGCCACAGCGATGGCGGCCTGCGACGTGGCGGCATCGCATCCGACCGTGATCATCGTGACCACTCCGGCTTCGCGTGCGGCTGCAATCGCGGCGGCCGCTCCGCCAGGCATGCGCTCGTCGTGAAGGTGACAGTGGTTGTCGGTCCACTGCAGTGCTGGCGTCATGACCACTAGGCCGGAAGTTGGCGGCGGGGAAACAGAGGGTCGCCCTTGGTGACCGTTGCGCCGCCGGGGTACTGACCCCACGCTGCCGCCGCAGGAATGCGTTGGTCGCTCACTTGGCCGGGCATGCCGATGCGCTCCCAAACGGCTTGCGCTGTTTGAGGAATGGCGGGCGTGATGAGCACGGCAACGATGCGCAGCGCCTCGAGCGCATCGCCCATTACTCGGTCTACCGCTTCGCCTGGCTCAGATTTCCATGGCTCGTTGTTTTCGAGGTAGGCGTTGGTGGCGCGAATGAGCGACCATGTGGCCTCAAGCGCCTTGCTGGGCTGCAGGCTGTGCCACGCGGCGGCGGTGTCTTGCCATGCAGACTCTGCGGCTGTCGCCAGCACGCTGTCGGCGGCAGGCGAGGGGCCGATGCCGCCACACTTTTTGTCGACAACGGTGGCCACGCGGCTGAGCAGATTGCCAAGGTTGTTGGCGAGGTCGCTGTTGTAACGGGTGAGCAGGCCCTCGTAGGTGAAGTCGCCGTCTTGGCCGAATGAGGTCTCGGCGAGCACGTAGTAACGAAAGCCGTCGACACCAATGTCGTCGACCAGATCGAGTGGGTTCACCACGTTGCCCGATGTCTTGCTCATCTTCTCGCCGCCCGAGAGTAGCCATCCGCCGATGCCCCAACCCTTGGGTAGCTCGATGCCAGCAGACATCAGCATCGCGGGCCAATACACACAGTGATGCCGAACGATGTCTTTGCCGATGAGGTGATAGTCGACCGGCCACCATTCGTTGAAGCGTTCGTCGTCGGTGCCGTAGCCAACTGCTGACATGTAGTTGGTGAGGGCGTCGAACCACACATAGGCGACGTGTTTGCTGTCCCATGGCAACGGGATGCCCCACGTGAGGCTGGTGCGGCTCACCGAGAAATCGCGCAGGCCCGAGCGGATCAGGCCCAGCGCCTCGTTGGCGCGAAAGTCGGGAGTCATCGCACCCGGATGCGATGCGTACCACTCGAGCAGGCGGTCCTGAAAGCGCGAGAGGCGGAAGAAGTAGTTCTCTTCTTCGAAGTACTCGACGGGCCGTTTGTGGATGGGGCACAGGTCGTCTTCGAGTTCTTCGTCGGTGAAGTACTCCTCGCACGCCACGCAGTACTTGCCGCTGTACACATCGAGCTCGATGTCGCCGGCGTCGTAACAGGCCTGCAGCAATTTCGCGACACCTGCGTAGTGGCGAGGCTCGGTGGTGCGAATGAAGTCGTCATTGCTGATGTTGAGCTTGGCCCACGCCTCTTTGAACTGAGGAGCAATGGTGTCGGCAAACTCGATGGGCGTGAGCCCCGCATCGTCGGCAGCCTGCTGGATTTTGAGACCGTGCTCGTCGGTGCCAGTAAGGAAGTGAACGTTGTCGCCCATCAGGCGATGCCAACGCGCAAGCGCGTCGCCGATGATGGTGGTGTACGCATGCCCCAAGTGAGGCTTTGCGTTCACGTAGTAGATCGGTGTCGTCAGCGAGAAGTTGGCCACGGCAACAGACTAGGGGTCGACCTGCTGCGATGGGTGAGTGATTTGCGTCTGGCGCATTGAGGAAATCGAAATGCCACCCGTGAAGATGTGCGGATGCAGTTCGAGTTTGATCAGGCCACGGCGTTGGTGCAGCGTGAAGCTGGCCAATACGACGCAGATATTCACCCCGGTTGGGATATCAACGGCAATGCCAACGGCGGCTACCTGCTCGCTCTCGCAGGCAAGGCAATGCGCGATCTGTCGGGTCGGCCAGACCCCATCTCGGTGACCGCTCATTATCTGGCCCCAGGCCCCGCGGGCCCCATCACTGTTTCGGCCGACACGATCAAGTCTGGGCGCCAGTTGGTCACGATGAGCGGCTCAATCCAGCGCGGCGACCGCCAACTGTTGCGCGTCATCGGCAGCTTTGGCGACATTGCCGCGTCAAGCGGCGGGTTCTCGTACAACACGATGGCGCCGCCCGATCTGCCGCCGATCGAGCAGTGCACCAAACATGTGGCGCAGCGCGAGGGCACCGTCATTGGCTTGGCCGAACGCATCAACGTGTTTTTCCGGCCCGAGCATGCACCGTTTCGTTTTGAGCCGCGACCCGGCGTGGCGCTCATCGAGGGATGGGCCGCGTTTGCCGATGGCCGGCCGTTCGACACGTTGTCGCTCTTGCTTGTCGTCGACGCACTGCCGCCACCGGTGTTCAACATCGACATACCAACCGGATGGGTTCCTACGATTGAACTCACCGCGCACATTCGTGGCATTCCCGCACCGGGTCCGCTGCGTTGCCGCTTTCACACCGAGATCGTGCAGAACGGTTTCATGCAAGAAGATGGCGAGGTCTGGGACAGCGCTGGCCAACTGGTGGCGCAGAGTCGTCAGCTTGCGCTGGTGCCGCGGGGCTGAGCCGACATCGACAGAGCAATGTCGTAGACCCGGTTCTTTGGCACCCCGAGGCGCTGGGCCACGGTGGCCACCGCCGACTTGGTGCTCGCGCTGGTGGCCAATTGTTCGGTGAGCGCAGTGCGGATGTCGTTGTCGTCGGCTTCGGCCGGTGGCTCGGCGCCATCGAGCACGATGACGTATTCGCCTTGGGGTTCACGCGCCGCGACATGCGCAACTGCTTCGGCCAACGTGCCGCGCCATACCTCTTCGTGCATCTTGGTGAGTTCGCGAGCGAGTACCACTCGGCGATCGTCGCCGCAGATCGCGTGTAGGTCGGCGATGGTGCGCGCCAGTCTGTGCGGGGCTTCGTAGAGCACCACCGTGCGGCGCTCGCCGGTTGCTTCGCGAAGGCGTTGCTGGCGTTCGGGTCCGCGCCGCGGAAGGAAGCCGTCGAACACATAGCGATGGCAGGGCAACCCCGAGATCACGAGGGCCATCACATCGGCCGAAGGGCCGGGCACCGCCGACACCACATGATGGTGATCGATCGCTGCGCGCACCAGACGTTCGCCCGGATCGCTAATGCCCGGAGTGCCAGCGTCGGTGACGAGCGCAACCGTTTGGCCTGCAGACAACAGGTTGAGCACTTCGTCGATGCGCGCCGTTTCGGTGTGTTCGTTAGCGATGGCCATACGCACACCCGAGATACCGAAATGAGACAGCAACCCACCGGTGCGGCGGGTGTCTTCGCAACAGATCAGTGCGCTGTTTTTTAGTGCCTCGATAGCGCGCGGCGACATGTCGCCGAGGTTTCCGATAGGCGTGGCAACAAGAACAAGAGTGCCCATGAGTTATCGCACTTCGTTGGGGTCAGTGGTGCGGATCTCGATGGGGTCGCCCACTCGTAGGCCCCACCGCTCGAATGCCCCGGCCTTGGCCTCAATGACCATTCGTGCGCTTGGCACGGGCATGCCGACGCGGCGCCGCGGTAGCGATTCGGTCTTGATGACCACGTTGGCCGAGTCGACGTAGGCGATGTCGAGCGGGAAGCGCATGCCGATGGTGTGCACCCATCGACACGATGGAATCACGAAGGCTCCCTCGATGGTGTCGCGCCCAATGAGACCCTTGAGTCGGGTGTGGCGGTCATTGGCAAGTTCGACAGAAGCGAACACTCGTGCCTCGCTCATCAGCCACGCCATACACATAGCCTGCCACGACTGCGGAGTGAATGGTGCGAGTGATCAGCGAACCGTGCGGAAGAACGCGCGTATGTCAGCGATGAGCAGATCGGGTTGCTCGAGCGCCGCGAAGTGCCCGCCGCGATCGAAGCGACTGAACCGGGTCACGTTGTACAGATTGCGCGCCCATGATTCGGGCATGCGCAGGATCTCGCCGGGGAACACGGCGCACCCAGTTGGCACTTCGACGCGCTCGAACGGTGGGAAGCGGCCGGACTTTTGTGACTCGAAATACAAGCGCGTGCTTGAGTTGATGGTCTCGGTCACCCAATACAGGGTGAGGTTGGCGAGCAACTGGTCACGGGTGACGGCGGTCTCGACATCGCCATCTGGGTGATGGCTCCAGTGATGGAACTTCTCGATGATCCAACCGGCAAGTCCAGCGGGCGAGTCGCTGAGGCCATAGCCCAACGTCTGCGGGTTCTTGCCCTGGATCTGCTGATACGCGCTGCCTTCGGCAACGAACGCACTGGTGCCGGCCATGTCGGCCTGCTCGATCTCAGTGAGCGGCGCATCGCCGGGAATGCCGAGCACCATGTTGATGTGCAGACCCGCCATGTGCTCAGGGTCGACCACGCCAAGTTGCGACGAGATCATGGAGCCCCAGTCGCCGCCTTGTGCGCCGTAGCGCGAGTAGCCGAGGCGGGCCATCAGCACCTTCCATGCTTCGGCAACCCGACGCACGTCCCAACCTGGCTCGGTGGTGGGGCCGCTCCAGCCGTAGCCGGGGATTGATGGCATCACGATGTGGAACGCGTCGGCAGGGTCGCCGCCGTGGCTGCGCGGGTCGCGCAATGGCTCGATCACATCGAGGAACTCGGCAACCGATCCCGGCCAGCCGTGGGTCATGATGAGCGGAAATGCATCTGGCTCGGGTGACGGCGCGTGGATCGCGTGCACCTGTTGGCCGTCGATGGTGGTGAGGATGTTCGGCCAGCTATTGAACCGAGCCTCGACTGCACGCCAATCGAAGCTCTTCCACGACTCGCACAGATCTTTGAGATACGCGAGGTCGGTGCCGTAGCGCCAGTTGGTGCCGGGCAACTCGTCGGGCCAGCGGGTGTTGTTGAGGCGAACTCGCAGATCGTCGAGCACTGCTTGCGGGGTGTTGATCGTGAAAGGGGTAATCGCGTCAGCCATCCCTGCAGTCTGGCCGATGGCGTGGGCCGCGCTGGTGCCGAACGAGAACGAGCGTGGTTGGATTCAGCCAGGAACTGGAGTAGACGAGGGAGTATCGACGGTCTCGTCCGCAGACTTTGCGGCCCAATTACGGCCAGCGCAGGCGAGCCCAAGAGCGACGAGCACGGCCATCGCTACGGCGCATGTTGTGTACGCCGTTGCGCGGCCAGCGCTTTGATACAACGAGCTCGCGACGATGGCGGCGAGACCGCCCGCGAGGGTCTGCACGCCGCCCATGAGTCCCTGCGCGCCAGCCTGCCTGTCGGCCGGAGCGACGAGACCGACAGCGACACCCGACGCCGAGACCGTGAGGCCATCGTTGACCGCGTGAAACATGGCCACGGAGAACATGGCGATACCCGATGGCAAATGGCCGTACGAGAACATCATCGCCGCGCCCACGAGCAGCCCAACGGAGCCAACTCTGAATGGGCCAAGACGTTGGGCGAGACGACCACCGAATGGTCCGAGCACGGCAAGAGGAACAGCGAACAGGGTGATGCCGAGGTTGGCAATGAGGTCACTGGTGTTCAGGTCGCTGAGCACCAGCACCCACAAGGAATCGAAGGTGCCAACCATCAAGAACACCGCAGCGCCAAGGCTGATCGCGCCGACGTACGGGCGTGAACGAAGGAGGTCGAAGGCGAAGCGGGTTGTGGGTCGGTCGGCGGCCTCGGTTTCGTCCACGTGTATCCGTGCGATCACGGGTAGGCAGGCGATGCTCGCGACGGCGAGGACCAAGAACGGAGCTGGGATGCCGAATGGTTTGGTGAGTACCGCAGAGATCGCTGGTCCCGCGGCGAAACCGGCCACGTCGGCGGCAAGCATGCGTCCGATGTTCTGGCCGAGATGGTCAGGGTCGGCCAAGATGACGATGCGCCGAATAGCCGGACCGGCCATGCCGGCACCGATGCCCATCACGATTCGAGCGAGCATCAGCAGCACGGCGTTGTGGCCGAAGGCCATTCCCACGAGTCCGGCAACGTTGAACAACATGCCGAGGTACACAAGTTGGCGAGCGTGACCACGGTCGGCTCGGGGGGCGATGAATACCTGAGCAAAAAACGACGAGAAGAAGCCGACGGCAACAATCAGGCCGAGCGCGCTTGCGCTGATTCCGTATTTGTCTCGGAAGTCGTCGAGCATGGTGAACATCACGCCGTAGCCGGCCCCGAAAAAGCCTGACATCAGCCCGAAGGTGATCAGTAACCGACGGTGTTGCACAGTTCGCAAGTGTAGTGGCGCTGCGGTCTGACGCCTTTGGAGTGGTCGACCGACGAGCTAGGCGATGGAGCCGGGACCGGGCTCGACGACGTGTTCGTTGGCTGGTCTCGCGTCGAGCACGCCTTTGCCGATGATGGCGGTGAGGATGATTGCTCCGCCGAGCAATGTGGCGGCTTTGGGCTTCTCGTCAAGAACGAGGAAGACCCACATCGGCACGAACACGGTTTCGGTCTGGGCGAAGATGGCCATTGCTACTGCGGGCACAGTTCGTGATGCTGCGTTGAACAGCAAGGTGCCGACCACGATGAACACGGCGCCGTGCAGCAGAGCGTACGAGGTGTCGCGTGCTGGCGGAAGCAGAGTGTTGCCGTTGCTGAGCGTGACAATGCCGCAGACCACAATCATCAGCGCGGCGTATCCGGGAAGTGCCGGCGACCAGTCGCGCTCGGGGTCTGAGCGAACGCACACGGTGTAGACAGCGAAGCCAAACGCAGATCCAAGCGCGGCCATGTTGCCGGCCATGTTTCCAGCACTGAGATCGGACAACACCATCACCGCAAGGCCAACGAGTGCGAGTGCAATCGCCGCGATCGTGACCCGAGTGAGCCGTTCGCCCAAAAAGATGCGGGCCAAAATGACTGCGATTAACGGAGTGATCGACGAGAGAAACGCAGCGTTGGCGCCGGTGGTGGTCTTGAGCGCATAGACAAATCCGATCGAGGCCAAGAACAGCGAGGCGCAGCCGAGCAGCATTGGCTTGCCCGATGTAAACGCCTTCGGCAAGGTCCAGCCCTTGCCGCGGGCGAGACCAATGAATTCGACGACCACGATGATGCCGATAGAGCGCCAGATGAGGTATTGCCACGCGTCGGCGTGATGCGAGCTCTTGGCCGTGACTGCTCCGAAGCTCCACGTGAGTCCCGCGAGGCATGCCATCAGCGACGCGCCCACCGGCACGCGCGTGTGCGTCGAAGGCGCAGCGGTGGTTGCGGTCACGGATACCAAACTTATAAGGGGTGAGCCGCGGAAGCGGGATGCCTCAGTGAATGGAGCTGGAGGGTGCGATTACGCGCCGTGTAGGAATTCGGTGACGTCGCCGTCGACGAATTCGTACTCTTTGCCTTCGACGCGCAGCTTGCCCATTTCGCGAGCCTGCTTCCACGAGCCAAGTGCAATGAGTTCGTCCCACTGAATGACTTCGGCACGGATGAAACGACGCTGCAGATCGGTGTGAATGCGGCCGGCGCACTCGGGTGCCTTCGAGCCCGCACGGAAGGTCCATGCGCGTGTTTCTTTCTCGCCAGTGGTGAGGAAGGTGCGCAAACCGAGCAGGTGATAGGCGCTGCGCACCATGCGGAACAATGCGCCTTCGCCGAGGCCAAAGCCTTCGAGCATCTCGGCGCGCTCGACTGGATCGACGATGGTGGCCGCTTCGGCCTCGAGCTGCACGCACATACCGATGACCTCAACGTTGGCGCCGGCATCGTTGAGTTCGGCTCGAACACGAGCTTCAACTGCGGGGATGGTGTCGAGTTCGTTTTCGCCTACGTTGACCACAACCAGCACGGGGCGGTTGGTGAGCAAGAAGTGCGGTGCGAGTTGCTCTTGGAACTCGGGCTTCAGGTTGGCGCGGTAGAGCGGGCGGCCTTCGCTGAGCGCATCGTTGGCGGCTTGGAGCGCAGCAATTTCGTCGCCGAGACCCTTGTCGAGTTTCGAGGCGCGAATTGCTTGATTGAGACGCTTCTCGACGGTCTCGAGGTCGGCCAAGGCCAGTTCGATCTCGACGATGCGCAGATGCTCGAGTGGGTCGTCGGGTCCGGTGACATCGCCGTCGACGAACGCGCGGAGCACAAACACAATGGCATCGACTTCGCGGATGTTGGCGAGGAACTTGTTGCCCAGGCCTTCGCCCTTGCTTGCGCCTTCGACGAGACCGCCGATGTCGACCACCTGAACCGAGGCGTGCACCAACGTCTTGGTCTTGCTCATCACGGCGAGTTGATCGACGCGAGTGTCGGGCACCTTGGCCACACCAATGTTGGGGTCTTTGGTCGCAAACGGGTACGGCGCGGCAAGCGCACCGCCACCGGTGAGAGCGTTGTACAGCGAACTCTTGCCCGCATTGGGAAGGCCAACTAGGCCGAAACGTTCCATAACGCAGGTGAGGCTACCGGCAGCGCTGACCCGAGTGGCCGTTCGCCCGGCGTCGGGTCGTAGCAACCTTGCCTCGCATTGATCTCAAGGTGGGAGCCGACGATCCTGGCCGATAGAGTCGTCAGCTATGTCGAAGAAGACCAAAAAGCGCAAGGCCAGAATGCGCCGCTCGAAGGCCAACCACGGTAAGCGTCCAAACATGGGACGCGGCTAACACCACGTTGTCTGTTTCGCGGCATGACCATCCTCCCCTGCGGAGTTTCTCGGTTGTTCGCGTTGTTTGTCTTTTCGCCGTTCTGCAGCTTGTGAGCCCAACATGACCACAGTGGTCGAGCTCCAGCTCATTGCCGATCCCAACGCCTGGCGTTCCGCCGGATTCTTTGTCGACCCCTCTGACACGCTGCGTTTTGGGGGCATCCGTGTGCGCTGCATCGCTCCGAGCGAAGGCTCCGTGGCCGGAATCACCTCGTGGACCCTCGCTGATGCGCCAGACGCCACCGTGTCGGCTATCGACGGGCTGGTCACCAACCATGCCGATGCGCCCGACCTTTCGCAGCCTGCCGTCACCCATCCCAACGGCGTCACTGGTATCGATCATCTCGTGATCTACACCCCCAACCTTGAGGTCACGTGCGATGCCATCGCCGCGGCCACCGATGCCCCGCTCAAGCGCATCCGCGAAGTCGGGCCGCTTCGCCAGGGCTTTCACCGGCTCGGCGAACTGATCATCGAGGTTGTCTCGTTCCCCGAAGTTGCCGTTGAATCGGCCACCTTTTGGGGCTTGGCGCTCAATGCCGTGAACCTTGATGCAATGTTCGATACCTACGGTGACAACGTGATGTCGAAACCCAAGAACGCTGTTCAGCCCGGTCGACAGATCTCGTCGTTTCGCGAAGGCGCTGGCCTTGGCCCGCCGGTTGCGGCGATGACGGTTCATTCTCGCTGAGCCTCTGCTTTAGACTCGACCACGTATGCGACGCGAACACCGGATCTTGCTTGGCGCGCTCGTTGGATTCTTGGCGCTCGCGCTTGGCGTGCGCTTGCTGGGCGGCGAATCATCGCCGAGCAAGCTGGCGGCAACGCTGGTCAAGCCAGTGTCGGCCGACCCCGTAGCCAGCACCTTGCCATTGGTGCCCGTTGGCGGCGTTGACCCGGCCACGTCGGTGGCGCCTGTTGCCGAGACCACCACAACTGTCGCTGCTCCGGTGAGCAACGGTTGCGCTGCGTCGGGTCATTCGGCTGTTGTCGATCGTGTGAACCAACGCACCTGGCTCTGTAGCGACGGGCAGATCACCGAAACCTTTGTGATGACCAGCGCCAACAGCCAGCCCGACCCGGGCACGTACAAGGTGTATGCGAAGGACCTCAAGGCGAGCTCAACGCTCACCGGCGAGTTCTCGACCATGACCCACTTTGTGGCGTTTACGCGAGGCAAGTACACCAACGCGCGCATCGCGTTTCATTCGATTCCGAAGTACTCAAACGGCGAGTATGTGCAGCCGCTCGAGTCGGTAGGCACGGCCGAGAAGCACGGCGCCTCGGCGGGGTGCATTCGGGTATTGCCCGAAGACTCAGTGAAGATTTGGGACTGGCTCGACAAGGGTGACCCCGTCATCGTTGTGTCGTGATCGAAGCCTGATCGAAGCCCGATCGGCGTCTGATCGCAGATTGATTGCTATGGGGCGAATACGTCGCCATCGGCGGTGTTGTCATCGCGTTGATTGAGATACGCCTGACCCGGCGCACATGTGGTGGCGAGCGGACACCATCGACACGACGCTCCAGGCCGAGCAACGGCGGGTCGCCCCTCGACCTTGATTTCGACGAGTGCGTTGATGCCATCGAGTGTTCGTCGCAGGGCTGAACGCAAGAGTCCCTCGGTGACATCTTCGGTAATTGGCTGCGCTGAATCGAGATAGAAGCTGGCCAGCAGGCGAGGTGGCACCCGGCGCGACAGCGTTTCGACGAGGGCGTAGAAACGAAGGTCTTCGCGATGGCGAGCCTGCACTCGACCGCTCTTGAGGTCGACGATGAGTTTGCGGCTCTCGCGGCCTTCGGGTCTTCCAATGGTGAGGTCGCTACGGCCGCGAAGCAGGATCGGGCCATCGACCGGCCACTGCGTACTCGACTCGGTCACCGGCCGTGAGCGGGGATCAAGTGGAGGAAAGCACTCCATGAACTTGGTGACAAGGTCGCCCGCTTGGCCACGAAGGTCGGCTTGGTCGGCGGGCTCAAGCGTGTCGAGCCATAGACCCAACCCACTTTCTTCGTTGACGAGTCGCTTCACAGCGTCGTCGACAAGTTCGGTTGGCACCGCGTCGCCGCGCCAGTTGATGAGCAACTGAATCGCGCGGTGCGCTACTTGGCCGCGGGCGCGTGCCGGTGTCCATGAGAAGTCGTCGGGCGCCAGGTAGTGCGCTTCGCAATCGAACACGCTTGCCAAGGTGTGCTTGGTGATGAACATGGTGTTGCCGTTGAGGCGATCGGTGAAGTGGGCGAATGCTTCGTTGGCTTCGTCGCGGAGATCGTTGATGAATGCCTCGGAGAACACCAATGGTTCGCCGCTGCGGCGCAAGACAGCAAGGGTCGATTCTTGTGCCGGCGTAAGACGGGGGAGTGCGCTCGAGTGGTCGCTCATGGTGAGGACACTACCGACGACGTGTCACACCGTGAATCTCTCGCGCACCCCTTTGCCATGATGCCCCTATGCAGTCCGGCAACACCATCGAATTCGCTCAAGCAGCCCGGGCGCTCAGTCGCGAGGCGCAAAGCCGTGGGCTAGTGGGTCCCAGCTACCGTTGCCCGCCGCGTATCGTTGGGGTCGACCGTTCGTTGCGCCGCCACGCGGGCGGCGTGGTCATTGCAGTCAAACTGCGTGGGCGTCCGTGGGCGGCAGTGTTGGCCGACATGATCGAAGGCGTCATCGCGGCAAACGGTCTCGCCTCACCCGTAGCCGATCGGCTCCGCTCAGACCTGTGGGAGGTACTCGGCTTCGAGGCCACGCCCGTTCGCACTCGTGTGGCCTAGTGTGTACAACGCACTGGCCCGGGTGGCGGAATGGCAGACGCGGGGGGCTTAAACCCCCCTCCTTGCAAGAGGGTACGGGTTCGAGTCCCGTCCCGGGCACGAAGAACCCAGCAGGTACGAGTGGTCGCAGCCTCAGGCGGTGTCGTCGGCCCAGCTGAGTTGCATGGAGCGGTGGGGTGGTCGGCTTCACGTAGATCGACTGGATGATGTACCCGATGTGTGGTCGCTCCTCGGGTAGGAACTGGTCGAGGTGGCTGTACTCCGCGTCGAAGATGCAGCCGTCGCTGGACATCCAGTCCTTGTACCCGGCCGTGAGCTCTTGAATCGTGTACCCGCTCACCCGATAGCCATCACCCGCGTCATCGATCCGCTGTGACGTGGCTGACCTCGTCTACATCTGGGGCGACGCGGTATCGATCGGATTGGCGACGTGAAAGCCCGATGTGCTCGCTGCTTCGCACAGGCGGCGATCGGCACTGCTGAATACTCCGGCACCCACGAGGTGCGCCGCGGCGAGATGCGCGGCGTCGTAGCCGCGCAAACCGTGCGCCTCGGCCAGATCGCCGGCCAGTCGCATCAGATCCTCGTCGACCTCGACCACGGACAACTGCGACCACAACACCTCGAGGCCCGCAACTGCACTGCGAAACACGGTGGTGGTGATGCGACGTTGTCGTCGGGCCGCAGCGAGCGCGGCGCGGGCCTCGACGTGAGCGACCCTGACGGTGACGAGCGTGTCCGCCTCGTCCCAGATCACCGCGGCCTCCGCGGTGCCGACCTCGTCGATGAGCAACTTGATGAGCGTGGACGTGTCGACGTAGGTGATCACTTGCGTTGCTCGGCCACCAATTCGCTGACCGATCCAGATGCGTGCAGTGGCACCGGACGTTGGCGCACCTTCGAGGTCGGAGGTCGAACCAGACCGGCTTCGATTAACGCTGCGAGTTTGTCCGTCGGCTGATCGGCGATGCCGTTGAGCCGGGCGATGGGTCGACCGCGGTCGGTCACGACGACCTCGACTCCTGCCTCGACCTGATCGAGGTAGCGGCTGAGGTTGTTCTTGAGGTCGCGAACCCCGACCTCGATCCGTGTCGATGTAGCTACTTTCATGTAGCCGAGTGTAGCTACTTGCCGCTGCGATGTCACGGGCTGTTCCTTGAATTGTGCTTCCTAGTGCCTTCCCTGGAGCCAATGCAGATGCTGAGCAATTGCCCCGCTACCGCTTAGCTGATTCGGAATGCGCCGCGCATCACCGGGTGGATACGGCAGAAGTAGGTGTACGTGCCGGGTGGCAGATCGGATGGCGTGGACCATGTGACGCGGCCGGCGGTTGGTGGCCCGGCATCGCCGAGCTGACCCGAGTCGAAGGAGATGTCGGCATCGGCCAATGGGTAGGCAATGCCGGTGGCTCCCGTGCATGGCGCCTTGCAAGCGGTGATGGTGTGCCACTCGCCATTTTCGAGCGGTGCATCTACGTTGTTGTAGGTGATGGTGCCGCCGGCTTGAACCGTAGGAATTGGGTCGGCGCGCAACATGTCGCCCTGGGCGTAGATGAAGTCGGAGATATCGATCGGTGACGCTGCTGGCTGCGAGGGGAGCTGCGATGCGTCGGCGTACTTGTACGTGGTGTCGACGCCACCGCCATGGTTGTCGTTTTCGGCCAAGTGGCCGTGAGTCAGTTCGCCAGGGCCATCAACCGCGGTGGTGAACGGATCGGCAGCGGCGAGGGTGTCGGCCGCGTTGAGCGTGTCGGCCATCCACACGATCATGATGCCCATTGACTCGTACCACGATGCGCGTGAGCTGTCGTAGGTTGCTGTGGTGGACAGCACGTCGCCCTTGCGCACGGCGACGCGCCAGTCTTCGAGCGTGGCGGTCATTGAAACGTCCCACGACACGGCGCCGGCGGGTTCGTAGTAGTTGGCGTCAGAGACGAACAAGTGGGCGGTGTCTGTGGCGCCCGCTTTGGCGTGATCGGCGAGCGCGGTGGCTCCTGCTCGCTGCAACCACAAGTCGGTGTTGAGGCCGCCTGGGTGAAGGTGGCCGGCAGTGGCCAACAACACGCCATCGCGGTCGACGGTCCATGCGTTCTTGGCTGGATCGGTGCCGTATGGGGTGGTTGCATCGTCGGGATAGGTGTAGAGGCCATTTTGACCCGAACCCTTTTGCACGTCGAACACCGGATAGATGCTGCCGTTTTGCACGTCGGTCCAGATCGGCCGCGCCGCCACCATGCCGACGGCTGCATCACTATCGGCCGGAATGAAGTCGAGGTCGTAGGTGACCCACACCTGTTGTTCGTCGGGCCACAAGTTGTGAATCATGTAGTTGAGGGTCCACTTGTCGGTGGCTTTATAGCTGTAGCCGTAACCCACGGGCAGCGCCATCGTGGTCTTTTCTTCGCCAGCGGCGAAGAAGCGCTCAGGCAGTCTCGCTGTTGCGTCGCGTGCCGAATTGTTGAGCCACACGCCATGGTGAAGGTGGATCACGTCGACGCCCGGAATCGTGCCGTCGGCCAAACGCAGGTCGGGGGCGATGCGCACGATGAAGCCGTCGACCTCAGGCTGTGGAATCTTCTCGCGGGTGAACTCGATGTTGTTTTGGCCGGGCTTGATGCTGATCGGCCCGATCTCGAAGTGCATGCGGGTGGCGCCAGCCTGAACTGGACGTCCGGCCACGGTAGAGGTGGTGGAGACCTCGCCCACTGGGATGGTGGCGTCCGCGGCCGTGGTGCCAGAAGTGCTTGCAGAGTTCGACGAGGCGCTGCTGCAGCTCGCGGCTGCACCAATCAGTACGGCGAGGCCGATTGCTCCAAAGCTTCTGGCGTTCATTGGGGTCCTTTGGTCGAGCGATTACTTGGCAGCCGCCAAGATACCACGGGAGCTTGCTACCATCAACACTCCGCCGTGGTCTCAGCGATCATGCGAACCTACTTGAAGGATTCCCGTGTTTCTTGCTTGTGCTGTCATCACGTCGCTGCTCTCGTTGGCTCTGCTGGGTTCGGCCGCAGGCAAACTCACCAAACACCCAAAGGTGGTCGAAAACCTTGGTACGTGTGAGGTGCCATCGAATTGGCACCCGCGCCTTGCGGCAGCCGAAATCGCTGGCGCTGTCGGCATGGTTCTCGGCCTCTGGGTTCCTGCACTGGGCGTCGCCGCAGCCGTTGGTGTGGCGTTGTATTTCGTCGGTGCGGTCATTGCACACCTGCGCGTGAGCGACAACGAAGTGGCTGCGCCGATCGTTTTCATCGTGCTTGCTGTGGTCGTCATCGTCTTACGCATCACCACCCGCTAGGGCAAACACCAGCGTCCGCGGTATCCGCGAGCGCGTAAACACCAAGCGGTACTGTCGAAGTTGTGACGCAGAGAACGCCGAGCGCGGCACCTATTTCGACGACCGCTGAACCGCAAGTTCATGCACGGCGCGGGGCCCGACACTCCACCGCCGCGATCCCGAAGCCTCAGGCTCCCGACACTATTGAGACGGCCCCTGAACCGCAGATCACCAAGCCAGTTGGCGGCCAAGGTTCGATATTGCTGCAGCATCCGGCGGCTCCGCCGGTAAGCATCACCCACGAATTCGTCATCACCGGCGAGCCAGCTGAGGCGTTATGGGATGCGTATCGCGACAACTTCGAACCATTGAAGTCACTGGCGATCCTGCGCCATTTCGATTCGCGCGAAGAAGTGTTGGACCAGTTGGCCAACCCGAAGATCCACAAGATTGTCGGGTGGCAAGAGGGCCGTCCCGTGGGGTTGGCCATGGTCACCAACAGCCTCGAAGATGTCACCGAGATTTCGCCCGAATTCTTGCGAGCGAAGTACCCCGACTATGCAGCTCGCAATGCCATCTATTGCGGCATGCTCGTGATGGTCAGCCATGCGTTACGTGGCCGCACGCTGTTCGGCCGGTTGTACACCGAGCTGTGGCAGGTGCCAGCACTTGAGGCTGGAATCCTCGTGTTCGATGTCTGCGAGTTCAACCGAATGATGTTCGATACCGACGAACTCACCAAGCGCATCGCGAGCTCGTTCCCACGTTCGGCCGTCGAAGTGCTCGACCGTCAGACTTGGTACGTCGCCGCGCTTCCCGAACCGATTCCAGGTTCGCGTCCGGGGTGATCTAGCTGCGGTGCGGGGTCGCTGTGCAGCGGCGCGAAGCGGCCAGTTGACGGCTCTGCGCAAGCCCCAAGCGCTGCAACACGGCGGGTACGTCTGCGGCCGATACGGCCTTGCTGAACAAAAAGCCCTGTGCCTGGCGGCAGCCGAGCGAGAACAGATGTTGTGCTTCTTCGACGGTCTCGACGCCTTCGGCAATTGTGCTGAGATCGAGTGCTGAGCCCATTGCGATGATCGCGCTGACGAGCGACGAGTCGGCTTGATGCTGCCCAAGTCCGGTCACGAACGAACGGTCAATTTTCACGGTCGACACGGGGAACCGCTTGAGGTACGACAGCGACGAGTAGCCGGTGCCGAAGTCATCGACTGCAAGATGCACGCCAAGGGTGGTGAGGCCGGCCATCACCGAAGCGGTGAGCACGGAATCCTCCATCATCACGCTCTCGGTGATCTCTAGCCACAGCGCATGGCCGGGCAAGTTGTAGCGCTCGAGCGTCTCTGCGACGGTGTCGACAACATCGCTCTCGCGAATCTGTCGGGCCGACAAGTTCACCGACACGTAGAGGCGTTCGCCGCCTGGGATGGTGCGGCGCCACTCCGCGATATTCCGGCACGCTTCGTCGAGCATGAATGCGCCCAACGGAACGATGAGCCCCGATTCTTCGGCGACAGGAATGAACTCGGCTGGCGAAACCATCTGACCGTCGTCTTGCCAACGAGCGAGCGCTTCGAAACCATTGACCCGACCATTGGGCAACGAGACCAGCGGCTGGAAGTACGCCTCGAAGTGACGCTCGGTGAGTGAGCGACGCAGACGACGTTCAAGGGCAACGCGGCGAGCCACTCGCTCGCGCATTGACGAATCGAAGATCGTGACTCGGTTGCGGCCGCTTTCCTTCGAGCGGTACATGGCCGTGTCGGCTTCTTGAATGAGTGTCGCTGGCAGAGCGCCATCGCTTGGGTACGCAACGGTGACGCCGACCGACACCGTGATGAACACCTCGCCGGAGTCAAGGAAGAAGCTGTCGCTCAGTGCGCGACGAATGCGTTCGCCAAAGCTGTAGGCGCCGATGGTGTCGAGGCTCAGCAACACGATGAACTCGTCACCGGAGATACGGCCAACGATGTCCTCGGGGCGAAGGCACGAGGCAATGCGGCGGGCCGCAAGTCCGAGCAACTGATCGCCCATGCTGTGGCCCATTGAGTCGTTGACCAACTTGAACTGGTCGAGGTCGATGAACATCACGGCAACAGGCGAGTTCGTAGGTGCCTGGTCGGCGAGCATGTCGTCGATGTGAGTGATGATGGCCGTGCGACTTGGAAGACCGGTGAGTTCGTCGTGCGTTGCCTGATGTGACAGACGAGATTCGAGCGCAGCTTGTTCGCGCATTGAGCTAGCGAGACGCAGAATCGCAGTGGCGGCCAGCACGAGGCAGAGTCCCATTGAGACGGCCTTGTTATTCGTGTTCTGAGTACTTGCAACGATGATTGGCGCCATGAGCGCGGCGGCAACTGCGATCAGGCGGCTTGGGCCAAGCGTGCCGACCCGACGCTCGCTCTTGCGGGTGAAGAAACGAATCGAGGGATGGAGCACGGCGGCGCTGATGCACGCAGGAACGAGCAGGTATGGCACCTCAAGGAGTGCCTGTGGAGCCATAAACGTGCCGACTTCACCGAGCGCAAAAATTACGTCGCCGAACAACAAGGCAACGGTGCCGACGAGCAGCAACCGAAATGCGACCGAGCGGTCGCCCGCGGCGAAGGCCAGCCGAGCTGCGAGAGCCAGAAGGCACATCGACATCACCGGATAGACCGAGACCACGAGTCTCGCCATGATCCACGTGCCCTTGATGTCGAGCGTTGGAGCCACGATGATCTGGTTCACGATCAACATGGCGCCGGTGCCGAGCATGATCCCGTCGAGCAATGCCCCTGGTTCGTTACGGCCGCGACGAGCGCGAGTGAGGCCGATGAGAGCTGCGCCAAACAGCACGTAACCGGGTACTGAGAAGAGGTCGGGGAGCAGCGATCGATTCGAGGTCAGGTCACCGTTCGAGTGGGTGAGATCACCAACAGCGCCGCCGATGGTCCATAGCGCGCCAGTAGCGACAAGTGACCACCATGGCCATTGCAGGTGTGGTTGGTGGCGACGCAGCCCGATGGTTGCGCAGACCACGCCGGCGGCAGTGATGACTGGGTAGGCGAGGCCGAACAGCAGGCCCGAAGCGTGGGCTGCGATGACGACACAAAAGCTTGCGAGAACGATCCACGTGACTCGAGTGCGGCTCGCCGGAAGCGCAACCACGTCGTGGCTTGGCTCGGGCATCGAGACTCGCGCCACAACCGCAGTTTCACGGGTGTCGACTTGCGACCCTCGTTGGGTCAGCGCCTCAATTTCGTTGTCGATACCACCGAGGTCAAGAAGACTGTTTGGTGGGCTGGGATTCTTTCGCACGAAAATACATCGGCAGCATTAACACAACCTTGAGGAATCACTCTGACTTTTTCGAGAAGACACGTTGCATCGGTCGCCGCGCTGCGCCGATCACCAGCAACGCAAGCCAGAACAATGGATTGCCCAACACCCGAAGCATCCATTCGGTCTCGCTTGCAAGCGCATCGACCCGTCGCCCGATGTAGGCGAGCGATGCGACGATTGCGCCAATGAGGCCGACGATTGCACCGCACAAGAACGCGCTTTGGCGGATGACTGAGCTGTGACGACGCACGCCGGTCTCGCCAGTAGACATGATCTGGATCAACGCGACGGCGGTGGTGCCCAAGCCGAAGACCAGTGCACAACGTGCGCCAAAGCCAAGGCGTTGCCATGCGCCGGGTGTGTCGGTTGATCGTTTGGTGAGCAGTTGCCATGAAGCGTTTGAGGTGCGGTCGAACATCGAGAACCCAGCGAGTGCGGTGAAGCCTGACGCAAGCTGCTGCAGCGTGGTGAATGCGAAGCCGACTCCTGCAGTGATCGGGATGACGACTGCGTCTGAGTTGACGCTGATGATCTTCGCTAACGCCCACGGGGTAACGGTTTCATTACCGGGGCCCCATTCATATGACAGCCAGATGATCACGCCAACGAGAGCAAAACGATGCTGCCATTGCGATTCTCGAAAGTCGGTGCGTATTGCTGAGCGAAGAGTAGACCGGTCGATTCGTTGCGTCTCGCGGTCGTTGCCCCTCGGCGAATCGTGGGCACTGTGAGCGGAGGACACGACAGCCACCTTAGTCAGCTGTGTCTGATGCGGGCCCTTGGCGCGGTCTGTTGTTGTGCGTTCTCTATGTAGCAATTGGGGAGAACTCCTCAAGTGCGGCGCTGCGGGCGACGATGAACAAACGTGAAATCGGAAGCAAGCCGCAGCCTTCGTCGCTTTGTTGCATATGCAACAATCGCTTTCGTTCCGATATTTGGCCTTGCCGTTGTGCTGACACGCACCACAGCGATCGCATCACAGCAAGACGCCGTAGCCGCTGCACTGCTTCAAGCGCAGACAATTAATCGGTCTGCGCTGCGGCCGTTCGTCGATGAGTTGGGGTCGACCCAGACGCTCTCGCCGGCTGTTCGCGAGGGACTCAAAGCAGCCACAACGGCGCTCGTGGATAACACGACGGTGTTCCGTCTGCGGCTGCGCGACGTCTCTGGTCGAGTGGTGTTTGACGCGCTGCACCCCGATGCCCTGCCTGGGCAACCCGATTTGAGCGAGGACATCGCAATAGTGCTCGGTGGCGGCACTGTCGCCGGTCGAACCCAGTTTGGTGCTGACTCGGTGGATGGCAACCAGCCCGAAGGGGTCGACGCAATCGAGGTGTACCTGCCGATCGTTTCGAGTTCGGCCGGATTTCGAGTAGTCGGTGTCCTCGAGCTCTACGTTCCGTACGCCCCGATCGCTGCGGCGCATGCAGCCACGCTTCGCCAGACCTACATCGTGTTGCTCGGTGGTCTTCTGATTCTCTGGCTCGTTGTGGCTGCCATCTTGTGGTCGGTCACAAACAGAGTCCATCGGCAAAGCGACGCCAACAAGTACCTCTCACTGCATGACCCGCTCACAGGAATGCCGAACAGGGCGCTCTTTGCGGACCGCGTGGAACATGCGATTAACGCCAACACCAGAACGGGCCTACCCGTGTCGATAGCCATTGTCGACCTTGATCGATTCAAAGAAGTGAATGACACGTTGGGTCACGCCAACGGCGACATTCTCTTGAACTGTGTGGCTCAGCGAATGTTGCAAGAACTGAGGCCGGGCGACACGGCGGCGCGACTCGGTGGCGATGAGTTCGGCCTTGTACTACCAGGCGTCGGGGCGCAAGAGGCTCGCTCGATCCTCGATCGCATTCAACTGGTGATCGGCCGAGAGCTTGAGCTCGATGGAATTCCGGTGACCCCTGAAGCGAGCATCGGTTGGGCCGAGTGGCCCGAACAGGGAGATGACGTCGATCATCTGATGCGGCGCGCCGACCTTGCGCTGTATGCGGCGAAGGACGCTGGCATGGGCGTGGTTCGCTATGCAGACGAGTTGCAGCCTGCCGATGTGTCGCACCTCGGGTTAGTGGCAGAACTTCGCCATGCAGTCGCCAAGAACGAGTTTGAGCTGCTGTACCAACCCAAGATGGCGATCAACTCAGGGCAACTGGTGGGCTTCGAGGCGCTTGTGCGATGGCGGCACCCTGAGCGGGGACTGCTGGCGCCGAGCGAGTTCATGAACGTGCTCGAGACCACTGCGTTGATCGGTTCGTTGACGCGATGGGTGTTTGACACAGCAATGGGCCAGCTAGTCGATTGGGGCGGAGCTGCGTCGGGGTTGTCGATGTCGGTCAATGTGTCGGTTCGCAATGTGCGCGATCCATCGATGGCTGGCTGGTTTGGGCAGCGCCTGGCGACGCTCGAACTCGACCCTGCGCGAGTGATCATCGAGATCACCGAAACCGCTATCGCTACCGACCCTCGGCGGGTGATGGAGCACATCGCGCAACTCGATGCGGCGGGTATCGGTGTGAGCCTCGATGACTTCGGCCAGGGCTACACATCGTTGAGTCAGTTGAGCACGTTGCGGGTGAGCGAACTCAAGATCGATCGAGAGTTCACTTCTTTGGCGCATTTGAGTCTGAAGGCGGTCAATGTCGTTGCGGCAGCTATCGAACTTGGACATCGTTTAGGTCTGAACGTGGTCGCCGAAGGCGTGGAGTCAGTTGAGTCGCTTGACGCGCTGCGCGATCTTGGCTGCGATGAAGCTCAGGGATATTTGTTCGCTGGTCCGCTGAGCGAACCCGATGCGCGGGCGCTGCTTGCGGGTGTCGGCTGGGTCAGCGCAGTCCCGACAGGGTGAGCGCCTCGCGGTAGAACTCGCTGTTCTGCTCAAGATTCGCGGGTGTATCGAACGCTTTGAGTTGGCCGTCTTGGATCACCATGATGCGGTCGCAGATCGCGAGAGTAGACATTCGATGTGCGATCACGATCACGGTCGTCTGTGTGCGCAACTCAGACAGGGTCGCGCGAATCAGTGCCTCGGATCGAACATCAAGCGAACTGGTGGGCTCATCGAGAATCAATACGTCGGGGTGCTCGACCAATGCGCGAGCGATACACAGACGTTGCTGCTGGCCTCCGCTGAGATGGCCGCCTTGCTCGCCAACATCACGCCCATAGCGTTCGGGGAAACCCTCGATGTCTTCGTGTACGTGCGCAAGCCGAGCCGCGCGTTCGATGTCGGCTTCGCTCACGTTGTCGCGCAGGAAGCGAATGTTGTCGGAAATGGTGCCTGCAATCAGATGTGCGGCCTGGGGAACAAAGGTGACCTTGCGGGCCCACTCGGATCTCGAGAACAGATCAATGTCTCGTCCGTCGGCAGTGACCGAGCCGGCGGTTGGCTTGCGCAGCCCCAACATGAGTTGCACCAACGTTGACTTGCCGCTTCCCGATGGGCCCACGATGCCCACAATTTCGTTGGGCGTAATCGATGCATTGAGTGCGCTGAGCACTGGCTGACCGGCGATGTACTCGAACGAGACACCCTCGAGGCGCAAGGTGCCGACGTGCCCGACTGAGATGCCGTGATCGTGCACGGCTGCATCGCGGTACCGAGCAACTTCGAATTGCAGCGCATCAACGAATGGCAGGCTTGCGGCAATGCTTGAGACGGAACTTTGCATCGCTTGGCCGTAGGTCAGCGATCGCAACATCACCAACATCACCGCACCGAGCGCAGTGATGTTCGCGTTGTCGGATGCAGCGACAACACCCACTGCCCCGACGAGCACGAGATAGGCCAACCCCGAATACAGGTTGGGTACCACGCCTCGTAAGAAGGCGAGACGCACGCCCGTAGACGCGTTCTTGTCGATGAGTGCGTTGACTCGGCTTTCGGTTTGGTGCTGCACATTGAAGACGTGCACTTCCATGCCCAGGTTCGATATCTCGCTGAGCGATGTGGCGAACTCCATGCCGGCGGTCGCTGTGGACTCGGCTGAGCGCACGACCACACCGCGCACGGGGCGCAGCGCCAACGCCAGCACCACGACGGCGGCGATTAAGACCAGTGATCCGACGGGGTCGACTGCGGCAGCGAGTGCGATGAGGGCAATCAGGTTGAACGCGGCGATGGTTCCCAGCGTGAGGCTTGAGATCAGTTGGGCGCCGTTGTTCGCGAAGGTGGTGAGCATCTCTTGCAGTCGCCCTTGGCGCTGGTCTTGCTGCACCGCCCACGAGCTACTGAGAAATGTTTGGGCCAAGTCGCGACGAATACCAGCGAGCACACCGTTGGTGAGTTGCGCTCCTTGCCATGACGACCACAGCGCGAGCGCAACGCGGGCGACCACGAGCGCAAGGGCCAGCCAAACGGCGCCAGACACGGAGATCGAATGACCTGCAAACAGCTCAATCTGTTCGTCGTCTGATGTGATCGCAAACGCGGCGCGGGTGATGATGATCAGAAACGCTGCCTCGGCGAGCCCACCTACAAGTGACGACGACGCGAGGGCAAAGAGTCGCCCGCGTCGGCCGTGGAGGAGCGCTGCAATCGAGGTCCGTGCGAGCGCGCGTTGTGGCACGTTGGCAGTGCGGATGCGGCGCGCAGTCATCGGCACACACTACGAGAAGGTGCGGCCCAACGACGTCCTAATCGGATACGCGACGGCTGGCTGCACGCTCGTACTCGAGTTGCCGCTCGACCAGTTCGACTGCCGGTCATTGTTTCTGTGAGTCTGTGCGAAACTGCTGCGTCGGTTACCTCGCCACCGGCTGAGAGCATCGCTTCGAAGGAGACCATCATGGGTCAGATCATCGGTCAGTTCTGTATCAACGTCACCGATCTTGAGCGCTCGATCGCATTTTGGCAGGACGTCTGTGGCATTCCGCTGCGTAGCCGTACTCAGATTCCTACCGCGCTTGAAGCGGTGTTGCAGGCCGACGAGGGTGGCTCGCGTATTCAGCTTGCGCAGCAACTCGAGCAGCCCGGTCCTATCGATATGGGCACCGCGATGTGGAAGCTGTATCTCAATACCGACGACTGCTTTGCGCTGTACGAGCGCTGCCTTGCCGCCGGTTGCGAATCGGTGCAAGCGCCGGCACGCCTCGACCGGTGGCCAGTGACCGTGGCGTTCATCAAAGACTTCGACGGATACCTCATTGAGCTCATCGAGTATCACGAGGGCACTCCAGCAGGCGTGCCAGACCCGGGCTCGACCAACCGCAAATGAGCTGGTTGCCGTCGCCGCTGCCGCAACGCGCAGAGGTTGATGGACTCACGTTCGTTCCACTTACTCCGCAGCTGCTTTCTGCCGACTATGCGGCGGTGATGCGTGACATCGAGATGCTGCGCACGTGGAGCGGCGAGAACTGGCCAACATCCGAATTCACAGCCGACGACAACCTTGCCGATCTCGTTCGTCATGATCGCGAGCAGCGCGAAG
>CANNMD010000010.1 GCA_947505655.1 Acidimicrobiaceae bacterium | reverse complement strand
GCCTCGCGACCCTCGCCGGAACGAAGATGCAACGCCGTCATCCACCCAGCCATCAGCTGCGAAATCTCATCGGGCCCGAGCATGAATTCGCTGCGCACCTCGCGGCCCACGACCACCCGCGCCATTGGGCTCAGCTGCAACTCGTTCACAATGTCGCTCAACCGGAGTGCGTCGAGTTCGGCCGCGCGTGGACTCAGGTACGGATCATCCGCGTTCACGGCTGCGGCCAATGCACCAATGGCTTCGTGCCAACGCTCGAGTTCGCCCAGCAACGAGTGATGCAACGCAAACGGGGCGGTGCGGCCGCTGACATCAAGCCAACGCGTGTCATCGTTGTGACCGCTGCGCACGTCGGTGAGCCGCAGCCCAAGCTCGGTCACAAGATCGAGCACTACGGCGTGGTCTGTGTCGATGAACTCGGCGCCGCGTTCGCACCACTGACCGTTGTCGAACGCATGGCTCCACACTCGGCCACCAACGCGATCGCGCGCTTCGACCACAACAACATCACGACCTGCATCGGCAAGATCGACACCGGCGCGCAGACCCGCGAGGCCCGCGCCAATTACCAGAACATCAACTTCGGTCACTGCACAACTCGATTCTTAGAACAGCGTCGGTTGATCCGGCCGAACAACGCGCATGCCAGGCCATGGTACGAAGTTCTCCATGAACACCCAAGTGCGACGGTGAATTGCCGAGGGCCCATAGCCCTGCAGTGCCGTGCGGTGCAACGGACACGGGTAACCCTTGTTGGTATCGAAATGCCACTGCGGATAGTGCACGGCTTGCTCGCGCATAATTCGGTCGCGGGTGACCTTGGCAAGGATCGATGCGGCCGCTACGGAGAGGCAGATTGCATCGGCTTTCACGCGCATCTCTACATGGCGCACATGGGGTGCCACGAAGTTCCACTTGCCATCGACCACTGCGGCATCGGCCGACACGCCAAGCGAATCGAGGGCCCGCTTCGCCGCCAACTTTTGCGCGGCCGCCATGCCCAATTCATCGCACTCGACATGGCTCGCCGCACCGACAGCCCACGCATCGCACCAGCCTGCAACCCGATCAAAAATCTGCTCGCGGCCACCCTCGGTAAGCATCTTGGAATCGCGCACGCCATTCACGCGCCGATCACGCGGTAACACCGCAACACCAACCATGAGCGGACCGGCCCACGAGCCACGACCAACTTCGTCGATGCCAACCACAATCTCGTGGCCGGCCTGCCACAACTCGCGCTCGATGTCGCGGGTGGGGGCTTTACTGCGACGAGCGGCCATCGGGCGTTACTGCAGCACGATCTGAGCGTCGCCTGCGATGACGGTGCCGATGGTGACAAACCCGGCAGCAACCAGATCGGCCTCAGCCGAAGCACTCACTGCTGCGAGCAGCCCGCCCGACGTTTGTGGGTCGTAGCCAATTGCCACTTGCGCATCGGTGAGATCGGCCGACGCACTCACGTGATGCTGCACATGCTCACGATTGCGCGGGTCGCCGCCGGTACGTACGCCACGAGCCAAGGCATCGACCACACCCGAGTACATCGGCAGTCGGTTGTAGTCGTATGCAAACACTGCGCCGGCGCGCTCGGCCATCTCCCACGAGTGGCCGAACAATCCAAAACCGGTGACATCGGTAACCGCGTGCACTGCAGCGCCTTGAGCCTGCAATGCCTCGGATGCCAAACGGTTAAGTCGACGCATGCCCGCAATGGCCTCGGCCTTGTCGGCATCGCTGCCTCCTGCCAATGCAATTGCTGTGCCCAGCGGCTTCGAGATCATCAAGATGTCGCCAACCAACGCGCCCTCTTTACGGAAGATGCGATCGGGGTGCACCAAGCCCTGCACCGCGAGTCCGAAGATGGGCTCAGGGTTGCGGATGGTGTGCCCGCCGGCAATGGCGCCGCCTGCTTCGGCAACCACTGCGGCCGCAGCGTCGAAGATGGCAACGATGGCTTCGCGTGGGAAGTGCTCGGGGAATGCAGCCACGTTGACGGCAACCGTGACGCGCCCGCCCATTGCGAACACGTCGCTACACGCGTTGGCCGCGGCGATGGCGCCAAAGTCAGACGGGTGGTCGACAAGCGGAGGAAAGAAGTCGGTGGTGCTAACCATCGCGAGGTCGTCGCTGATCTTGTACACCGCAGCGTCGTCGAACGGGGCAAGTCCCACAATGAGCGCCGGATCTGATGCTGCGGGAAAGTCTTGCACCAGGCTCGAGAGCAACGAGGCTCCCCACTTGGCGGCGCAGCCTCCGCAAGAAGTCCACTCGGTGAGGCGCATATTGTCGATGTCAGTCACGCGGCACAGCCTACGGTGAGAGCCATGATCAGCCTCGGCCCCTACGAGTTCACCCAGACCGACGCCGTGCGCACGCTTGGCAACCTCGGCGACCTGTGGCTCACGATGATGCAGGGCCGCAGCAGTTCTGCCGCAGACGCTCTCGAGCAGAACCTCATTCGCTCCATCGCTGAGGCGATGGGCACCTCGCCCGACGCCTCGCTGAGCGAGCTTGGAACCCTCGGCGCGCAGACACTGGGCGACTCCCCCGCACTCGAAGGAATCTTGGCAAGCGTGTGGTCTACGTTGGCCGCGGCCTCACAGGCGTTACGCGCCGACGGGCAGATGCCAGCCACCGCTACCGGCACGGTGACCCAACTCAGCTCGTCGAAAGGCGGAGTTCCGAAGTTGGCTCTTGAGTCGGTCGACGTTTCGTTTCGCGGCGTCGTCGGCGACGTGCAAAAGTCTCGCAATCACCACGGGCGCCCGTGGCAAGCGTTGTGCATCTACAGCGACGAAGTCATCAACCAGTTCCGCGCCGACGGCCACCCAATTGCGCGCGGATCATCGGGAGAAAACATCACCACGTCGGGCCTCAATTGGGCCGAGATCCGGCCTGGGGTACGACTGCGCATTGGCACTGTGCTGGCCGATGTTCAGGCCTACGCCACCCCGTGCAAGCACAACGCGCAATGGTTCAGCGACGGCGACTTCAACCGCATGAACTATCTGCGCGGCGCGGTGAGTCGGGTGTATGCAACCGTCATCGAACCAGGGCGCATTGTCACCGGCGATGCAGTGATTCTCGAGCCGTAAACAGCGCCACTCAAAACGTGTAACGCACGTACTCGTTCTCGCATGGAGAACCAAGCAGCATCAACGCGCTGGGCGGCGCGCCAACCGGCAACTCGGCGATGATCGACGATGTCGTGACCTCGATGCCATCGACATGCATGCACACGCTCCATCCGGGCTCGACACATGAGTCGTGTGAGCGCAGGTGAGCTTCGATCGCGGTGCGCGTGACGGGCTGCTGGGCGAGCATCGCACGCGATGCGTTGAGGCGAGGATCGATGAGCCGCTCTACGGGTTGCTGAGGATGACGATGCGCTGCGTCGAACGATGCAATACATGTGCGGTTTGAGATTGCTGCGACATCGGCAACCTGTTCGGCCTGCCATTGGTTGCCGCTGGTCTCAAGGATCCACGCATCGATTGGATCGGCGATGAGAAAGCTCGACCAGTAGGGCCGGTCTTTGCCGATGAGCGCCACATCGTGGCCCGTGCCGCCCTGCCCGTAGCGCTCGAGCAACGTCGTCATCACCTGCACCGCATCGCGCGCGGTTGCCGCCCGCTCAAGGCCGAGCCGCACAAGGTCCATGCCGATCAGCGCGGTGGGCGCGCTGCGCGGATCGAGCGTTGTGTAGATGGCTTCATTGCCGATCGCTACACCTGCTTCGTTGACCCCTTGCTCGGCACCCCAACACCAACTCGGCCGACAGATGACGCTGCGGATGGTGGCTGCGGCCCAGCCTTCGATGCTGATGTGAGTGGCCTGGGTGAAGGCTTCGATACGCGGCATCGACCACTCGATGACCTGAGTCTCTTGTGGCGGACGATCGCTGTTCTTGGCGAACAAGGTGACGCCGTTGGCCGCAGCCGAGGCAAGGGCGACGAGCGTGTCACACACGACTAGTTGAACGAAATGTCGGCGCCAGGATCGGCGACCACTGCGCTCGGCACAACGATTGTCTCTGCGCCCGGCGGAGCAGGCCACAACGCTTCGCCAGAGGCTTCGGTGCTCGACCAGTCGGGCGCTACGGCTGGCGCAATGAGACGAACCGGTGCGCCATCGGTCTGCCACAAGACAGCGGGACGGTCGCCGTGCCAACGCACCGCGAACGACACCGTCGTTTCGGGACCAACCGCAAGATCGTGAACTTCGAAGTTGAGGCCGAGCCATGCCTTGGGCATGCCGCCAGCCATCAGCTCGGCCACGCCTGCACCAGCAGCGCGGGCAACGCGTTGTTCAAGCCAGCCGAGCATGCGTGAATCGTCGGTGTCGGCCGGCAACGAACCCGGCAAGGCGGCAGCGGCTGATGACCGCATCCGCGCGACATCGCGCACGGCACGGGTTTCGCCGGCCCGATGCAACACAACCGCTGCTGCGTCGAGCGCTGCGGCAACATCCCATGCGTGATCGAGGCGAGCCACAACAGCCACCGCGTCGGCGATGTCGGGGACCCACGGATCGGCACGCTCGCCAAGACGAACAAGCTGTCCGACGTCGATCAGGAACGCAACGGCGTCGTCGCTTGGCTCGGCTGGGCCATTGAGCGCAAGCTCGGTGCGAAGTCGAGCGATCTCGGCCATCACTGATTCTTCGGGCAACTCGAGACGGCCAGCGCGATCGATGATCGAGGTCCATCCACGCGTAACTTGCTCGACCGACGACAACCCATCGGGCAACAACGTTGGCGATGCCGTCGCGCCGCCAGCGTGCGCTAGCGCAACACGAATGGTGGAGTGATGACCCACCGGAAACACGACCGATCCTTCGGGCAGTTCGATGCCCTCAATGGGCACATTCGTTGGCGGCCGCACCGACAAGATGTCGTTGCGACTGAACGCCACTGCGAACGGAAGGGTCGACTCGTTTTCGATCTCGATGACCGTGTAGCCGCCACCATCGGCGACGCACCACACGCGCTGCACTGCGTCGCCCGAGGGCACCCGCAAACGCGTTTCAAAGATGGGAGCGTTGTCGATACGACGCTGGCGAACAGCCGCCTCTTGCGATGGCACATGCCAACGATCGTCGGCAGCAATGAACCACTCGAGCGACGGTTCATCGCCATTACCCCACGGCTGAATGACGCCAGCAGCGCTGACAGTGGCGCGCCAATGGCGGCCCAAGACACCAATTGTGTTCATCTCGATCTAACCGATCTCGCTCTTAATGCTGCGCTGCATGAGCAATGTCATGGCGTCTCTGGCTGACCGGCCGTGATGACACACGGCGACGACCTGTTCGGTAATCGGCATCTCCACACCGTATCGGCGAGCAAGCTCCAACACCGAAGACGAACTCTTCACTCCCTCGGCAACCATGCTCATGCTGGCAAGGATCGAGTCGATGCTGCGCCCCTGCCCGAGCTGCAAGCCAACAGTGTTGTTGCGGCTCTGCTTCGATGAACACGTAGCGACGAGGTCACCGATGCCCGCCAGGCCCGCAAACGTGAGTGCGTTGCCGCCAAGCGCCAATCCGAGGCGGCTCATTTCGGCAAGGCCGCGGGTGATGATGGTGGCACGGCTGTTCTCGCCGAAGCCCATGCCCTCGGCCATGCCAGCGGCAATCGCGATGATGTTCTTGACCACACCGCTGACCTCGCATCCCACGACGTCGGGGTTGGTATAGATGAGCAGGCTCGGTCGGGTGAAGATGCGCTGGAGCTCATGCGCGATTGTCTCGTCGTCAATGGCCACGACGCTCGCCGCAGGTTGTCCGGCCAAGATCTCTTTCGCCAAGTTGGGTCCCGCGAGCACCGCTACCGGATGGCCCGGCATCTCCTCGGCGGTCACCTCGCTCATGCGCTTCAACGAATCGCGCTCGACCCCTTTGACCAAGCTGACCACCGGCACCCACGGCCGCAGGTATGGCGCCGCCTCGGCTGCCACCGCCCGATAGCCATGCGACGGCACCGCCATCACGAGAACATCGGCGGCGCTCACCGCCTCGCGCAAATCGCTCGTGGCACGAAGACTTTCGGGCAGCGAGAATCCGGGCAAGTAGTCGCAGTTCTCGTGCGTGCTGTTGATTGCGTCGGCGAGGTCGCCACGACGCGACCACAACGTTGTTGATGTGTTCTCGGCCGCAAGCGCGGCCACCGTGGTTCCCCACGAGCCAGCACCGATAACCGCAACGTTGATCCTCATCGCCCCAGCGTAGGCGCGCAAGGTGCTGCGGGTTAGCCCAGAATGTCGAGCAACGGTCGCAGATCGAGACGCTCGGCCGCGGGCAAGCACAACGTGACAGCCTCTTGCTGCAGTCGACGCCAGTATTCGGGCTGGAAGAAGTTGTCGCCTTCGCGCACCACGTAGTTCAAGATGAAGAACCGATACACCTCACGCATGAACAACAGTTCATTTTCGTTGAGCGGGTAAATGCGGTGGTACGCCGTCAAGAACTTCTTGAAACGCGGTTCGAGCAATGTGTGTGGCGAGTACGAAAACACCGTGCGGTCGCCCGTGGCGCTCGACACCCGCGACAAGAAATAGAAGTCGAGCAGCCGCGGCTCAATGCGAAACCAGTCGTAGTCCCAGCGGCTGAACAAACGAATCTGCTGTTGATCCATTGACACCGAAAAGTTGCCGAGGTTCCAATCGATGAGCACCGGAATCTTCGACCAGTCGTCGTAGCCGAAGCGATCGAGTTGCTCGAGAAACTCGTGACACTGCCGACGCAGATACTGCTTCTGCTCGGCGTTGTATTGAAACTTCAGCGACGAATGTTTGTCGGATAACAGGTCGAGCAGATGGATCGCATCGGACTTGATCGACTTCGAGGTGAGCGGAATGCGCCGGGCGACGTCGGCACAGTCGCGATGCAGCAATGCAATCTCTTCGCCGAGCTCGCCAATCTGAGCATCGGACAGCACCCGCGGCAACGACTGATCCACCGCTACGTCTTGATAGAACGCCGTCCACAGCTGGCCGCTGTAGTGAGTGAAAACGCGAGGGGGTCGAGTGCGCTGCGAAGGGCCGCCGGGCAGCTGGTCGCGCTCAACGAAAACATCGGCGAGCAGGCCAGCCCAACGGGTGTCCTGCAACAGTTCGCGAGATCGATGAATCCGATCGTGGTCTTCGCGAAACAAGTAGTACGAGCCATATGACGACACCTTGGCGATAGCACTACCGCCATCGTCGAGGTGCAGTCGGTACACATGGTTGGTTGACACCTTGGCGCTGACTTCAACCACCGACGTGATGACCCGCGGGTCTCCGTAGGCACGCCACGCATCGCGTACCTCGCCGTCGTAGCCGGCTGAGTGATCCTCACGCTCATGGGTCGTCATCGCCGCAGCCTAGAACGCTACGTAACCCTGTAACACCCATTGGTCATCATCACCACATGAGCACGATCGCCAACACGCCAGAACTCGCCAGCACACCGGGCGCTGCCGAACAACTTTCGCTTCTCAACACCTCGGCACCGGTGCCCCTGCAGTTTCGCCTCAGCGAGCACACGCGGGTGTCGGGCCTCGCCCATGTATCGGCACTACGAGCGCAGCTTGCAGCGCAGGCCGCAGCCCGTGCAACGAACACCGCCCCCGAGCCTCGCTCGTCACGCCAGATCGCAGCCTGACCCGCGGTTACACGCCGGCGGTGGGTGCCAGATCGCGCACTGCCTGCCAGTGCTTCAATTCTGGGTCAAGACCCAGAATTGCCAGCGAGGTCGTGGTCACGCCGTTGTCGAAATAGGCCTGAATCTTGGCACGGCATTCGGCTGGCGAGCCATGCACGATGATGTCGTCAACCAACTGATCCGGAATTGCAGCCAACGCGGCCTTGCGGTCGCCTGCCTTCCATGCGTCCCACATCGGTTGCAGCATCTCGCCACGGCCGAGCCACTCATGGAATGCGGCATACACGGGCACGTTGAGATAGGCCGCAATCGCGAACTTTCCCGCAGCGCGCACCACATCAGCGTTCTCGCTGGGGCACACAAAGATGCGACACACGATCTCTTTTTGCTCGCCACCGGCAGCATCGTTCACTACGGCCGCCACCTTGGTCACGTCTTGCGCCGACAGCCAGTTAATGATCGCGCCATCGGCCTCGCGTGCAGCGAGCTTCAACATGCCTTCGCGCAGCGCTGCCACCAGAATCTGCGGCTGCTGCTCTGGGCGCACGCCCAAACGAAACCCATCGACCTTGAACGTGTCGTATTGCTTCGACACCTTTTCTCCGCTGAGCGCATCCTTCAAGAAGCGCACGACATCGCGCACCTTCTTATACGGCTCTACAAACGGCACGCCGTTCCAGCGCTCGACAATCACGTTGCTGCTCGAGCCAATGCCAATCGCAAATCGACCAGGCGCGGCGTCGGCCATGCTGGCCACACTCTGCGCAAAGCATGCTGGCGAACGCGTGTAGGCAGGCACGATTGCGGTGCCCAGACGAAGGCGGGGCTCCCACGCTGCGGCCATCGCCAACGGAGTAAAGGCATCGGCGCCATCGCTCTCGGCTGACCAGATGTCGGTGTACCCCAGATCGGCGAGCTCGCTGAGCTTCTCGCGATGGCTATGCAACGGTCCCGGCAACGGCACGGTCATACCCGGACGCTTTGGAAGTGGTGTGCTCATTTCGTTTCCCCTTGCTGAGACGCTGGGCGAGGCTCATCGGGCTCGCCTTTCCAGTACCTAACTATGCAGCTTTGGCTGGCAGTGGCCATCAGCGTGCCATCTTCGGCGAACATATGCACAAGTCCATGGCCGAACCCGCGACCCACGGCATGCACCCGAATGTCGAGCAACACCCACTCGGTAGGCACCAATCGAGCCACCCGCAATGTGTTATCGAGGCTGTTGCCGCCGCCACGCACACCAAGCGCTTGCCCCACACCCATCGGCACGAAGTCGCCGAGAATGGCCAGCGTTGTGGCATCGACGCCATCGATCACATCGGGGATACGCGCCCACAGCAGTACCTGACCATCGCCATGGACACCGTCGAGCGACTCAAGGTCGCGGCCCTTCACCATGCGTTGCTCAAGGCGTTCGTTGATGGTGCCGTCGGCCGGCAAGCGGTAATCGCGGGCCTCGCACTGCGACGGTGGCGGCACATCGGGCATGGTCTCCCATTGGCCCGAGTGTTCGATCTCGCGATGACCGAGCGCCGCGTTCACGGTGAGGATTTCGCGGTTGCCGACATGGCACACCGCGCGGGCCTGCGAGATCTGGTGCCCTTCGACAGCCATTGTGATGTCGATGTCCATCACCTCGCCAGGCTTTGCGTACGACAAGTACTGCCCCGTGGCCCAAACACAATCGCGACCCGAGGTTTGCTCGAGCGCCGAAATCGCTGCACCCAGCCCACAACCGCCAAACAAGAACCCTCCCCATGTGGACAGCCCCGGGGTGACCGGCAGGCTCCAGCGATATGGGTTGTGGCTCGGACGAAGATCGAGAAAGGCGCGGCTATCCATGACGCTGCCGACTCTATGGGCCGCGGACAGCTATCGACAGATCAATCGATTTTGACGAACGCAACCGCAGGAGTACGGCAGGCGAACCATCTGCAACTATCGTGCGCCACATGGCGAACACACCGTGGTTAGGCGATAGCTGCTCATTGGTCGAAGCATTCCGAAGCGGCGAGCGTTCGCCAGCCGAAGAGTTGCAGGCCACCTACGACGCGATCGATGCAAGCGATCTCAACGCCTTCGCGTACACACCTCGCGAAGAGGCCATGCGCGCCGCCGAGCAGGCCGACATCTCGCTGCCCTTTGGCGGCGTGCCCATCGGCGTGAAAGAACTCGACTCGGTTGCCGGCTGGCCCGCCACCGAGGCATGTGTGGTGTTTGCCGATCACGTGGCCACGCACACATCGGTCATGATCGACCGCATGGTCACCCAAGGCGGCGCCGTGCTGGCCGGCCAGACCACCTCAAGCGAGTTCGGCGGAGTCAACCTCACCCGCACCGTGTTGCACGGTGCCACCCTCAACCCATGGAACACGGCGCACACCCCTGGCGGGTCGAGTGGCGGTACGGGCGCTGCAGTCGCCGGCGGTCTTGTCACCATTGCTTCGGGCGGCGATGGCGGCGGCTCAATCCGCATCCCCGCTGGCTTCACCGGACTCTTCGGCCTCAAGGCAACCTTCGGCCGCATTCCACGAGCCCCACGCACCCCCATCGGCAACATGACCGTCACCATTGGCTGTCTCAGCCGCTCAGTGCGCGACACCGCCCGCTGGTTCGACGTGTGTAACGGCTACGACGCCCGCGACCAGTTCAGCCTGCCCCGCACCAGTGGTTGGGAAAACGAACTCGGTACTCACACCGAGTCATTGCGCGGCATGCGCGTTGCTGTGGTTCCCGACTGGGGCGGCGCCGTTATCTCGCCCGCCATGTGGGTCGTGCTCGAAAACGTTGCCGACGATCTCATCGCCAACGCTGGCATGCGCCGCATCGACGGCGTCGACATCAGCCTGCCCAACATGGGCGCGGCGTGGTCCATCAGCGGCATGATCGAGATTCACTCGCAACTCGCCGCCTATTGGCCCGAGTGCAAAGACGTGCTCACCCCCGAAATTCGCAGTGGCCTTGAGCACACGATGGGTCGCTATGGCGTCGAGGCACGCGCCAAGATCGAAGACCGTCGCATGGAACTCAACGAGCGCATGGCTCAGATCTTCTCCGAGGTCGACTTTGTCATCACGGCCAGCAACCCCGACATCGCGTTCGGAGCCGAGGGCCCGTTGCCAAGCGAGTTCGGTGGCATCACTGCTGGCGCCGCCAACAACGGTCGTCTCACGTTCCCCGCAAACCTGCACGGCAACCCGGCAGTCAGCGTTCCTGCCGGCACCATCGATGGTTTGCCCATTGGTCTGCAGATCGTTGGCCGCCACTACTCCGAGCAGTTGCTGCTCGACGCCTCGCTCATGATTGAGCGCACGCAGCCGTGGCCGCTCGTGGCCCCATCTGTCGCCCGGGGATAAACACAACGGCTCGTCTTTAGACTGGCCACGATGACACGCGCCCCCCTCGACGCGAGCCAGCGCGCGCTCGCCGTTGGACTCGTACTCAGTGTCACGCTTGTTGCTTTCGAAACAACCGCCGTCATTACGGCGCTGCCCACCATCGCCGATGCACTTCACGGCGACTCGTTGTACGGCGCCACCCTTGCGGCCTACATGCTGGCCGACCTCGTGGCACTGGTGTGGGCTGGCGAACAAGCCGATCTCCACGGTGTGCGCCGACCGTTCCTCGTGTGTATCGGAATCTTCTTGATCGGACTCGTCGTTGCCGCTTCGGCACAGTCGATGACCTTGGTGCTCATCGGCAGACTGCTGCAGGGTGCCGGAAGCGGCGGCTTCGCTCCCCTGTCGTATATCGCCGTTCGCCGCGCCTTTCCGGAAGAGCGCCAAGCCTCGATGTACGCATACCTCAGCGCTGGCTGGGTGTTGCCCAGTTTGCTCGGCCCGGTTGTTGCCGGCGTCGTCGTCGACCGCGCCGGATGGCGTTGGGTCTTCATCGGCATCGCTCCACTTGCCGCCGCAGTTGCGTTGCTCACGGCTCGCGCCATGACGCACCTCGCACCGTCCGAGGCGATCATCGATCGCCGACCAACGCGCTTGCACCGCGCCTTTCAGGCCTCGGCCGGAGTGGGCATTCTGGCCGCCGGGCTCCAGAACAAACACCTGCTCCTGGCGGCACTTTTGTGCATTGCCGGCATCGCCATTGCCCTTCCCGCGTTGCGGTTCATGCTCCCGGTAGGGGTGTTTCGCGCCCGACGCGGCCTGCCCGCCATCGTGGCGGTTCGCTTTCTCGCCACCGCCACATTCTTAGGTGTCGACAGTTTCGTACCTCTTGCAGCCGACCGACTCCACGGCGCTCGACCCATCGTGCAGGGCTTCGTCATCTCGGGCGCAGCCATTACGTGGACCATCGGCCAGGCAGTGACAGCCCGGCGCGTCGACCGCATCGACCCAGGCCGAGTGTCGGGTATGGGGTTTGGCTTCTTGCTGATTGGCATCGCCACGGTGACACCAGTGTTGTCGCCGTCGTGGCCGTTGCCAATGGTGTTCGTCACTTGGGCCATCGGCGGCTTCGGCATGGGCATCTTGTTCAACCCCACCACCGTTGCCTCGATGACCTACGCCGACGACGGACGCGAAGGCGAGATCAGCAGCCAGATCCATCTCGCCGATTCGCTGGGCTTCGGAATGATGGGTGTTATTGGCGGCTCCACGGTTGCGTTCGCTGATCGCACCTCGGCCACCTTGCAGGGCGCTATCGGCGTGAACTTCGCGCTGGCGGCGCTGTGCGCTGTGCTTGGCCTCGCTGCCAGCCGCGGCGTTCGTTCTCGCGCCTAAACGCCGACATCTGCATACTGTAGAGTACATTAAACCTCTAAAGAACAGTACGCTATGCAAAGCAATGTGGAAGAGGAGGTCCAATGGCTCGTAGGCATCTGAACACCACCACCGACGCCGTTCGTGTGCTCGGGCTGCACCTTGGCGCCGCTCGCCGCGAACAGCGACGTACCAGTACCGAGATCGCGGAGCGAGCGGGGATCACCCGTGTCACGCTCAGTCGAATCGAGCGCGGCGATCCGGACGCGGCCATCGGCCTGTACTTCGAGGTGGCCATGATTCTCAACGTCCCCCTGTTCGGCGCCGACAGCCGCGAACTCGCAGATCTCGCGGCACGCGGCGAACGAGACCTCGCACTGTTGCCCCAACGCATTCGTGTCCGCCAGGTGACGGTCGATGACAACTTCTGAGGGCTCCCCGCAGCAGGCCTATGTGTGGGTATGGCTCCCTGGCGCTACGGACCCCGTGGTTGCTGGCATCGTCCAAGCCAATGGTGGCGAACTTGTCTTCGCCTACGGACGCTCGTATCTAGAACGGCCCAACGCCATCGCCCTGCAGCCCGATTCGGTTCACGGCCCCGGACTACCGCTGATCAAAGGACCGCAGCGCCCGCCGACTGGCCTCGACGCCCATGGCGTCATTCGCGATGCCGCCCCCGACTCGTGGGGGCAGCAAGTCATTCTGCGCCGACAGGTCGGCCGCAATGCCGTCGACACCGCCGATGTACCGCTGCTCACCTACTTGCTCGAATCTGGCTCGAATCGGATCGGGGCGCTCGACATACAGACCGCACCGGATCTCTACACCCCGCGCAGTACACATGCTTCGCTCGTTGAGCTCGTCGAAGCTGGCGATCGCCTCGCACGGGGCGTGCCGTTCTCGCGCGAACTCGACGACGCGCTCACGTTTGGCTCATCAGTCGGCGGCGCCCGTCCGAAGGCGCTCGTCACCGCCGACGGCAAGGAAATGATCGCCAAGTTCTCGGTGGCCACCGATGTTTTCCCGTGGATGCAGGCCGAGGCGCTCGGCATGGAACTCGCCCGCCGATGCGGGGTGCACACCGCCCCAGCCAAGTTGATCACGGCCGCCGGTCGCGATGTCCTGCTCGTCGACCGGTTCGACCGCCCGGGCGCTGAAACCCGCCGCCAGGTCATCAGTGCGCTGTCACTGCTCGGCCTACACGAACTCGCCGCCAGACACGCCACCTACACCGAGCTCGCCGACCTGATCCGGCTCAAATTCGTGACGCCAACGGCAACCCTGCACGAACTGTTCCGCCGAATCGTGGTCAACGTGATCCTCGGCAACACCGACGACCATGCCCGCAACCACGCAGCGTTCTGGGACGGCACGACCCTCGAACTCACACCCGCGTACGACATCTGCCCGCAGCCGCGCACCACTGGCGAGACGTATTTGGCCATGGCGTACGGACCCAACGGCGAGCGACGCGCACGCCTGAGCGCATGCAAGGACGCCGCGGCCATCTATGGCCTCACAGGTTCGAAAGCCGCCTCAGTGATCGACGAATGCGTCACCCTGATCCGAGAGAGCTACGACGACGCATGTGCTGAAATCGGCGTGAGCGATGCTGCACACGATCTGCTCTTGGGGCGGGCAATCGTCAACCCGTCGATCTTCTACACCGACTAACGCCGCAGTGAAGTCAGCGGCTCGCGCCTCAGCGCTAGCCACCCACAACGCTGCGGCCGACGATCTCTTTCATGATCTCGCTTGTGCCGCCGTAGATGGTCTGAATGCGGCTGTCAGCCCACGCCCGAGCGATGGGGTACTCACGCATGTAGCCGTAACCGCCGTGCAGTTGCACGCAACGATCGACCACCTTGTTCTGCAGTTCGGTGCACCAAAACTTGGCGGCCGCGGCCTGCTCGACAGTGAGCGCTTGGTTGAGATGCAACTCGATACAGCGGTCGGCGTAAACCTGCGCAATCTGCACCTCGGTCGCGAGTTCGGCGAGCAAGAACTTGCTGTGCTGAAAGTGTGCAATCGATTGCCCGAACGCCTTGCGCTCGGTGGTGTAGTCAACTGTCCAGTTCAGCGCTGCTTGAGCAACCGCCACAGCGCCAATCGCGATACCGAGGCGCTCTTGAGCGAGGTTGGTCATCAAGTACATGAAGCCCATGCCTTCGTCACCAAGCATGTTGGCGGCGGGCACCTCGACATCGGTGAAGAACAACTCGGCGGTGTCTTGAGCGTGCATGCCCATCTTGTCGAGGTTGCGTCCACGCTCGAAGCCGGGCATGCCCCGCTCGAGCACAAGCAGGCTCATCCCGCGATGCGCCTTTGATGGATCGGTCTTCACCACGGTGATGACGGCGTCGCTGAGGATGCCGTTCGAGATAAACGTCTTGGCGCCGTTCACCACAAATGAGTCGCCGTGGCGCACCGCTGTGGTCTTGATGCCCACGAGATCGCTGCCGGTGTTCGGCTCGGTCATTGCGATTGCACCAATGCGTTCGCCGGTGACCATGCCGGGCAACCAACGCTGCTGCTGCTCTTCGTTGCACAGGCTGATGAAGTAAGGCAGCACGATGTCGTTGTGCAGAGTCATGCCGTTGGCGCTACCGATGACACCGGTCATGCCGATCTCTTCGGCCATCACTGCTGCAAAGCGGTAGTCGTCGGTTCCGCCGCCACCGAACTTCTCGGGAACCGTGAGACCAAGGAATCCGTGTCGTCCGGCTTCGAGCCAAATCTCGCGGGACACGAGGCCATCGCGCTCCCACTGCTCATGGTTCGGAACGACCTCGTTGTCGAGCCACGCTCGAAAGGCGGTGCGGAACTGATCGTGGTCGTCGTTGAACAGGGTGCGCGGAATCTGCTGCATGACCGCCGATGCTAAAGCCGGACTAGCCAGCAAGCACCGCTCGGGCAACCAGGTCGGTGCCGAAAGCGGTGAGAATTGCGAGATACAGCAGTCCGGTAGCGGCCATCACTGCCGAGTAATACCGCTCACGAAGCGCTCGCTTGGTGACCCAACACAACACGGCCGTGGTGATCGAACACGCCACCCAGAAGTACCCGAGCGTGCCGTTCCATCCGTCGGAAACAGTGCCGCTGAGCACGCTGAGCATGCCTGTGGGCAGCAATAAGGCGGCCACCTCAATAGGCAACACATACTGCGTGACCTGCACCAATTCGTTCAGCAGGCCGCGAGGCAGGCCTGGCTGCACCAGATACCAGTGGCCAAGCAACATGGCGTCGGTGACCGCACCAAGAAAGGCTGCGCCCACCACCGTGCGGATGACTGCGACCAAATCGTTGCCTCCTGCGCCAATGCCAGCGGCGACAAGGCCCACGAGACCAATCGCTGGCGCCACCAGATCGAGCCACGGAGCAAAGCGATCGTCGCGGCGGTGCACGATGGACATCACCAGCGCGACCAGAGCCGCAAGCCCGACACCCAACGATGCGATCTCGCGCACAACTTCGGAACCAAAGCGCAGGCCGCACACCAACGCGCCAAAGGCCAACAGCAAATAGACGCCACGCAGCAGCCAGCCGTAGCCAGCGCCAACGAGTCGGCGTCGAGTGGTGAACCACAAGAAAAACAATCCACCGGTAGACCACTGCAGCAATACGGTGGCGGCGTCGATACGGATCACGATCACCGACGATAGGCGCGCAAGGGGCGACAGACACCGTTTCCCTCAGTTCATCCCCTACGATCGCAACTTGTATGCGTCTCTTCCGCTCTCTCGCCCTCGCCATTGCCGCCCCGCTGCTGTTCAGCGGGTGCATCACCGGCGAGCGCCCGTCGTTCGGATCGCAATCAGACCCAGCTATCGAGGCAGTGCTGAGCAGGCTCGATACATCCATCGGCCCGTTCACCGCGAGCTACTCGCTACTGACCCGATTCGGCAATATCGTCACGCCCGTCACCGTGGCGATCCAGAACGAAAGCGAGCGTTCAATCACCTTTGGCGACATTCGCTTCCTGCAATCAGTGGGCGGCTTCCGCACCTGCACGTTGTCTACCGGGCAGTGCTCAATCACCGCCAACGATGCCACCATCAGCAATCTCTCGGTGACTCACGAGTTCTATGGCGCCGCGCCGGCATCACGCATTCGCCAAGATGTCACCACGATGGTTGGCCCGGCGATCGCTTCGGTCGAGCAATTTGTCGATCAGAACGCCACGTGTGTGCAACTCAGCTTCACCAGTGGCACCAAGAAGTACTGCGTGCTCGAAAACGGAATGCTCGCCTACCAAGACACACCCGACCTGCAGATCACGCTCACCAAGCTGACCGACACGATCGATGTCAAGTTGTTCAACACTTCGCTCGCTGGCTAGTAGGCCAACGGGTTACTGCACCCGCACGGTGTTTGTGTCTCGGCCGCTGCGCAGCAAGGTGCCAGGGCGCGCATCGAGCATCTCGCCGTGCTGCACACATGGCACACCATTCACGAGCACATGACTAATGCCGTTGGCCTCGCCGTAGACCCTACCAGCGCCGCCAGGTAGGTCGAACTTGGTGAATACCTCGCCTGGACCAATGTTGTGTCGATCGAACACCACGATGTCTGCAGCGTTACCCACGGCCAGCGTGCCGCGACCCTTCAGGCCGTACAACGCTGCCGGCGCGCCGGTGAGATAGTGCACGGCTTCTGCGAGTGGCAGCAACTCGCGATCGACGGTGGTACGAGCAATCAATGTGGTGGCGTAGCTGAAGCTGTCGATCATGTCGAGGTGTGCCCCGGCGTCGGATGCGCCAACGATGGCACGAGGGTCGCGCCACACCTCGACGCGCTTTTCCCAACTGGCGTCGGTCTGGCCGGTATCCATGCTGGCAATGACGGTGTTGAGATCGTCGTCGATCGCGATGTCGACCAACGCGTCCCACGGGTCTTTGTTGAGTTCGGTGGCGATGGCGCCGATAGACAGTCCCTCAAACCGCTTCCAATTTTCGCTGAAGGTTTCGAGCAACGTGTAGGTGCCCCAGTTGGCCAACGAGCGCAGCGGTTCTGGCGCCGATTGCGCAAGGCGATTCATCTCGGCGCGGCCCGCAGGATCGCGCAGCATCGCCAGCTTGGTCGCAGGATCGAGCGCCATGAGCTTGTCCCAGCCCGGCAAGATGTCGAGCACGAAGCCGCTGCGCAGGTTCAGGCGCAGACGGAACGTGTCGGGCAGCGTGAGCGCCAAGACGCGCCCGCCCTTGGCCTCGGCAATGTCTCCGCCCGTGAGCTGATGCTGCACCTGCTCCCAGTTTTGTGCCTGGACCTGCAACAAGTTCCAGTTGAGCGGACGGTTAGCCGCCACGCTCATCGCGGCCATGAGATCGAACGACTCGTCGGTGAAGCGACCGACCTGAGGGATGAACTCAAGTGTGGTGCCGGGGAACTCGCGCACAACGCTGCACAGAGCAACGAGCTCTTCACGGGTGCCATGGCGAGACGGAACTGGCGAGCCGGTGTGGTCGTTGTGCGAGGTTGACCATGTGGAAGAAAAACCCATGCCGCCGGCTGCGAGGCCCTCGCGTAACAGGTTCTGCATCTTGATGATCTCTTCGGGAGTGGCCGCTCGCTCGGTGGCTTGGTCTTTGAGCACGCTGCGCCGAATGGCCGAGTGCCCAACCAAGAAACCAGCGTTGGGCATCAAGGTGCCGTCGAGACGGTCGAGGTATTCGCCAGTGGTGCGCCAGTCCCACGGCACACCTTGCTGCAGTGACTCGAGCGGCATGCCCTCGACTCGGGCCAACATACGCATCAGGTAGTCGCCGTCTTCGGGGGCAAGCGGCGCGATTGTGAAACCGCAGTTGCCACCCATCACGGTAGTGACGCCATGCAATGGCGATGGGCTCAGCGTGGTGTCCCAAAAAGCTTGCGCGTCGTAGTGGGTGTGGATGTCGATGAACCCAGGGGTCACCACCTGATCGGTGGCATCAATATGTTGGTGCGCAGCCTCGGTGATATCGCCAATCTCGACGATGATGCCGTCGCGAATTCCGATATCGGCAGCTACGGCAGCACGGCCGGTGCCGTCGATGACCTTGCCTCCGGTGATCACTACATCCAACATTGCGGCCCCTCTCAGCGAATCTCCACGTGACGTTATTGCACGAGTGAGTGATCGGGCGTGTCCTCCACTTTGCCTTTTGTCCACCAAGTACCTAAGAATGCATGTGTGTCCGAACAGATCCCCTTCGTCGAGTATCTCCATCTCGCTCCCACCCCTCACCTCGTTGCCCACCAGTGCACCTCGTGTGGCGCCCGGTTCTTCGATCGCCGCAACGCCTGCGCATCGTGCTTTGGCACGTCGTTCGCCGACGCTGACATCGCCACCGAAGGCTTCGTGCGGTCGTTCACCATCGTCTCGTTCGCAGCGCCGGGTATCCCTGTGCCGTTCGTGTCGGCCATCATCGAGTGCGACGGCACCAGCGTTCGCGGCAACCTCACCAACGTCACTGCCGACCCAGAGCACGTCTCGCTCGGCATGAAGGTGCGCCTCACCACCTACGTCGTCGGCGCCGACGACGCCGGCACCGAAGCCGTCAACTTCGCCTTCGAACCTGTCTCCTGATCTGCAACGCAGATCAGCACCCTTTCTTCATTTTCTTCATCAACCAATAAGAACTCTTAGAACTCACTTGTAAGGAGCAGCCATGTCTAGCGGCGACGTTTGGATCCTCGGGATCAACATGACCAAGTTCGGTAAGCACACCGACAAAGACACCGTCGACCTCGCTGCGCAAGCAGCGATGGCCGCGCTTGCCGACGGCGGTGTCACCATGGCCGACATGGGCGTGTTGGCCGCAGGTTGCCTGATGGGCGGCGGCGGTATTGCCCAGATGATCCAAAAGCAGATCGGCCAGACCGGCATCCCGGCCTACAACGTCTCGAACGCTTGCGCCACCGGTGCCACGGCGTTGCGCGTGGTCTACATGTCGATCAAGAGCGGCGAGTGCGACTTCGGTCTCGCTGTAGGCGTCGAGAAGCTCAGCGGCGTTGGCCTGTTGTCCGGCGGCAACCGCAAAGACGACGGCAAGACCTGGAACCGCTTCGGCCGTTACGGCGCAGTGGCCTCAACCGATGGCCGCATTGGCACCGACACCATGCCTGGCGTGTTTGCTCAGGTCGGCATGGAATACGCGCACAAGTACGGCGGCGCCGACTTCAAGTTGTTCGCTCAGATCAGCGAGAAGAACCACGCTCACTCAACGCTCAACCCGTTGGCTGCCTACCAGAAGCGCTTCACCCTCGACGAGATCATGAACGACATGATGATCGCGTACCCAAACACCCGCGCCATGTGCTCAGCCAACTGCGACGGCGGCGCCGCAGCAGTGCTGGTCAGCGATGCCAAGCTCAAGACCTTGTCGCTCGAGCAGCAGCGCCGTGCGGTCAAGATCTCAGCGTCGGTGCTCACCTCTGATCCATACGAAGAGGCCTGCCAGGTGCTCCCCGATGTGAACACGCTCACCCGTAGTGCCGCCGCTCAGGCGTACGCCAAGGCTGGCATCGGCCCCGAAGACCTCGACCTCGTTGAGCTGCACGACTGCTTCGCCACTGCCGAGCTCGTGCACTACGACAACCTCGGTCTGTGCAAGCCAGGCGAAGCTGCCGACTTCTTCAAGAGCGGCGCAACTTGGCGCGATGGCTCAACCCCGGTCAACGTGTCGGGCGGCCTCGAGTCAAAGGGTCACCCCATCGCAGCCACCGGCATTGCCAACGTCTGGGAAGTGTGTCATCACCTGCGCGGCGAGGCCGGCGATCGTCAGATCCAAGGCGCCAAGGTTGGCTTGGCCCATGTCATCGGCCTCGGCTCGGCATGTGGCATCCACATCCTCGAGAAGTCAGGCCTCTGAGCCCAACTGTTATGAGCGAGCCGGCTGGGGGCAACCCCAGCCCAGCTCAATCAACTCGTTCTCAACGAGCAACGTTTCAGTCGGCGATCCAGCTGCCGTGAAAGCCAAACGGCACTCGCTGCGGTAGCGGCACAATCGCCAGTGGCTCTGCACTCATGTCATGTGCATCGAGCACCACGAACGATGAACTCTGGGTGGCCTTGTCGTAGAGGTACGTGATCACGTAGCCATCGTCTTCGGCAGTGCCGTTTGCGGCTGGCACAAACACTGGCTCGCCCGACACGATGGTTGGGCCGAAGTCGTGCACTTCGCTTGTTCCCTTGCCGAGGTCGTACTTGAGAAACACGCTCGAGCCGTCCATCTCGCTTGAACCTTGGTCACGCGAGCTCAATGCCCAGCCGACGTTGTTCTGCAAGCCACAGCGGCGATCGTCGATACGCGGGAAGGCGTGCTCGCGGTCGTCGAGTTGCTCTTCGTGCACAGTGCCCGTGTTGAGATCGAAGCGCCAGCGCCACAGGTAGCACGGCTCAAACTTGTCGGCGCCGCCCTGCCACATGCTTGCGTGACGACCAGCGTCGAGCCACACCGTGTGACCGTCGGGACCATCGTCCCATGCGTTCATGATGTGGAAGACGTAGCACAGGTCGATGTCGAACCAGCGTGGCTGCTCGCCGCGGCGCGCTGCATCGCGGTTCAGCAAACCAATGCGAGCCCCGTAGCCCTCTTCCCAACCGAACGGCATGCCACCCGTCATTGCGTCTTCGATGTTGAAGGTGACCGGAAGGTCGAGGAAGATCGCGTAGTTGCGACTGATCGCAAAGTCGTGGATCATCGTTGGACCCGGCACATCAATGGCCTGAGTGTGCACCAACTGTCCACCAGCATCGGCCACGTGATACGTGACGAACGGCGGCATGAATCCGTACCCGAAGAAATGCATCTCGCCGGTCTCGGCGCATGTGTGCGGGTGCGCTGTCATCGGCGTATCGAGACGGCCCTCAAAGTTGTATGGCCCAAGTGTGTCGAGTTCGTTCGACAACTCGTTAGGCAAGCTGCCCTCTTCGAGCGCCAAGATGCGGTTGGCGTGGCTCACGATGTGCGTGTTGGCCAGACCAACGGTGAGATCCATGGCGCCATTTGTCATGTCGAAACGATCGACACCCGCGAGCGCCTTTGTGCGCACCAAACGGTTGCGATACCACTCGGCCTTGCCGTCACGAATGCGGATGCCATGAATCATTCCGTCGCCCGCAAACCAATGCAGCGTGGGTCCGTTCATCGGGTTGGCACCATTGCGGAAATAGCGACCGTTGAGATCGGCTGGCAGTGTGCCAATCACGGGCAGATCGAATGCTTCGACCTCATCCATCACCGGGGCATAGTTGCCACGCATGTGCCATGGGAGTCGGGTATCGATACCGGGCTGATCATCGAGCGCTGTCATGGCCGAATTCTTACACCTCGCGCAACCGAAAAACGTGCTCAGCGGCACCACATTTTTCGTAGTGGGTTACACGTCGAGGCAGACCAACTCGTGCCTGGCCGAGTTCATCGGCACTGGGCCGTCGTGCGAGGCCACCACAATGTCTTCGAGGCGCATGCCCCACTTGCCCTCGACATAGATGCCGGGCTCAACGCTGAAGGCGTGTCCGGCCGCAAGCGGCTGCGAGTTGCCCTCAACCATGTATGGATCTTCGTGGGCCTCCATGCCGATGCCGTGCCCGGTGCGATGAAAGAAGTAGTCGCCATAACCGGCGGCGGTGATGATGCGCCGAGCCGCGCGGTCGACCTCTTCGCACGGGGCACCGACTACGCCAGCAGCAACGGCTGCAGCCTGAGCTTCTTGCAGCACCGCGTAGGCATCAGCGACCTCAGCGGGTGGCGTGCCCAGATACACGCAGCGGGTGATATCGCTGCAGTAGCCATTCATCGTGCCACCGAAATCGCACAGCAAAATTTCGTTCTTGCGGATCACGCGATCGCCGGGGCTGTGGTGTGGCGACGCCGCATTTTCGCCGGCGGCAACAATGGCGAAGTTCACCACCTGATGGCCCTCGGCCAGAATGCGCTCGCCTAGATCGGCCGACACGGCTGCTTCGGTGCGTCCAACCAACTCGATATTGCCAGCCTGAAGTTCACCAGCAATTCGATCGACGGCAGCGCCAGCGGCGAACAACGCAGCGATCTCGTCGGCGTCCTTGGCCATGCGCATCGAGGTGACCACATCGGCTCGCTGATATTGAGCACCCGGCAACAACGGCAAGAGCTCAACGAGAAAACGCGCCCACATCTGGTCGCCTACAGCCACGTTGTGCGTGGCGCCAGCTTCGCGTGCAAGACGAGCAACGATCTCAACTGGGTTCTCGGTTTCTCCCCACGGATGGATCTCGAACACACCGGGCTGGGGCGCCACACGTGGCGCTTCCATGCGCGGGATCACCATGCGCGCTTCGCCTTCGCGGGGCACCACCAACATGGTGAGACGTTCGAGCGGCATCGCGTGATACCCGGTGATGTACGGCAGGTCGAGACCGAGCGAAAGCAACAGCACATCGATGTTCTTGTCACGCATCTGAGCACGTGCGCGATCGAGACGATCGGCGTATACGGCAGTAGACAAAGGAGCTGCGGCGCCTGGAGTTTGCATGGGCACCATTCTGCCCGAAACCAACGCCCGTCAGCCGATGCGTACCTCAACAGCCTCGGCTGATTGACGAGCGTGATAGCTGCTACGCGTAAGCGGGCTGGATTCGACATGACCAATGCCCAACGATTCGCCAAGAACCTTCCAGCGTTGAAACTCGGCTGGCTCAATCCACCGTTGCACCGGTAAGTGGTTCGACGTTGGCCGCAGGTACTGCCCGATGGTGACGACATCGACACCGATAGAGGCAAGGTCGAGCAACACGCCATCGACCTCATCGACCGTTTCGCCCATACCCAAGACAAAGCCTGACTTCGTGACGAGGCCTGCCGCCTTCGCCCGCGCCAACACGCTGAGGCTGCGCGCATAACCAGCGGACGGCCGAACCGCACGCTGCAATCGCGGCACGGTCTCGACGTTGTGGTTGAGCACATCGGGCCGAGCCGCAAACAGCGACGCCAGTGCGGCAGCATCGCCCTTGCAATCGGAGATGAGCGTCTCGACGCGCGTGGTGGGACAACGAAGATGAATCGCTTCGACGCACGCTGCAACGTGAGCCATGCCACCGTCGTCGAGATCGTCGCGGGCCACCATCGTGAGTACTGCATGCGACACGGCCATTCGCTCGATGGCTTCAGCCACGCGTTGGGGCTCGTCGGGCGACGGCGGCAACGGCTTGTTCGTGTCGACAAGACAGAACCCGCACGCACGCGTACAGCGTTCGCCAAGCACCATGAACGTTGCCGTGCCATCGGCCCAACACTCGCTGAGATTTGGGCACCCAGCTTCTTCGCACACGGTGACGAGATTGAGGTCGCGTACGGTTCGTTTCAGCGCCAGCACCTCGGCGCCAAGCCGCACCTTGGGCCGCAACCATTCGGGCTTGCGGTCGCTGAGCGCAACCGATTCGGTCACGCCGGCTTGCGCCAAACGCGCCCGCATCCGCACCGGCTCTGGTCGAGCCTGGTCGTCGCGTTGAGGTTGCGTCACGCCGTGGTCGCTCGCCGAACGCACTGGCGCACCCGGACCTTCGCCGCGTGAAAACGCAGACAGGTCGTCGGGACGCTCACGCCACGCCACGTCTTGACGCTCGGCGGCACCGTTTCCCCAACGCACTGCAGCGAGACGAGCGATGACATCGACGACATCGGCCATCGACGCATCGATGCCTTCTTCGAACAGCGACGTAACCGGGCGATCGGCGATGCCGCACGCAACGATGTACTCACGCAAGTAGCGCATATCGGTGCTCACGTTGAGCCCGAATCCGTGCATGCTTCGGCCCCGCGACACGCGAACGCCAATGGCACAAATCTTGCGGGGATTGGGCCCGTCGGGGTCGACCCACACACCTGGATACTCAGCGAGGCGTCCGGCATTGGGCACACCCAGTTCGCCGAGCGCGTCGATAATGAGTTGCTCGACATTGCGCACATGCGCCACCGTGTCGGCAGGGCCAGCAGCGCCACCGTGTTTGGGATTCAGCGACAACACTGGGTAGCCCACCAGTTGACCGGGGCCGTGATACGTGACATCGCCGCCGCGGTTCACCGCCAGCAGTTCGGCACCCACCGAGGCGGGGTCTACCAACACGTTGGCCGATACATCGGCCCGCGAACCGTGGGTAAACACATGGCGATGCTCGAGCAGCAACAAATGGTTGCTTGATCCGTGTTCGAAAAACGCGTTCTGCACCGCCAACGCTTCGCTGTACGGAACGCGGCCGAGCCAGCGCACATGCAGCGGCCCGGCGGAAGAGCTCATCAGAGCTCGGCACCCCAATCGCGGGTCTCGAGCAGTGCCTTCACCTTGACCAAGAACCCAGCGGCATACGCGCCGTCGAATGCCCGATGGTCCCAGCTCATTGCGAGGTTGCCCATCGGATGAATGGCGATGCTCTCGCCACCATCTACCGAGCGCACAACAACCGGCTTGCGCACGATTGCATCGGTAGACAAAATCGCCACCTGAGGCTGGTTGATGATGGCCATCGTGAGCACGCTGCCAGCGGAGCCATTGTTGCTAATGGTGAACGTGCCACCAGAGATCTCATCGGGGCCGAGCTTGCGACCACGAGCCCGTGTGCCGAGATCGTTGATCTCGCGAGCAATGGCGCGTAGGCGCTTGGTCTCGGCGCCACGGATAACCGGCACCAGCAGACCGCTGTAGTCGAGGTCTACGGCGATGCCGAGATCGACGAAGTTATGCACGATGAGGTTGTCGCCATCGACGGTGGCATTGAGATGTGGGAACTCGCGTAACGCGTCGACAACGGCGCGGGTGATAAAGCTCAGATACGTGATGCCGAAACCTTCGTCGGCTTTCCACGAGTCCTTGATCTTGTTACGTGTGGAATCGACGTTTGAGAAGTCGACCTCAACAACGCTGAACGCATGTGGGCTCACACCCTTGCTCATCACCATGTGCGCACCGGTGAGCTTGCGGATTTTGCTGAGCTTCACGACATCGTCGCGGTCGTCGCTGACCGCCGGGGCCGGTGCGGCGACAGGAGCAGGAGCCACTGGAGCTGGCGCAGGAGCTGGCGCAGGTGCAGGTGCAGGTGCAGGCGCAGCATTGGCTGCCATCGCATCGATGCGATCAAGCACATCTTCACGAGTGATTCTTCCGCCAGGGCCAGTGCCCACAAGCGACGCCGTATCGATGTTGTGTTCGGCCACGAGTCGGCGCACCACTGGCGACAACAAGCGGTTGTCGTCGACGCCGGCGGCTACAGCGGCCGCGGCTGAAACCGCCGCGGCAACAGGGCTGATCGGCGCAGCGGCGGGCGCTGGGGCAACCACAGGGGCAACTGGTGCCACAGGGGCGGGCGCTGGAGCGGGCGGTGGCGGTGGCGGCGCCGGGGCCTCAACAACTACGGGTGCCGGTGCAGGTGCAGGTGCTGGTGCAGGTGCTGGCGTGGCACCGTCGGCTGCGCCCACCACGGCGATGATTGCTCCAACAGGAACCGTGTCGCCTTCTTGGGCACGAATCTCAAGCAGCACTCCGCTGCTTGGGGCTGGCACCTCGGTGTCGACCTTGTCGGTAGACACTTCGAACAATGGCTCATCGACTGTGACTGCGTCACCGACCTTTTTGAACCAGCGCGTGATCGTTCCCTCGGTCACTGTTTCGCCGAGTTGAGGCAACGTGATGTCAGCCATGAAATCCTTCCAAGTCTTGCATTGCGTACGTGCGAATCAGCTGTTGAGACTACGCCCGGTGAGGGACAACATCGTCTCACCGAACAGCTCGCTCAGGCTGGGATGCGGCTGAATGAATTCAGCAACTTCGGCGACGGTGGCTTCCCAGTTCACGGCGAGATATCCGCCGCTGAGCTGTTCGGTCACCCATGGGCCAACCATGTGCACACCGAGCACCTGGCCGGCGCTGCCGTCGGCGTTCTTCTTGGCCACCACCTTCACCAGGCCATCAAACTCGCCGATGATCTGAGCGCGGCTGTTGGCCCTGAACTGATGCTTGCTGACCACGATCTCGAAGCCAAGGGCAATCGCCGCCTCTTCACCGAGACCAGACCACGCAACTTCGGGGTGACAATAAATGGCCCACGGAACCCGGTCGTAACGAATTGGCATTGGCTTCTCGCCGAGCAGATCTTTGACCACCAAGATCGCCTCTGCGTACGCGACGTGCGCGAGTTGCGGCGTGTTGATGAGGTCGCCGATTGCGTAGACGCCCGGCTCGCCAGTACGGCAGAACTCGTCGACCTCAACAAAGCCTCGCTCGGTGACGTTGACACGGGTGGAGGTCAATCCGAGTTCGTCGGCGTAGGGGCGCCGGCCAACCGACACCACAACAGCATCAACCTCAAGGCTCTCACCCTCACCAAAGTGAACCGTGGTGGAGCCACGTCCGTCGGCTGTGGCTTGCGGCGTATGCCCGTTCACAGAAACGCCGGTGCGAATGTCGATGTTCTTCTTCTTAAAGCTGCGCACCACAACATTGGCAAGGTCAGCATCGAGACCCGGCAAGATCTTTGGTAGCCCCTCAAGGATGGTGACCTGCGAACCGAGGTCGGCAAACGTAGATGCGAACTCGCACCCGATGGCACCGCCACCGATAACCGCCAAACGCGCCGGCACGTAATCGAGCATGAGCACTTCGTCGCTGGTCATGATTGGACCACCGCGATCGAACCCGGGGATGGTTCGCGGAACCGAGCCAGCAGCCAGCACAACTGCCCGGCCCTGGGCCTGCGCAGTGCCACCCTCGGCCAACGCAACCGTGACCGTGCGGTCGGCGCCAAGCGAGCCAGAGCCGAGGTAGTACGTGACCTTGCGGCTCTTGATGAGCCCGCCGATGCCCTTGACCAAACCGTCGACGATCTTTTGCTTGCGGGCCTGAGCCACGGCAAAGTTGACATGCGGAGCACTGGACTCAATGCCGAAGTCGCCAGCGTGTACGACATGACGATTCACCGCGGCCGTTTCGAGAAACGCCTTCGCTGGAATGCAGCCTCTGTTTAGGCAGGTGCCGCCGACAACATCTTTCTCGACGAGCGCCACGTTGAGACCGGCCGACGCTGCATACAGCGCGGCTCCGTAGCCTCCGGGGCCTCCCCCAATAATCACGAGATCGAACTGCTCGGCCAGACCAACCACCTCCACACATTGCTCTCGCGCAGGGCGAGATCTTCGGCTGTCACCGTAGCTGTTCGGCCCTCGCGAGCCACCACATGAAGGCGTCTCAAGGGGTTGCTAGCAGTAACACTTACGGCAAATCGATGTCCCAACGGACGGCCTCTTGCGCTCGCTCGTAACGCAACACGCCACGCTTGCTCGAGGTAACGAACGCCAACACGCACGACGTTGACTCAGCAGCTTTCGTTGCGCCGCACTGCGCACCGACCGCTGACGGTGCGGCCACAGGAGCAAGGCTTGCATCGGCGCCCGAACCGAGCACCCACGTGGTGGCTCCGTTCGGGTCGTCGGCGCCGACCAACGTGACCGCAACCAGCATGAGATCGAGTTCGCGCTTGGCCGACACGACCGTAACCTTCATGTCGCCGATGGTGGCGCTTTGGCCAACCGCCAGATGAGCTGGCGGCGATTTCTCGGTGATCAGAAACAGCTTGACGCTGCCAGCAAGCAAGATCACGAGCCCACACGTAACCGCAAGCAGGAGCAACGTTCGGGTCTTCATCCCCCACAGACTACGAACCAGTACGACCCACACCCACTCGTGTCTCGGTAGGGTTGCGCGAATGGGTACTGCTTTACTTCACCGGCGAGCGATACGCGCGGTCGCTTTGATCACCGCTACCGCCGCACTTACCGCTTGCGGAAGCTCTGCGAAGATCTCTACCGCAGAGCCAACAACCGTGGCCGAAAGCTCTGCGAAGACCACTAACGCCGAGCCAACGACTGACTCAAGTTCGCCATCGAGCATCTTGGCATTCACCTCGGCCACCGTCGGTGGCGGCCAGATCGATGCCGCCTCGTTCATCGGTAAACCCGTCGCATTTTGGTTCTGGGCCCCTGGTTGAAGCGCGTGCAACGCAGAAGCCGCCTCGGTCGAGGCGGCAAGCAAGAAGTGGGCCGACAAGATCACGGTTGTCGGTGTGGCATGGAACGGCGATGAAGCCTCGATGCAGGCGTTCATCGACCGTCACGGCATCACCTTTGCGAACATGAACGATCAAACCGGCGATCTCTTCGCCCGCTTCGGTGTGCCGGCGCAACCCGCATGGGCCTTTGTTTCGCCAAACGGAACGGCCACCACCTCTCTTGGCGTTATGGAAGAGACAGCTCTCGACGCCGCCCTCACGAACGCGATTGCAGGCAGCTGATGGGACTTCGCGATCTTGCCCAACGTCTGAAGTCGAAGCCCGAGCATCTTGATACCGAGCGGCTGCAGCAACGCTTCACCGATCTCAAGCTGATGCCCATCTCCGACCTGCAGTGCCGTGTGCCTTCGCGAGTTGGCGGCGAAGTGAAGCGCATTCGGGTCGCTCCGCGCAAGGGCATTCCAGCGCTTGAGATCGTGGTATCCGATGGCACGGGCGATGCCGTTGCCGTGTTCACGGGCCGACGCGCCATTCGGGGTATCGAGCACGGTCGAGCAATGGTCATCGAAGGCGTTGCCCACGACGAGCGCGGTAGGCGTGTGATGCTGAACCCGTCGTACACGCTGATCTCGAGCTAGGCCACAACGACCGCGCACTTGCTGCGCCAAATCAAGCGGCGATGCAGCGCCTACTCGGCGATGAGAATGCGGCGAACGTCGGTCTCGCTGTCGCCAGTAACCAACACGATCACTTCGTCGCCGGCGCGCAGCACGGTGTCGCCGCGAGGATGCACCATGTGGTCGTGACGCAAGATGGCCACCACGGTGGCATCGCGAGGAAAGCCAAGCGCAGTGATCTCTTTGTCGACAGCTGGCGAGTCGGTGGCCAAGGTGACCTCGGCCAATTTGGCCTTGCCGCCCTCGAACGACAGCAGTCGCACGAACGAGCCAACGGCTACAGCCTCTTGCACCAGGCCAGTGATGAGGTGCGGCGTAGACACCGAAACGTCGACACCCCACATCTCATTGAACATCCACTCGTTGTTGGGGTTGTTCACACGAGCCACAACACGGGGCACACCAAACTCTTGCTTCGACAGTAACGACACAACCAAGTTGTCTTCGTCGTCGCCGGTTACTGCTGCGACAACATCGCAGTCAGACAGGCCAACAGCCTTGAGCGCACCAAGGTCGCAACCGTCGCCCTGCACCCACGAAACCCCGGCAAGCTTTTCGGCCTTTTGATACTGCTTGAACACCCGAGGGTCATTGTCCAAAATCACTACGGTGTGGCCCGAGCTGCCGAGCTGCTCGGCGATGAACCGACCGACGCTTCCGCCGCCAACGATCACTGCTTTCATGACGAGTTCCTGTTCCTAGTGACCGTGTGAGGCCGGGGCGGCGAGTAAGTCGTGCAGGCCATCGACGTCTTTCGACGCAATCGCGAAATAGGCGAGGTCGCCTTCTTGGGCCACAAGGCCTGGGGTGAGCAACATCGCCGAACCCAAACGGCTGACGGCCACAATGCGCACGGTTGCTGTTTCTTCGATATCTGAATACTTGCGGCCGGCGAGTGTGCCCACGATTGGGCGCTCAACGAGCGACACCTGCGCACTTGCGTCGACCCACTCGACAGCGGTCTCGGCGGGGAGCACACGGCGCAACACGCGCTCGGTGGTCCACGACACGGTTGCAACCGTGGCGATGCCGAGGCGCTGATACACGGCGGCGCGCTGCGGATCGTAGATGCGAGCGACAACGCGCTCGATGCCGAAGTTCTCGCGAGCGACTCGGGCGACGAGAATGTTTGAGTTGTCGCCGCTAGTTACCGCAGCCACCGCTTCGGCGCGTTCGATGCCGGCGGAAATGAGCACCTCTCGGTCGAAGCCGATACCGATAATGGTTTGCCCGGCAAAGTCTGTACCAAGACGGGTGAACGCCTCGGCTTTGCGGTCGATGATGGCCACCGAATGGCCGCCCTCAATGAGGTCGCGTGCAAGCGCCGACCCAACACGTCCACAACCAACAATCACAACATGCATCGCACGTCCTCCAAAGATGTCGCCCGAATCGTAGGCATTACCCCACGAGAACCACCAAGTTTCGTGAACATTTCATTTCTCGTGTTGCGCAGGGTCTCCACAACCGACGAAGCTTCCCAATTGCATGCCCACTTCTTTGAAGAGACTCCTTATCGGCAAACCGCTCGCGTCGGCCGACGAACAACATCAACGCCTCTCTAAGAAGATCGCGCTGCCGGTCTTCTCCAGCGACGCCATCTCATCCACCGCATACGCGACGGAAGAGATCCTGCATGTTTTCATCATCGCCGGTGTCGGCGCAGCCGCCTACGCCAAGCTGGTGCCCATCTCGATCATGGTCGTGGTGCTGCTCGCTGTCGTGGTGGTCAGCTATCGACAGACCATTTTCGCGTACCCAAGCGGTGGCGGCTCATACGTGGTCAGCCGCGAAAACCTCGGCGAGGTTCCGGCGTTGGTCGCAGGTAGTTCTCTGCTCACCGACTACATCTTGACGGTTTGCGTATCTGTCGCTGGCGGTAGTGCGGCCATCGTGGCGGCCTTCCCAAGCCTCGTGCAATACCGAGTCGAACTCTGCGTTGGCTTCATCGTCGTCATGACCATCGCCAACCTGCGCGGCCTCAAAGAATCAGGCGCGTTGTTTGCTCCGCCCACATACATCTATGTTCTCAGCCTCGTGGCGCTCATCGTGGTTGGTCTCTACCGAGTGTTCGTGCAGGATCTTGGTCCCATTCAGCACACTGGTTTGGCCGCCGAGGAGCTCGGGCATCTCGGAGGCATCTCGCTGCTGCTCTTCCTGAAGGGATTTTCATCGGGCGCTGTGGCCTTGAGCGGCGTTGAGGCCGTTTCTAACGGTGTCCCAGCGTTCAAGAAGCCAGAGTCAAAGAACGCATCGATCACGCTCGTCTGGATGGCGGTCATTCTCGGCGTGTGTTTCTTCGGAATCTCTATCGTGGCCAACCGCCTGCAGCCAGTTCCCGGCTTCGGCGGCACGGTGCTCGCACAGCTTGCCGAGCACATTTACGGCGGACGAAACCTGCCGTTCTTCATTACCCAGTTCGCCACCTTCGCCGTGCTCATCTT
>CANNMD010000009.1 GCA_947505655.1 Acidimicrobiaceae bacterium | reverse complement strand
GTCATCATCAGCACTGCGGCGGCGCCGTCGCTGATCTGCGACGAGTTGCCTGCAGTGTGCACGCCGTTTTCGCGGGCCACGGGCTTGAGCGACTGCAGCTTCTCAAGGGTTGTCTCGCGCAAGCCTTCGTCGCGGCTGACGCGGTGGGTAGTACCGGTTGGCTTGCCCTCTTCGTCGAGGTCGGGGGCATCGATGGAGATGTATTGCCCAGCGAAGCGATCTTCGGCCCATGCCTGAGCGGCGCGCTGCTGGCTCAACAGGCCGAACGCATCGGTGTCTTCGCGGCTGATGCCCCACTTGTCGGCGATGCGCTCGGCGCCCTCGAACTGTGAGGTCATTTCGTACTGGCCAAAGTAGGTGCGTGGAATTGGAACGCCGAGGCCGAGCTTCTTGCCCGAGTTGGACCCGATGGGCACACGGCTCATCACTTCGACACCACAACCAATGGCCACATCGACCAGACCCGAGCCCACCAGAGCGCTGGCCAGGCTGGTTGCCTGCTGGCTCGAGCCGCACTGCGTGTCGATGGTGGTGGCGGCTACGCCCAATGGCAAGCCAGCCGACAACCAGGCGGTGCGACCGATGTTGAAGCTCTGCTCGCCGACCTGGCTGACACAGCCAGACACGACTTGGCCAACGAGGGCGGGGTCGATGCCCGTGCGATCGATGAGGCCCTTTTGCACGATGGACAGCAACTCGGCTGGGTGCACAGAGGCCAATCCGCCACCGCGGCGGCCGATAGGGGTACGGACAGCGTCAACAATCACTACGTTTGTCATGCGCTCACGCTATCTCGCCGTGCCATGCTGAGCAGGTGCCAGAGAATCAACCAACGAATCAGTCCGAGTTTGTCCCCTTGGTGAACCCGCCAACCCACGAGATCGAGTCGCATCGATACGTGCACGTGGTCGGCTCGAATGTGTGGGTTCATGACGAACCCGTCGACTCCGAATGGGACCTTCATTTCTTGGGTATGCGTGGCGGCCATGCCATGTGGGGCGTCGATGTGCCTCGCGGCCTCGACCCCGCCGATGGTGCCGCCTCAGATTTGTTCAGCTACTTCGGTAGGGCCAGCGAAACCGATTGGCTCATCGCCGGGCGAGCGGTGCAGATCGTCGAGTGGGCGCGCACGCATCGCTTCTGCGGCCGATGCGGCACGCCAACGGTTCAGGCTCCTGGCGAGCGCGCGATGAAATGTCCGGCATGCGCAATGTTGGCGTTTCCGCGCTTGGCGCCAGCGATGATCACGTTGGTCACCCGCGGCGAAGGCGCCGACCAAGAAGCGCTGCTCGCTCGCGGCGTGCAGTTTCGAGCGCCGATGTATAGCTGCCTCGCTGGCTTCGTAGAGCCTGGCGAAACGCTTGAAGGCGCGGTCATCCGCGAGGTACGCGAAGAGGTCGGCCTTGGGGTCACCAACGTTCGTTATTGGGGCAGCCAGCCGTGGCCGTTTCCGCACAGCCTCATGCTTGGTTTCCAAGCCGAGTACCTCAGCGGAGACATCGTGTGTGATCCCAGCGAGATCGTCGATGCCCAGTGGTATCGCCGCGATGCGTTGCCTTCAATTCCGCCCGGCATCAGCATCGCCCGCAAGCTCATTGATGCTTGGCTGATCGACGGCTGATCGACGGCTGAGGCCGCCACGGCTGAGGTATCAAACGGTCGCTCATCTAGCCTGCAGACCATGAATCTTGGACGTATGGGCTTATGGACATTTCAACTCGACATGCAGCCGATGGCGCGTGCGCGCGAGGCAGTTGCCGAAATCGAATCGCTTGGTTACAAGACGGTGTGGATACCCGAAGCCGTGGGCCGCGAACCGTTTGCGAACTCGGCGTTGCTGTTGTCGGCAACCGAGTCGCTCATCATTGGCACGGGTATCGCCAGCATGCATGCCCGCACGGCCATGACCATGCAGGCCGGATGGAAGACACTCACCGAGGCATTCCCCGATCGGTTCTTGCTCGGAATTGGCACCAGCCATCAGCCAATGGTCGAAGGCATTCACGGTCACTCGTATGACAAGCCATACAGCACGATGGTCGCCTATCTCGACGCGATGGATCGCGGCATGTATTTCGCTGCGCCGCCAGTGGCTCAGCCCCAGCGCGTGCTTGCTGCCCTTGGCCCCAAGATGTTGAAGTTGGCCGCCGAACGCGGACTCGGCGCTCACCCATATTTCGTGCCGGTCGAGCACACCGCCCTGGCTCGCGAAACAATGGGCGCCGGTGCGCTGTTGGCGCCAGAGCAGATGGCAGTCTTCGAGACCGACCCTGACAAGGCTCGGGCAATTGCCCGCGGTGCGATGAGCACCTACCTCGGCTTGCCGAACTACACCAACAACCTTCGCCGCCTCGGCTGGGGCGACGATGATCTGCTCAACGGTGGCAGCGACAAACTGGTCGACGCGATCGTTGTGTGGGGGTCGCTCGAGACCATCGTCGCTCGCGTGCAGGCGCATCTCGATGCCGGCGCCGACCACGTGTGTGTGCAGGTGCTGCCATCCGATGGAGTTGGGTTGCCAATGGCCGAGTGGCGCGAGTTGGCCTCGGCGCTGCCGTCGCTGTGACCAGGTTGGCGTTGTGAACACGGCCGATTACCTCGCTGCACTACGTCGTGATGGCGCTGCGTTTGCCGCAGCGGCGCGCGCAGCCGGTCTCGACGCACCCGTTGCGTCGTGTCCAGGTTGGCTCATGGCAGATCTGGTGTGGCATCACGCCGAGGTGCATTACTTCTGGGCATCGATTGTTGACCTTCGTGCTGTTGAGTGGAACGAGGTCACGCTCATCACTCGCGTGAGCAACGACGAACTGTTCGATGCATACGACAAGTATCTGGCGAGGGTTCTTGCTGTGTTGTCTGCAGCCGACCCCGCCACCAAGGTGTGGTCATGGTCGGACCAACACGATGTGAGCTTCGTGATCCGTCGCATGGCGCAAGAGACAGCCGTACATCGTTGGGACGCCGAGCAGGCTGCCGGGCTGCCAGCCCCGATCGAGCCAACGCTTGCCAGCGACGGCATCGACGAGTTCTTAGAACACTTCGTCAACGACATCGCCGATGACGCTGAGCCAGTTGCTGGCTCGGTTCATATTCACTGCACCGACGTGCCCGGCGAGTGGACCATTCGTCCGATCACTACATCGAGCGGCGATGCGTTCGACGTTGCCCGCGAACACGCCAAAGGCGATTGCGCGCTTCGTGGGCCCGCAAGTGATTTGTTGCTCGCACTGTGGCGCCGAATTCCGGTTGAGGCCGTCGAAGTCATCGGCGATGCGGCGGTCGGCGCTCGGTTTGTGGCTTCGGCCAACCTCACCTAGCAAGCCCCACGGCGAGTACGGTTCGTGCTCATGCCCGTGGCTCATCTCAACGACATCGACATCTACTACGAGCGCTACGGCGATCGTCAGGGCACTGCGCCAAAGTTGTTGTTCGTCAACGGTTCGGGTGCCACCCTGGCCGCCAGCCAACCGATGCTCAGCCTGTTTGCCAAACACTTCGATCTCGTGGCACACGACCAGCGCGGTCTCGGACGCACCAGCATTCCCGATGGGCCGTACACAATGGCTCAATACGCCGCCGATGCTGCGGCGCTTGTCGAGCATCTCGGCTGGCACACCTATTCGGTAGTGGGTGTCAGCTTTGGTGGCATGGTGGCGCAAGAGCTGGCGGTCACGTTTCCGCAGCGCCTCGAGCGTCTCGCCCTCATCTGCACATCGCCGGGTGGCGCCGGGGGATCGTCGTATCCGTTGCACACGTTGGCGAGCCTCGATCCGGTCGAGCGCGCCGAGATCGGTTTGCGCATCCTCGATCAGCGGTTCACGCCTGATTGGTTCGACGCTCATCCGGGCGACCGGATGCTCAGCGACGCGATGGCTCAGCGCGGCGGCGAGAAGCCAGCCGAAGTGCTGCGTGGCGAGACGCTGCAACTGCAGGCGCGCAGCGTGCACGACGTGTACGACCGGTTGCCGGTAATCACGTGCCCAACGTTGGTGGCGTCTGGGCTGTACGACGGCATCGCCCCGGCCTCAAACGGTGAGGCGATTGCAGCGCAGATCTCGGGCGCGCAGTTTCGTGCATACGAAGGCGGGCATGCGTTCTTTTATCAGGACCGCGCAGCGTTCCCCGATGTGATCGAGTTCTTGCTCGCCCACTGACCGGCGGGCGCACAGATCTATTCGTTGAAGCCCACGGGCTTGTTGTCGATGATCTGGTCGAGGTACTCGGACAAGCCGTAGCCCACGGCGCCATCGTGCTCGCCTGAAGCCATGGTCCAGCGGGTCATGCCCTCGCTGATGCGAGTGACCAACCAATTGCCGTCTGGGTCCTGGCGACGGTTACGCAACGGGATGAGGTCCATGACCTCGCCGGTGAATTTCCATTCGCGTTCGCTGCGTGACGACTTGAGTAGACCCGAGATGCGTTGGTGATACGTGTCGTCGCCTTCGAACTCGGTGGTGAGCTCGAAATGATCGCAGTAGTGCATCTGGCCGTTGTCCCACACGAAACCACCGCGGGTGCCAGGGCCGTCTTTCTTGGCGACGCGGCTAGCCATGAACCCAAGGTCGGGTCCGAAGTTGGCAGTGAGCCAGCGGTAGTACCACGGTGCCTGCCAGTAGCGAGGGCCCCACGAGTGGTCGCGCAGACCACAGCCGGCAATGTCGAATTCTTGATCGCCAACGCGAATGGTGCCGTGCGCTTCGACGAGTTGCTCGTAGTGGCCCTTCGCGAACTCTTCGCCAGGCGTCTCGTGCGGCTGATCGGGTTCGCCGCCAAACATCGAGGGCTTACCTTTGCCGGTGAAGGTGATGTGCACTTCGCATTCGGCGTATGGATTGTTGGTGAAGGCCTCTTTGGGGTTGGCCATCTGCAGTGGGTCGTCGAGCACGACAACCTTGCCGCTGTAATCGATGCGCAGTTCTTCGAACGGCTTCACCATGGTCCAGGTGAGGCCACCGGCGTTGAACGCATCGTTGTTCGTGATGGTGGGGCGCTTGAACATAAAGCCCACCTTGCCGTCGGGCAAGTAGATGCATACGGTCATCTCGGCGTAGCCCTCGTTGGCGCGGTTACCGATGCGGAACCAGCCGCCCACCTGGTGGGTTGGGTCGAAACAGTTGATGTACATGCTCTCGTTGAAGTTCGACTCAGGGCCGAGTTCGTGCATGTATTCGTCGGAAGGATCAAGACGTATTGCCATGCGCCTCACCCTAAGCGCAAAGCGCTCAGCGATCCGCAGTGGCCGCTGGCAGCGGCAGAATTACAAGCCGCTTTCGATGGGCCACAGGCTGAGTTGTTCCCACGTGATCGCGACATTCTCGATGTTCTGCCACGACAGCCGCCCGCGTGATCCGGGGCGGCGCACCTCGAGCCGATCGGGACGCAACGAACGCGCTGCGCCATCGATGTCGTGCAATGTGATGCTGCCGTCGGGGTTGACCCGTGCCACGCGGCCTTGCACCCATCGTCCGGTTTCGCCGCGACGGAACCGCACGGCTTCGCCAGCTTTCAGGCCAATCTTTTCGAGCACGACTGCTTCGACCAACGACTAACCGCCAACGATGCGGGCCTGCAGCTTGCGCATGCCGGCCAACCAACGGTCGTAGTCGGCGACTTTGCGCGACCAGTAGGTGAGCACCTCTGGGTGCGGAGCGACGAGAAAGGTCTCGGCTTCGATGACGGCGAGCGCAGCCTCGGCAACCTCGGCAGGCTCAAGCACCACGCCGGCCGATCGCACCACACTGCTTGAGCCGCCCACGCCTGGCTCATCGCCTTGGCGCAGCATGTTGGTGTTCACGCCCTGCGGACACAGGCAACTCACGCGCAGACCTTGGTCTCCGTAGGTAAGGCTCATCCATTCGGCGAAGGCGACAGCGGCGTGCTTCGTAAGGCTGTATGGCGCCGAGCCGATCTGCGACAGCAACCCGGCGGCCGAGGCTGTGGAGCAGAAGTAGCCGTGGCCGCGCTCGAGCCAACCGGGCAACAGGTGCTTGGCAGCCCACCGATGGGCATGCACGTTGATGTTGAACGCTGCGTCCCACACGTCTTCGGTGGTGCTGAGGTCGGTGCCGATGCCCACGCCAGCGTTGGCCCAGAACAAGTCGATGGGTCCGAACGCAGCGACTGCATCGTTGATCAGTTGCACGTTGCCTTGTTCGCTTGACACGTCGGCGGCGACGCCAATGCTTGAGCCGGCGCGGAGGGCGTTGAGCGCTTGCGAAACCTGCTGGGCGCCAGCACCATCGAGGTCGGCGACGACCACGCGCGCACCCGCAGCGTGGAACCGTTCGGCGAGCGCCTTGCCGATTCCGTTTGCTGAGCCCGTTACAACTACATGCTTGCCAGAGAGATCCATTATCGAGATGGTAGGCCTCGGCATGGCGATGCGGTGTGATCGGATTGGGAGATGCGGACGAATGTCACGACCGCGAATCTGAAGCTTGAGAGATACCATGCACCGGCAGTAAGCGTTACCGAGTTACGGTGACGTCGTGAGCAGTGAGTCAATGAAGATTGAGTCCAAACGAGGGGAGCAGCCGATGACCGATTCGAACGAGGCAGTGATTGCCGACGCCTTGGCGGTTATCGACAAAGCGCTGGCAGAAATGCTGCGTCGCGAGCTCGTGTCAACCGGCGAAGTCGCCGACCTGTTGCTCGATGTGCGCACCTTGCTCACGCATCCAGCAACCACCGCACCTGCCTGAGCCTCGTCTCGCCCACGCGTTGGGCGCTAGATAGCCAGCAGGTCTTTGAATGCGCCGACCAGACATCGGTGCAGTAATGCCGGATCAGCAACCGCTGCAGTGTCAATGTTCGCGCCCATGTCGAGGCTGCCCATGTAGCTCAACAGGGTGAGATTGAACGCCACCCCGCCAAGTGGTCCCACCGGATAGTTCTGTAACACCTGTGCGCCGCCCATGAACAACGCCACGGGAGCGCCACGAACATTGCTTGTGGCGAAGTCGATGGTGTGTGCCTGAGTGCGAGCTAACCGGGTGACCAGCGAGGTGGGCAGGGTCGAGGCCACAGCCGCCAGAGTCTCGAGTGACGCCGGCGCTGCACTGTCACGGGCAGCTTGTGATGCTTCGTTGATTGCAATGAATCGTTCGGCTACCGACATCGCTGCCGTGGGGACCTCAATGCGGGCGAGCGAGAACGCGTTGGCCCCTGACGATTCGCCGCGGGTGCTGATGGCCATCGAGGCGCGAAGCGTGTCGACGGGTGCCCCGAGTGCAATGTGATAGCGACTTGAGGCCTCGGCGGCCACGGTAAGAAACGCTGTATTGAGCTTTCCGCCGAGCTTGGCTGCAACCGCTCGTGTCTCGGCGTAGGGGGCTTGCAACACCTCGATCTGGCGGCGCAGCGAACGCTGAGTCCACAGCGGCGAGCGGGCCTGCTCGAGATCGCTGAGCTGGCTGATAATGCCGCGGATGGTGTCTGCGGCTGCAGTGCCGGCCTCGGGCAACTGAGTGGGGTCGGCGAGCAAGTCGCGCACCTGACGCAGCAGACCAAGCGGCATGCGCAAGCTGCCGGCCACGAGATCGCGCAGGGTTTCGCTGCTGCTGGGCTGCGACTGCTCGCGGGCTGCGGCGATGTCGTCGGCGTTGTGCGGTGGGCGCTCGGGCGTGTCGGCAGCAAAGTCCAGAAATTCAAGACTGAGCTTCACGCCGCCTTCGCCATCGGTGATGGTGTGATGCAGCTTTTGAATGAGCGCGCACTTGCCGCCGCGCAGGCCTTCGACCACGGTGAATTGCCACAGCGGGCGGGTCCGGTCGAACGGGTCGGCGGTGATGATGCTGGCAAGGTCGAGCAGCTGGCGAAGGTTGCCGGGCTTGGGCAGCGCAATGTGGCGAACGTGGTACTTCAGGTCGAAGTTGGCATCGTCGACCCACATCGGTGCCGTGAGGTTGGCAGGTGCGGGTTGTACACGCTGGCGGAGACGGGGCACCACGTGAGTGGCGCGCTCCATGGTGCGCATGATGCGGTCCATGTCGGGCCGCTTGTCGAGGATGGTCACGTTGGCAAACGTGGACGACAGGTGCGGGTCTTTCTCCATCCGCCACATCAGGCCTTCGGCATCAGACATCTTGTTGTCGAAGGTGGGCGAGTCGGCCATAGCCAACGAGGCTACGCCGTTTGTGGGTCGGCGCTACCCGGCGCCCAAGGGCGTTGCTGGACCTAGCCCAAGATCTTGCGCACAACTCGCTTGGCGATAGCGCCAAGCGTGAGGCCCAAGAGGGCCCCGCCCACCACATCGCTGACGTGATGGATACGCACGTAGGCCCGGCTGAGGCCCACGATGCACGCCAGACCAAACCACATCGGGGCAGTGCGGCGGCCATCCCACGCAACGAGCAACGTGGCTGCCGTGAATGCTGACGAGGCGTGCCCGCTGGGGAAGCTGCTCGTAGAGGGTTGACGCACATCGAATCGGTCGTCGCCGGCCACCGTTGGTCGAACCCGGCGAAAGAGGCGCTTCACGCCTTGGTTCACGATGAGGCTCTCGATGCCCAGCACCGACGACAGCACAAGGGTCTGACGAGAGCGTTGTTGGTTGGTGACGCCGCGGGCAATACCGATGATGTGCCACAACACGCTGAAGTCGCCCACGTGGCTAGCGGTGGTGAACAACGCATCGGCGATGGGGTTGCCGCGGAGCTTCTCGAGCTGATGGTCGGCCCATTGATCGAGGCGCGCAACCGTGGCACCGAAATGCTGATCGGTGTTCACGGTCTGGCCTGATTCGGGCGTGCTCATCGAGCGATTCGAGTCATGAAGCCGCAACGGTAGCGAGCGGTCGCGGAATTTCTGCGGCCGCTTTCGAGGGATCGCCGCCGAATGCGGGACACCAGGTCTTGAAGGTGCAGCTATTGCACAGGCCACTGGTGCGTGGCTGGAAGTCGTTCTTGAGGCAGGCCTTCTCGACTGCTTTCCACACGGCTGTGGTGCGGGTGACCACGGCGCGCACCGATTGCTCGGTGGGTGCGAGCTCGATGATGTCGCCGCTCTTGAGATACATCAGGCGGATCTTTGATGGCCGACGACCAAGCACGGCGTGGCACAAGAACGAATAGAAGTGCACGCCACTGAGCGAGCTCTGTTCGTATTTGGCGCTGGGTGCCCGACCTGTTTTGTAGTCGGTGACAACGAGTTCGCCGTCGGCATCGAGCTCGAGGCGATCGATGATGCCGCGCAACGTGAGTCCGCCTACTGCGGCCTCGAGGCGGAGCTCGAGGCCAATCTCGCGAATGCTGGTTGGATCTTCGATCGCGAAGTACGCATCGACCAACGAGCTCGACTCGCCGAAGAACACACGTGACTGCGCTTCGGTGAGGCCGAGCTCGGTGTACTCAGCGTTGGTTTGGTATTCGGCGAACGCGGTATCGAGCGACAGCTGGGCGGCTGCGTTGGTGCGAGCTGATGGCTCGAGCATGAACAACAGCTCGAGGGCGCGGTGCACCAGCGAGCCGCGGGTGGTGTGCACGCTGGGTGGCTCGGGCAGTTTCTCGATGCTGGCAAAGCGAAAGGCCATTGGGCACGAGAGGAACGACTGCACGCGGCTTGGCGACAAGCTGTTGGGTACCGGAAACATGCGTTGATCGTAGAGCAGGCCTGCGACAAGGTTGGTCAGGCAGGGAATGAAGCAATGATCTCGGCAATTTGGGCCGGTGCCTGCATCGGTCCGAAGTGACCCAGGTTGTCGAGCTCGATGTAGCGAGCCGACGGAATCTGCTCGGCCAGGGCGCGCATGCGCGACGACGGTTGCATCGGCTGTGGCAACCCACTGATAACCCACACCGGAATGCGCAGTTCGCCGAGGCGGATCCACGTGTTGTGGTTGCCGCCTGCTTCGTAGTTGCGGGCCTCGGACTCGGGCGCACACTTGAGGTGCACATGACCATCGGGTCCCTCGGCGAATCCGCCGCGCACATAGGCCTCAAGACACTCAGGGTCGAACACGTTGAGCGGCGGCTTGGCGCTGTAGTTGGCAATCGCTGCATCGAATGATTCGAACGTGCTGCGACGCTTGCGTGCCCCAACTGCCAAGAAGTTGCCGCCACCATTGCCGGGGATGCTCACCTCGGGGGGCGTCACGATTGGCTCGTACACGATGAGCCCGCGGAACAGTTGCGGCTGGGCAAGTGCGGCCATCAGCATTGCGGCTCCACCCATGCTGTGGCCCACGCCCAGCATGGGTCCGTTGTCGTACAGCGTGGCCGCCACGGCCGCGGCATCGGCGCCGTGCGTTTGCCAATCGACGATCCACTCGGGATCGACCGGGGTGTTGCCGTGGCCGCGAGCGTCGTAGGCGATGTTGTGGTGATTGCTGAGGCGGTTGGCGATGGGTTGCCAGCACATCGCATGAAACCCAGTGGCGTGCGAATACAGCGTGGTAGGACCGGTGCCGCCGAGGTCGTACACGGCGTTGATTGGTGTGGGCACGAGTGAACTAGTTCTTGGCTTCGACAGATTTGCGGCGTCGACGGCGCCACCAGATGCTGAAGAGTCGGTCGGCGACGGCGCCGAGGATGATGGTCATCAGGATCAGCCAACGAATTGTTGTGGTCTTGGTGAAGAACACAAAATGGATTGATGTCTCGTGGTTGTTCTTCAGAATGAACGCGAGGCACAGCGCTGCAACCACCCCGGTGGCGAGCAGGGCCAGGTTGGGCCCGCTTCTGCCGCTGGCAGTGGGGTGGTGTTTGCCGCCCCACTTGGCCGTGTCGTTCTTGGCGATGTTGTCGTTGTCAGTCATGGTGGCCTCCGCAGTTGTGATGCATCATGTGCCCGTTGGCTTTGGTTCGCGTGGCAATCCGAGCAAGCGCTCGCCGATGATATTGCGTTGCACTTGGCTGGTGCCACCTGCAATGCGGCCGCCGGGAGCCGCAAGCATCCCTTGCGAATCGGGGCCCACCAGCATTGCTGCTGCGCCCGCAAGGTCGCCGCGGAGCATTGCCGAATCGAACATCATCTCGGTGATGCCGAGCTTCATCAGCGACGCCGCTGTAGAGGCCACCGGACCTTGGCGCTGCCCCATTGCCTTGAACGCGTTGCCGCGGCTGATCAGCTGGGCTAACGACTGACGTTGTACGGCGTTGAGGTCGCGGCCATCGGCAATGCGAGCCATCGATTCGAGGCGTCGCTCGAGTCCGATGACGCTGGCGCCAATGTGGCCGCGCTCGTTTGTGAGCACTGCCATTCCCACACCCCATCCGCCATGCAGCGGGCCCAGGAGTTGGTCGGCTGGCAACTCGACATCGGTGAAGAACACCTCGTCGAATTCGGCCTCGCCGGTGAGCTGCTTCAGCGGACGAATCTCGACGCCGGGCAGGTTCATCGGGAACAAGAAGAACGAGATGCCGTCGTGCTTTTTTGCCTCGGGATTGGTGCGCGCCATCAAGATGCCCCAGTCGCTATAACGACCTCCGCTGCACCACACTTTTTGACCGTTGATGATGAAGCGATCACCGTCGCGTTCGGCGCGGGTGCTCAACGAGCCGAGGTCGCTGCCGGCGCCCGGTTCGCTGAACAACTGACACCACACGCGGTTGGCCTGCAACGTAGGTAACAGGTGCTGCTGCTGTTGTTCGGGCGTTCCGAATTTCATGATCGACCCGCCGGCCAAGACCAGACCCACCATGTTGAGCACGGGTGGCACGCCAGCCAATGCGCACTCGTGCATCCATACCGCTTGGTGTGCCGAGCTGAGGCCGCGACCGCCGTGTTCGACGGGCCAATGAATGCCAGCGAAGCCGGCCTCAAAGATGCGCTGCTGCCACTCGATACCGGCGCTGATGAGGTCGGGTGGGCAGATCGCGCCGTAGTCGCGCGGGGCGGTGGCTTTGTTGGCGCTGAGCCAGGTCTGCACCGAGGCGCGGAACTCGTCGAGGTCGAGTGTTTCGGGTGCTTGTTCCATTGGTGTGCACGTTAGTGCTGCCGCATTGGGAGCAACGTGGTGGCGCTACTTGTTGACCCTTATACCGTAAGGGTTTCTTGGATAAGTCTTTACTCCAGCTAGGGCGAACGCTGCCGATACATAAATTACAGTTCGACTGCATTCAGCAATCAGTTGTTCGAATTCACATCTATTTCAGGGAGGTATTCATGCGCAAAAGCGCACTCATCACCGCAAGCGCCTTTATTGGGCTTGCCTCACTCGTTGCCGGTGGCACAGCCGCCAGCGCCTCATCAGTACACGCGCCGAAAGTGGCGGGGGCATCAAGCTTCACTCTCAACTTGCTTGGCGCACCCATCACCGTTGACGTCACTACAGGTGTCGACGGCAGCCTCACCAACGTCGACGTTGATCCAGCGGTCCTCGTCGCAACCGCTGCTCATATCAACAAGGTTTCGTTCACCAACACCGCCGGCACCATGTCGGTGAGCGTTCGTGCCAACCACGGTGGCCAGCGTCTCACGGTTCGGGCAGCCACCCTTGCCGAACTCGCCAGCACCGGTAGCGGTTGGAAGGGCGATGTGTTTGGTAACGATGTCGAGAGCAGCGTCACGTTCGATGTTGTGGACAACGCGGGCTCGCCAGAACTCGCCAACGTGCTTTGCACCCCGGGCGCCGGCATTACGTGTTCGCTCCCTGTGACAACTTCTGGTCACGACGACGACGATGACGACGGCTCAAGCGTTTCGTCGTCGGTTACCTTCACCAGCGAGGCTGGCGCAACCCGCACACTTCGTATTCGGGTTGGCATGCACACCGACGACGGCAACACCCAAGCAGTCGTGCGCATCTCGCTTTCGAGGATCACCGAAGCCGCTATCACTGGCGTCGGCGCCCATGTATGGACCGGCTTGCTGTGCGACGGAGTCACCCAAGCAACGATCAACTACAACGTTGCTGATGGCGGCGCCGTGACGGTTACCCCAGATGCAGCGTTCACCGTGAAGGGCCACGAACGTGATGGCGTCAAGGTGATGTTTGCTTCAGGTGAGCAGGTTCGTATCAGCGCTCGCGGTACCGGGCTCACTGCTCAGGTGCGCCTTGAGGTGCGTCTGCGCTGCGAAAAGAGTCTGCCAAACATCAATGGTGCGGCACCGGACCCAAGCATCGTCAGCGGCGATGATGACGGCGACGACGATCACGGCGACCATTCGGACGACGACGATGACGACGATGACGACGATGACGACGATCACGGCGGCGATCGCAACGGCAGCCGCGGTGGCAACGGCGGCAGCGATGACGTCAAGGGTCATGGCTGATTTCACTCCTTCAAAGGCCCGGCTCCTCATCTGGGGAGCCGGGCCTTTGCTCGTTGCAATGCTCGCATCGTCGTGCAGCGGGAATGATCCAGGCGTCAATGCGGGTCAGGCTGACCAGTCGTCAGCCACGTCGATCGCAATCGATCAAGCGGTCGATGGGGTCACTGTTTTGCAGACTGCCATTGACCAGTTAGCGCCGGGCTATCACTTCTCGAGCACGGCCACGGTGAACGGCACCGCAGCAGTCACCGCTGCAGGCGACCGAGTGGGCGACAGCACACGCATGAACGTGTCATCAAATGGCGCGGCGGTTGACTATGTGGTCACCCCCACCGCTACATGGGTGAACAAGGACGGCACATGGTCTGAGGTCACCGACGACACGGCGCCTGCTGATCCGATCGGTGCACTTCGAGCGCCAACTTCGGTGACGGTTACGTCGTCGGGCGCGGGTGCGCCAACGGTGCTCACGGCGAGCTACCCGGCGTCGGCGCTTTCGCTGCCGGGTGATGCAGCGGTAGATGTGGTGTTCACGATCAACGGTTCGGCGCTGAGCTCACTGAGCTATAGCAGCACATCCGATGGCGGTGCTGCCGAAGTGCGCACCGACATCACGGCACTGGTCGATACGTCGCCAGTGACGGTTCCGAAGATCTAAACAATTCGCGCGGGACTTCGTGGGCGCTGGGCCTGCGAGGTCCCGTGTGTTTCGGCCGAGAACCCACTCGGCCGAGAAGCACTTAGGGCAAGAAGCGCTTAGGCCAAGAACGGCAAGAACATTGCCGTTTCTTCCGAGAGGTTTGCCGGAACGGCGTAACCCTCGCGACTGGTGATGGTGTCCCAGTTATCGCGCACATCTTCGGGGCTGAGGTTGGCGTGGTGATAGCCCTGGGTCTCGCCAAGGAACACTTCGGCCACGCGGCCGCCGCCCACGCTAAACAGTCGGCCGCTTGGCTCACACTGCTCGCTGGCGAGGTAGGTGACCAATGGCGAAATGAGGCCTGGGTCGAGCTTGTTGCCGAGCGCGCCGAGCAAGCTCTCGGTCATGCGGGTGAGCGCCAATGGTGCAATGGCGTTGGCTTTGATGTTGTACTTGGCGCCCTCGACGGCGAGCACGCGGGTGAATCCAACGAGCCCCATCTTTGCGGCGCCATAGTTGGCCTGGCCGAAGTTGCCGAAGATGCCCGCAGCCGATGAGGTGCTAATGATTCGGCCGTAGCCCTGCTCGCGCATGTGGATCCATGCTGGCTGGGTCACGTTGAACGCTCCGCGAAGGTGAACGTCGAGCACCGGGTCGATGAGGTCGGGTCCCATGTTGTGGAACGCCTTGTCGCGCAAGATGCCTGCGTTGTTGATGACGATGTCGATCTTGCCGAACGCATCGATAGCGGTCTTCACGATTGCGGCGCCGCCTTCGGTGGTGGCAACGCTGTTGGTGTCGGCAACTGCCTCGCCGCCCGCAGCGCGGATTTCGTCGACGATAAGGTCAGCGGCGCCCTTGTTGCTGCCGGTGCCATCTACCGAACCACCGAGGTCGTTGACCACGATGAGGGCGCCACGCGACGCCATCAAGAGTGCATGCTGGCGGCCAAGGCCACCGCCTGCGCCAGTAATGATTGCTACCTTGCCGTCAAATCCAACGTCGCTCATAACGAGAGAAGTTAGCGAGGTCGAACCCGTATCCGCTAGTTCGGTCGGTTATCGGTGGATCAACCAGCGTCGGCGGGCCCGCCGAGCTGGGCAACGGCTTCGGCTTTGAGGCGCTTGTAATCGAGCTTGCCGTTGGCTGCGCGGCCGATGGTGTCGATGGTGAGCACTCGCTTTGGTGCCTTGTACGCAGCGAGGTGAATCTTCACGTGGGCAATGAGCTCGGCCTCGTTGATGACGGCGCCATCGTGTGGTTCAACAAGCGCGGTGATGGCTTCGCCGAAGCGCTCGTCGGGCAGACCGACCACTGCTGCATCGGCCACGGTGGGGTGGTGTTTCAGCGCCTCTTCGACTTCTTCGGGGTACACCTTCTCGCCGCCGGTGTTAATGCACTGGCTGCCGCGACCAAGCAGCTTGACGGTGCCGTCGGCTTCAACTTCGGCGAAGTCGCCGGGAATGCTCCAGCGCACACCATCGAACGTGATGAAGGTGCTGGCTGACTTTTCGGGGTCTTTGTAATAGCCCACCGGAGTGCGTCCGCGAAGCGCGACCCGACCACGTTCGCCGCTGCCGGGTACGACCTCGCGGCCATCGTCGGTGAGCACCTTGGTGTGCGGTGTGAGCGTGAACTTGGCGGTCTCGCCGGCACCGTCGGCCGAGGTGGTGTTGTTGGCCATACCGATGGCCTCACTGCTGCCGAGGCTGTCGATGAGGATCAATCGTGCGTTGTGACGCAGCAGGCCGGCCTTCGATGCAGCAGACCACATCACGCCGCTTGAGACGATGACTCGCAACGATGAGATGTCCCATCGGTTGGGTTCCGCGTCGAGGGCGCGCAGCAGCGGTTTCGCGAATGCGTCGCCCACGATGGACATGCTGTTGACGCGCTGCAACGCGATGGTGTCGAGCAGTTCGATGGGGTCAAAGTGGCGTCCCTGCAAGGTGACCACTGATCCGGCGAGCGATAGGTTCCACATCGCGTTGAATGCGCCGGTGCCGTGCATGAGCGGAGCGGCCGGAAGGTTGCGAGGGCCCGGCTTGACGATGCGCTGTTCGAGCTGGGCCCAACCGGGCACGGACGGCAGCGGTTGCTTGGAAGCCGCATCGAGGCTGCCGATGACATCGTCTTGGCGCCACATCACGCCCTTGGGCATGCCGGTGGTGCCGCCTGTGTAGAGCATGTACAAATCGTCGGGGCTGCGACCCCATGGAGCGACGGTGCGTGATGTAGCGGATGCCGCAGCAGTCTCGTAAGCGATTGCCCACTCGGGGCATGGCTCGCTGCCATCATCGACCCAGATCCATGTGCGAATGGCCGGCAGTTGTTCGCGCAGCGTGGCGCAGCGCGCTGCGAACGAGCCATGGAAGACCACGGCAACGGCGTCGGCGTTGTTCCAGAGGTACTTCAGTTCGTCGTCGGTGTAGCGGTAGTTGGTATTGACCGGAACGAGTCCGGCTTTGTACATACCGAACATGCTCTCGAGGTACTCGGGGCAGTTGTACATGTACTGCGCCACTTTGTCTTGGTGCTGGGCGCCCGCAGCGAGCAGCGTTGCAGCGATGCCGTCGGAGCGACGATCGAACTGGCTCCACGTGAACACGCGGTCGCCTTGCACCTGCGCCGTTGCATCGGGAAAGCGATCGGCGTGGTGCTCCCACATTTCAGCAAAATTCCAACCTGAGGTAGTCACGGCACTGAATCTAGAGCGGCCTTGGAGCGAACCCTGAATCGGTTGAATGCGGAGTCAGGCCAGCGATGGAGGGCCTTCGCGGAGGCGGTCGAGCGATGAAGCCACCGGATCGACGCCGTGTATTGCATCCCACAAACTCTCGATCCACCATGTGGCGCCGGCTGAAGCCCACGCTGCGGGGGAGTGCTCTTGGTTGCTGCCCTCGATGACGATGTCGTAGGGGCGCTCGGCAACGGTGGCGCGAATAGCGGGCATTGCCGCCATCAACTCTTCGAGGGTTGCTTGGCGAGCGATGCCATTGTCGACAGTTTGCGGCAACAGCCCGTCCCAGCTCAATGCTCGATGCATCGAGCGCGGCGAGACCAACGCGCCCACGCACCACACCGGTGGGCGCGGTTGTTGGATCACATGTTTGATCGACGGAAAGTCACTTGGCGTGATGCGGTAGTGCTTGCCTTCGAACGACACCGGCTCGCCGCTCCACAACGCGCACATGATGGCAAGACCTTCGTCGAGCAGTTCGGCTCTGGTGCGCCGGTCGGTCTCTTCGCCGAAGTTCGCAAACCCCGTCTCTGGCGCTCCGAGTCCGACCGACAACGTGAGCCGACCGTTCGACAGGCGGTCGAGCGTTGCTGCTTGTCCTGCGACTTCCCATGGCTTGCGCCGCGAAACGGGAGTGAGCAAGGTTCCGAGGCGAAGTGACTTCGTTTGCATCGCTGCGGCGGCAAGCGACATCCATGCGTCGGTTCCGTAGATGCCCTCCCACACGAACAGCGCGTCCCATCCGTTGTGCTCTGCCACAGACGCCATTTCGGCGACATCTCGTGCGTCGCCCCAGGGAACGACAAAGCCGAACTTCATGCCCGCATCCTCTACCCATAATCGGGCCGACGCAACCGGCGCTGGTTCAGTAGTCGTAATGTTGGCGGCATGGACTTTCAGTTGCCTACCGAGGATGACCCGCGACGCTTAGTGGTGCGCGAGTGGATCAAAGCGAACCCGAAACCATCGGGCTCCACCTTGGCCAAAGCCGGCTATGTGGCGCCACATTGGCCGGCACCGTGGGGCCTCGAAGCCGACCCAATTCATCAGCTGATTATCGACGACGAACTCAACCGAGCAGCTGTGCGTCGGCCTACGAATCCGATTGGCATTGGGTGGGCCGGACCAACGCTGTTGTACGCAGGCACACAGGAACAAAAGGATCGCTACCTCGATCGGCTGCTCAGCGGCGAAGACTTCTGGTGTCAACTGTTCAGCGAGCCCGGCAGCGGCAGTGACCTCGCCAGCCTGGGCACGCGAGCACTGCGCGATGGCGACGAGTTCATCGTGAACGGTCAAAAGATCTGGACCAGCGGCGCTCAGCACGCGAAGTACGGAATCCTGATTGCGCGCACCGATCCCGACCTACCCAAGCACAAGGGCATCTCGTATTTCGTTTGCCCGATGGACGCTCCCGGTATCGAGATCAGGCCCATCACCGAGATGACCGGCGGGCACACCTTCAATGAGGTGTTCTTCACCGATGTTCGTATTCCCGCCGAGAACCTCATTGGCGATCTCAATGATGGTTGGCGTCTCGCCAAGGTCACCTTGGGCAACGAGCGCGTGTCGTTGTCAACCGGCGGCGTGCTGTGGGGCAATGGTCCAACGGCTCTTGAGATGCTCGATGCAGTTCGCGCCAATGGTCCCGTCACCGATGTGCATATGCGCCAGCGGCTTGCATCGATCTACATCGAGCACATGGTGCTCGACCTCATCCGGTTGCGCACGTTGTCTGCCAAGCTGCGCGGCGAGCAGCCCGGACCCGAGGCCAGCATCCGCAAGATCATGGCCGACGAGCACGGACAACACGTGATGGCCGTCGCTCGCGATCTGCTTGGCGCTTCGGGAATGCTCACGAGCAGCGAGGGCCGTGATGAGTTTGTGCCGGGCACCGACACTAAGGGTCTTGGGCCTGGTCGCCCGCCAAACGATCTCGGTCACCCAGGTTGGTACGACGGTTACATGTTCAGCCAAGCGCTCACCATTGGTGGCGGCACCGGCGACGTGCAGCGCAACATCGTGGCCGAGCGTGTGTTGGGGTTGCCTCACGATATCGATGTTCAGATTGGCCTAACTTGGGCCGAGACGCAGCGATCCGGATCTCGATAAGAAAGCATTGATACGTGACTGACATTGTCGAGCCAGAGCTGAGCGACTACAAACTCTCCAGTCGTTACGACCGTGATTCGGGTCGCGTCTTCTTGTCGGGTGTTCAGGCGCTCGCTCGATTGCCGCTCGAGCAAATGCGTGTCGACCGCAGCAATGGGCTCAACACAGCAGCCTTCGTCACGGGCTATCCGGGCTCGCCGCTGGCGGGGCTCGATCGTGAAGCCGACGTTGCCGCGAAGTCGGCAGGCGAGCTCAACTACGTGCACCGCCACGCGCTCAACGAAGAGCTTGCGGCTACCGCAGTCATGGGTAGCCAGTTGGCGGCCGAGCGACCCGATTGTCGTTACGACGGCATTGTTGGCTACTGGTACGGAAAGACTCCGGGTGTCGATCGCGCCAGCGATGCAATACGACACGCGATGTTCGCCGGTGTGCATCGCAACTCGGGCGCAGTGGCGTTCGTCGGCGACGATGGCGCGGCCAAGTCGTCTACCTTGCCAAGTGCATCGGACTCCACCTTGATTGGGTTGCATATGCCCATCCTCTTTCCGGGAGATGTGCAGTCGGCGCTCGATCTCGGACGCCATGCCGTAGCGATGTCTCGCGCCAGCGGACTGTGGTCGGCGCTCAAGATTGTGGCAGCCGTTGCCGACGGAACCGAAGCCATCGACCTTGCGCTCGATCGCGTCTCTACGGTTGCGCCGAAGGTCGACTTCGAGGGCTACACGTTCGTGCCCCATGCCGACGGCGGGCTACTCACGCCGCACACGCTCGACCTCGAACGCGAGTTGTACGAGATTCGTCTCGAGCTGGCGCGGGCCTATGGCACCGAGAACAATCTCAACACCATCGATGTCAATCCCGACGACGCGTGGATCGGTATTGCTGCCGCTGGGCACACCTACACCGAGGTCCGTCAGGCGTTGCGCATGTTGGGGTTGGCCACCGATGAGCACATTGCCGATGCCGGCATTCGCTTGCTTCACCTTCGGTTGATCTCGCCTATCGACCATGCGCTGTTGCGTCGCTTCGGCGTCGGACTCACCGAGATTTTCGTGGTCGAAGATAAGACGCCCACACTCGAGGCCATGCTCAAAGAGGCGCTCTGGTCGTCGCCCGATCGACCGACAATCACGGGCAAGAACGACGAACAAGGTCGCCATCTTCTGGCAGCGCACGGTTCGCTTGATGCCGACTCGATCGTGGGCCCGTTGCGGTCGCGTCTCGTTGAGCGACTCACCGACGATCGACTCGCTCCGTTGCGTTCCGCTGCTCGCCCTCGGGTGCTCATTCCGCTCACGCTGAATCGCACGCCGTATTTCTGTAGCGGCTGTCCGCACAACGTGAGCACCGAGGTACCTGCTGGGTCGCTGGTGGGCGGCGGCATCGGCTGCCACTCGATGGTCGCAATGATGGACTCGTCACGCGTTGGCGAAATTGTCGGGCTCACCTGTATGGGCAACGAAGGAGCTCAGTGGGTGGGCATGGCTCCGTTTGTCGATACGCCTCATCTCATTCAGAACATCGGCGACGGCACCTACGCGCACAGCGGCCAATTGGCTATTCGAGGTGCGATCGCCGCTGGCGTCAACATCACCTACAAGATCTTGGTGAACGGTGTTGTGGCGATGACCGGCGGGCAAGACGCAACTGGCGCCGTCGACGTGCCCACGATGGCGCGCATCTTGCTGCTGCAAGGCGTGCGCACCGTGATGGTGACTACCGACGACCTTGACCGGTACAACTCGATTGGATTGCCCAACGAAGTTGAGGTCTGGGACCGCACCCGAATGGTCGAGGCGCAAGAACGGTTGGCAGCGATCCCGGGTGTCACGGTGCTGATCCACGATCAGCTGTGCGCTGCCGAGAAGCGCCGTCTGCGCAAACGCGACAAGGTCGCCAAGCCAGCGTTTCGGGTACTCATCAACGAGCGCGTGTGCGAGGGCTGTGGCGACTGTGGGCAACAGAGCAACTGCCTGTCTGTGCAACCCGTAGAGACCGAGTTCGGGCGCAAGACACACATCGATCAGAGTTCGTGCAATCTCGATTACTCGTGTCTGCGCGGCGACTGCCCGAGCTTCGTGAAGGTGCTTGAGCCAAAGCGACCCATCAAGGTGAAGACCCGTTTCACGAGGGCTCCCTCCGATCTTGCGGCCGCGACTCTGGTTGATCCAATCGATGGTCTGATGGTTCGTATGCCAGGCATTGGTGGCACTGGTGTTGTCACTGTCAGCCAGATCCTTGGCACCGCAGCGATGCTCGATGGGCTACAAGTTCGTGGCCTCGACCAAACAGGACTGTCACAAAAAGCCGGTCTGGTAGTGAGCGATGTGTTCATCAGTCGCGACGAGCACGTCGGCTCCAACAAGGCCGCTGCAGGAAGCGTCGATGTGCTGATCGCCTTCGACTTGCTCGGCGCCGCAACCGACGCGCAACTTCGCGGTGCCTCGGTGGATCGCACAATCGTCATCGGCTCCGATTCGCCCACACCTACCGGCAAGATGGTGCTCCATCCGACGGTGGCGTATCCCGAACTCGACGATCTCGTTGGTCGCCTCAACGCCACCAGCCGTGCCGAACTCAATCGGTACGCGCCAGTATTCGAGTTGGTCAATGGTCTCTTCGGCGACACCACCACGGCCAACGTGTTCCTTCTTGGTGTGGCTCATCAGGCGGGCGTGCTGCCGGTGTCTACCATCAGCCTCGAGCGGGCCATCTCGCTCAATGGCGTTGCAGTCGATCGCAACCTTGCTGCGTTTGCGTGGGGCCGCCAATGGATCATCGATTCCGACTCGGTCGCCAAGGCGGCGGGCGTGCACTCTTCGGTCGAGGCATCAGCCGAGCCGCTCGATCCGATTGCGATGCGTGCAGCCGACCTCGTGGCGTATCAGTCGCAGGCGTATTCGCAGCTGTATCTCGATCGCATCGAGACGCTGCGCACGGCTGGCGCTTCGGCCGAAACGGTTGATGTGTTTGCAACAAATCTGCACAAGCTGATGGCCTATAAAGACGAGTACGAAGTCGCTCGGCTGTTGCTGGCCCCAGAGGCGCGTGCCGCGGCCGAAGCCATCGCTGGCGAGGGTGCCCGAGTTCAGTGGCAGCTACATCCGCCGATGCTTCGCTCGCTGGGCATGAAGAACAAGATCTCGTTGGGTCGTTGGGCCACGCCGTTGATGGTTGGCCTGCGGGCTGGCCGCCGTCTACGTGGCACACCATTCGACCTGCCGGGCATGACCAAGCTGCGTCGTATCGAGCGTGCACTCGCAGGCGAATACGCCGACTCGATCACGGTGCTTGTTCGGGCCAACGCGCCAGCGGTCGTAACGCTGGAGGCCGCCGGTCTGCCCGAACTGGTGCGCGGCTACGAGTCGATCAAGCTCGAGTCGTTGGTGAACTACCGGGCCCGCCTGGCCGCGTTGATGAACCCGTCGGGTTCTGCCGTGCCGGATTCTGTGCCAGCGGACTAAAACAAGGGACTTTGTGCCCTAACCATGCCGGCCTTCGTGACGCACCATATACATGCGTGAAGGAGTCGCAATGAGTTCTCGGATTGTGATTCTCGGTGCAGGCACGGGCGGCACTCTGGCCGCCAACCGTTTGCATCGAGAACTCGGGCGTCGGGGCGCGGAAATTACCGTGATCGATCTCGATGATGTGCATGTGTATCAACCTGGGTTGTTGTTCGTACCGTTTGGGCTTGCTCGGCCGCATCACCTCGAACGGCCACGACAGAGTCAGCTGAATAGCGACATTCTCTACATCGAACGGCTCATCGACCACGTCGATGCTGATCGGAACACAGTTGTTCTACGCGACGGTGAAGAGGTTCCCTACGACGTGCTCATCGTGGCCACGGGCTCTGTGTTGTCCCCCGATGAAACCGAGGGGCTATCCGATGCGATTGCGATGAACGCAGTGCATCATTTCTACACCTTGCATGCTGCCGAAGTATTGGAAGCAGCACTCGATCGTTTCGACGGTGGTCGCTTGGTTGTCAACGTGGTGGACAATCCCATTAAGTGTCCGGTAGCTCCTCTTGAGTTCTGTTTCTTGGCCGACTGGTATTTCCATCAACGGGGCATTCGTGATCGGGTAGAGATCACCTATGTGACTCCGTTGGATGGCGCGTTCACCAAGCCGATTGCAAGCGACACGCTCGGGAGCTTGCTCACCGAAAAGAACATTCGGCTGATACCCGATTTCAACACCGGCAGTGTCGACGGAATCAAGCGCCGACTTGTCGGCTACGACGGTCGCGAGGTGCCGTTCGATCTGGCCGTAGTGATCCCGATGCACAGCGGGGCCGTCTATGTCGGGCGTTCGAATGGCCTCGGCGACGAGAACAACTTCGTGCCGACCGATCCACACACGATGCAATCGTTGGTGCGGCCAAACATCTTCGTGATCGGCGACGCCGCAAACATCCCGGCGTCAAAGGCTGGCTCGGTTGCGCATTTCGAAGGCGATGCGTTGGTGGCGAACGTGGTGCATTTCATCAATGGCGAAACGCTCGATGCCAGCTACGACGGGCACACCAACTGCTTCATCGAATCGGGATTCGGGAAGGCATTGCTCATCGACTTCAACTACGACACCGAGCCGATGCCCGGCCGGTTCCCCGGCACGGTTGGGCTCCCGCTGCTCAAGGAGAGCCGACTCAACCACTGGGGCAAGGTCACGTTTCAATGGCTGTATTGGCACGCTCTGCTCGCAGGTCGGCGCATCCCTGGGATCAAATCAAAGATGCCCACCGCCGGCAAGCGCGTCGAACTTGGCGGCCCCCAACGATTGCGCTCGATCGAACGGCCCAAGGAAGGGCCCAAGCCTGAGAAGGTGTCATGACCGCAACTCTCATTTCCGGAGTAAGTGTCGAGCTCAACGCTGAGGGCTTCTTTGAGAAGCCAGAGCAGTGGGTGCCGGAGATCGCTGACGAACTCGCCAGGCAAGAGGGCATTGCGGTGCTCACCGATCGTCATTGGCAGGTGATTCGGTTTATGCGCCAGGAGTACTTCAGTCGCGGCTCTGGCCCGACAGTGCGCACGCTCGGCAAGGCGTCGGGTGTTTCGGTCAAAGAGCTCTACGAGTTGTTCCCTCATGGCCCCGCCAAAGTTGCCGCGCGCATTGCTGGCATACCAAAGCCGCGGGGATGTATTTAGGCGATTCGTCGCAAGCCCTCCACGCATGCTCGACAGAAAGGTGGCGTCGTGAGTGACCCGATTCAGAAGGTTTCGATCATCGTCTCGAAGGGTTCGCTTGATGGCGTTTACCCGGCATTGATCATGGCTAACGGTGCCCGAGCCGAAGGCATTGAGGCCAACCTGTTCTTCACGTTCTTTGGTCTCGATGTGATTCACGTTGGTCGTAACGAGCACATCAAGATTTCCACCGTTGGAAATCCGGGCTTACACATGCCCACGATGCTTGGCGGAATCCCTGGGGTTTCGTCGCTGACCACCCACATGATGGAAAGGAAGATGGAGCATCTCGACATCCCATCGATCCCGGAGTTCATCGAGATGATCAGTGACACCGGTGCAGGCTTGTATGCATGTAAAGCGTCGGTCGATCTGTTTGGGCTGACCCAAAGCGACCTCGTTCCGCAGGTACAAGGCATCATCACCGTCGGCGAGTTTTACGAGAAGGCGGCGGGCGGTCAGATCATCTTCACGTAAGCGGGCGCCAAGGAGCACTAGATTCTGGCGATGTCATCACGCCGTATTCGTTTGCTTGCCGCCGCTGCCTGTGTTGGTCTCTTGGCGGGATGCTCAAGTAGTTCATCACCAGGCTCTAACTCTGCAGACGGCACCGGCACAAGCTCAGCGACAGCCACCTCTGATGTAGCCGCCTCGAATGTGCTCGTTGGCGCCGCAAGTCGCTCGGTGTTGCCAACGGTGGGCGGCAATCGCGACTACGTGTCAACCGCTCCGGGCTGGTCGAACGTTGACCCGTATAACCCTGGCGTCTACGTGCCGGCGTTCGATCAGGGCGCTGTCGATGTGGGCAACGGCAACAACGATGCGGCTTGGGTGCACGATGATGTGAAGGCCACCGCAGTAGCAATTCAAGAAGGCGACTCACTGGTGGTCTTGGTAACCGCCGATGTCTACATGGTGTTCGCCGCCGACGCTGCCGAGATCGAGGCAATGGCGCGCAAGAGCCTGCCTGCGCAGTGGAAAGACAGCGCCAAAATCATCGTGTCGGCCACGCACAACCACCACGGTCCCGACACTGCGTTCAGCGTGAACGACAAGTGGTACGAGACGATGGCCGCCGAGACTGCTGCCACCGTGAACGAGGCTGTCGCCGCGCTCGAGCCAGCAACATTGGCGGTGGCATCCGGCGAGCATCGATATGGCATGAACGATGTTCGCGATCCTGTTGTGTTTGATCCGGCGCTCAACGTGTTGGTTGCGCGCAGCACGGCTACCGACGACGTGATTGCCACCATTGTGCAATGGGCGAGTCACCCCGAAACCACATTGGGTTTCGAGCCCAAGACTGGGTTTGATATTGCGGCTGTCTGCACGGCCAAGGGTTGGACCGACGACGACTGCAAAGCCGACGGGCGTTACTTCACGTCTGATTATCCGGGCGTGCTGCGCGATGTCGTGAGCAGCGAAATCGGCGGCGAGGTGATGTACTTCAACGGTCCACTCGGCAGCCAGATCGGTCCCGGCCAGGCGCCAACGTGGGTCATCGACGCCGAGCACCCTGAGGGCAACGGATGGGTTGTGCCAGCAGGGGCCAAGCCGCTTCCTGGCGCCACCGACTATCTCGGCAGGAGCTTTGCCAAGACCGAATCGATCGGTACGCAGTTGGGTCTTCATGTGCTGGAGCTTGTCGACGCTGCCGAGGCAATAACGGTGCCGGCATTGGTGTGGCGGGAGCAGTCGTTTTATACGCGCCTCACCAACATTGGCTTCCGGGTGTTACTCGCCGACGGCGATCTCGGGTGGAAGAGCCCAATGGGTTACAACTGCACGATGCCGTTCAGCGATGAAACGTGCGTATCTGACGACGGCAAGGTCGTCGACGATCCGGTGCTCACGCCGCTCGTCCAAAGTCAGATTCGGGTGGCCGATGTACTCAAGACTCGACTTGTCCATCTGTCGCTCGGGTCGGTCGGCTTCTTGTTCATGCCGGGTGAGTTGCCTCCCGAGTTGGTCATCGGGCTGCCCGCCGACTTCGTGACCGCCACCGACAAGTACTACCGCGATGCCAACGAAGAGCACGCCCGCGGCGCCGACTATGCAACGCCGGGCTACCTGCTCGATCTGGTCGATGAACCGACCACGTTTACAGTTGGTCTTGGCGGTGACGAACTGGGTTACTGGGTTCCGCTCAACGAAGTGAAAGTGCGCTGCGCCGCCGAAATCATTGGGCCTCCCGATGGTTGCAAGCGAGCCTTCGAGGCTGGGGTCATCGACACCGTCGATGGCGTGAGCGGGCCGGTCTGTAAGAAGATCACCGACGACCCAAGCAGCCTCGACGGTGTGCCGGCCGATCTCGCCAAGGTTGCTCTCGACTCATGTCGTTATGGTCAGGCGCTTGGTCGTGAGCTCGGCGAACCCCCTGGGCACTACGAAGAAACAAACAGCGCAGGCTGGGATCTTGTGGACGACACATGGAAGGCCGCGGTGACCTTGTTTGGTCGCGATAATCCGCGTCAGATCAATCCCGATAACAAGGGATACACGCCCGAGTTCCCACCGCCAACCCCGTGATCATCAGGTAGGTGTGGCGCCGCAGGCACCCTTCGTGGCAAGGTCGCGACTATGACTGCTGTGAGCAACGAACGTTTGGTGGTCGATCTTCTCGACCCAGAGTTCTACCGATCGAATCCACACGACGCGTATACGTGGATGCGCGCCAACGAACCGATCTATCGCGACCATCGCAACGGCTTGTGGGGCATCACCCGTCACGCCGATCTGATGGAGGTTGAGCGGCGCAGCAGCGTGTACCTCAGCGGCCAGGGCTATCGCGCTATCTGGTCGCCCGACGAGATCAACATGATCGCTCAAGACGATCCGCGGCATCGCCAGCAGCGCATGCTCGTGCAGCACAAGTTCACCCGCTCGGCTGTCAGCGATCGCCGCGCCGAGATCGATGCGCTGGTAGCCGAACTCATCGACAACATCATCAACGACGGCGAATGCGAACTCATCGACGCGATCTCGGGCCAACTGCCCGCCAGACTCACGTGTCGTTTGCTGGGCTATCCCGAGACGATGTGGCGCGAACTCAAGAGTTGGAGCGAGCGGCTGATGCGCATCGACATGCGCGAGCGCGATGGCCACATCTTCACCGACTTCATTGACGCCAACATGGAGTTCATTGGCGCCCTTGGCCAGATTGCACAAGAGAAGATGACGTGCCCGGCCGACGATTTGATCTCGCTGTGGTTGCACGCAGAAATCGATGGTCAGCCGTTGCCTCCGGCCACCATGGTGCACGAAGTGGGTCTGTTCATTTCGGGTGGGGCCGAGACCACGCGCACGGCAATCAGCCACGGTCTGCGCGCCTTTTGCGACAACCCCGAGCAGTGGGAGGCAATGGCTGCGGACCCTTCGCTGGTGCCGCTCGCCGTTGAAGAAGTGTTGCGGTGGGTCACGCCGCTCAACAACATGTTCCGTCGTGCCGGAATCGACGATGAACTGAATGGCACGAAGATCTCTCGCGGTGATCGCATCGTGTTGCTGTATCCGTCGGCCAACCGCGACGAAGCAGTTTTCGAGAATCCATTCGAGTTCAACATTCGCCGCAACCCGAATCCGCAGATCGCGTTTGGTTTCGGCACGCACCTGTGTGTTGGCAACAACCTGGCTCGGGCAACGCTGCACTCGCTGTTCACACAACTGTCGGCACGTATCACGCAACTTCGGCCCATCACCGAACCCGACGTTGAGTCGAATATCTTCGCCCGCGCTGTGCGCAGCTTTCAGCTCGGTTTCACGGCGCGATGAACGCGTTTCGCTTCGGCGTGCAGTCGTTCAGCGCCGAGACGCCAAAGCAGTGGCGCGACCGTGCCCGCGAGGCCGAGGCACTCGGCTACTCGGCGCTGCACCTGGCCGATCATTACATCGGTCCCGGTCCAGCCTTGTCGGCCACCAACCATCCGGTGCAGGGACTCGCCGCGGTGCCTGCAATGGCAGTCGCCGCTGAGGCCACTTCAACGCTGCGCATCGGTAGCCGCGTGTTCTGCATCGACTATCGCCCGCTGGCAGTGCTTGCCAAAGAAGCCGCCACGCTCGATTTCTTCAGCGAGGGCCGTCTCGAACTTGGGCTTGGTGCGGGTTGGTTGCAGGGCGAATACGAAGCCATCGGTCTCGAGATGGATCCAGCGCCGCAGCGCGTCGCCCGACTCGCCGAATCAGTGGCAGCCATCAAAGCTTTGTTCGCTGGCGGCGAAGTGAATATCGCTGGCGAGCATGTGAGTCTGCACGGCTTCTCGCAGGTGCCCGCCACCGTGCAGTCCCCGCATCCACCGATCATGATTGGCGGCGGCTCGAAACGCGTGTTGAGTCTTGCCGCCACGCAGGCAAACATCGTGAGCCTCAACTTCAATAATGCCAGCGGCAAGATTGGTCCAGCGGGAGTCAACAGCGGCACCGCAGCAGGCACCGCTGCCAAGGTTGCATGGGTTCGCGACGCCGCCGAAGCAGTCGGCCGCACAGCACTCGATTACGAAATCGAGATCGGCGCGTACTTCACCTTCGTCACTCCAGCGGCCCGCCAGACGGCCGAGGGGTTCGGCAAGTTGTTTGGTCTCGATGCCGACCAAATGTTGCAGCACCCGCACTCGTTGTTCGGAACCACCGACGAAATCGTCGAAGAGTTGCATCGCCGACGCGAGCAATACGGCATCAGCTATATCACCATCAACGACACAGTGATGCAGGCATTCGCTCCGGTGGTCGAGCGCCTCGCTGGCACCTGACCGACATCGGTCTTGTTAGGCGCTGGCCTGCTCGAGCGTGTCGACAAAGAGTTCGAGGGTTGCCTCGGCAAAGGCGATCATGTTGTCGACGCGCACATCGGAACCGGTGAGCACATGCCGCGTTGCGTTCACGGGGCCTGTCACTGCGAGCCACACGTGGCCAGCCGGATCACCATACGGATTTGGTGGGCCAGCAGCGCCCGCCTCGCCAACGCCCCACGTGGCTCCGAGGCGGATCTGGGCCGATTGGGCGATGTACTGAGCGAAGGCCTCGGTGGCGCCGCGCATGCCGGGCGGCACGTCGACGGCGCCGGCGATGAAAGCTCGGTGTGCCGCTGCGGTGTAGACCACGACGCCACCGAGGTAATAGGCCGAGGCGCCAGCAAGCGAGAGCAGCGAGGCCGAAACGAGACCTCCCGCAGAACCCTCGGCTAACGCAACAGTCTCGCCCCGTGCTCGCAGGAGATGTGCGGCACGTAGAGCGAGACTGTTCAGTGTTGGTGTGAGCATGTGCTCACCGTAGCGGTACGGGTGTTGTCGCTGCGGTGAGGTACCAACCTCAGGCGATGGCGGCGAGGCCGTCGTACGCTGCCTGGGCTGCGGTCAGTGCAGCCTGGGCTGCGGCAGCGTCGGCGTCGGCGGCAGCAGCAGCGCTTGCGGCCGTCGTAGCAGCTGAGTCAGCGGCCGCAGCGTCGATGGCGGTGCTTGTTGCGTAGTCCGCGGCCTGCTGTGCGGTTGCGGCGGCTGTCGCTGAGGCGTCGGCGGCTGCGGCAGCGTCGGCAGCGGCAACAACTGAGGCGGCGGCGAGGTCGGCGTCGTCTGGGGCTGCGGCAGCGGCGTCGGCGGCAGTAGTAACAGCAGCGTCGGCAGCGGCGGCAGCAGCAGCCGCCGCGTCGGCGGCAGTAGCAGCGTCGGCGGCGGCACCTACGGCCCAGTTGGCAACATCGTGTGCGTACACAGCGTCAGCAGCAGCGTTTGACGCTGCGGTTGCGGCGCTAGCAGCGGTTGCAGCGGCGCTGAGGTACACGTTGTTGGCGTTGTTCAAATCTTGTAGCGCTGAGGCCAAGAAGTCTCTTGCCTTCTTGGTCGACACGCTCAACGTGCTCTTCGCCAGCTGGGTGCCGGTGCTCGAGGTGACGGTCAAGCTCACGCTGTACTTTGCGCTGAACTCCAAGGTGTCGACGTTGACCGCGCCCACAGACATGGCATCGGTTGTATTCGACTCGGTGTATTGAGTTGCGCCGTTTGAATCGACGACGCTGACTTTCCAAGTAGAGGGCGTGGCGCACTTGTCAGCGATCGAGAAGCTCAGGGTAATCGTGGCGTTGATGCCGGAATAGCCGCTGGAGGTCGTCGCCGTACTGATCACGGCGCAGTTGGCCGGCGCCACGACCGGCGTTGGGGTCGGTGCCACTGGCTTTGGTTTCGGCTCGACAGGTCTGGTTTTGCCGCCGCCGCCACCACCGCCGCCGCCGCCGGTGAGGCCGTCGATGATTCCTTTGCCGGCGAATGAAGATCCCGCACCTAGCGCAACAACCGCGGCAAGTGCGCTTGCCAATACCCAATTCGGAATCCTCATGACCATCTCCTAATTTCTCCTCGGTATCCCCGATACCTCTGGAACACGTTCCAGTATGTGCCACTTCTTCTGCCAGCGACAGTGGACATTGGTCCTAGCTCTTTTTGGACTTTCTCTAGTACCATCGGCCAGGCCCCAAAACCACCAGTGAGCTGGTGTGATGTCGGCAATGCTGGCAAGCCACTGATCTGGGCGGCGGCCGTTGCTGAGAAACTGCAACCGTCCAGAGGGTTTGCGATCATCACGGCTTCGCCACCACAATCTTGGGCACTTTGCCGCCGCCGCCGTTGACTCCGCCGCCGTTGACTCCGCCGGTGTTGATACTGCGCCGAATTGCTCCGTCGACGATTGCGCGAGCCGCAAAGCTCGAGTGCGCGCCGATAGCGCCCATCCCCATTCCTGCCATGAGGCAGCCAACTACTACTAACTTTCTGGTGTTCATTACGGTCCCTCGTAGGTGTGCAGCTACTGAAATGCCAGTAGCGGTGCCACTATCTAGCAAAACAGTGTGAGAGAACAGTGTCCAATGGTCCTAGCCCTGGCGCTGATCTACGCTCATATGAGCTATTGACGAAGAGGAGGCCACGTATGGAAATCAACGCACTTCGAGCGAAGCAAGAACCCCTGAAGCAGCAGTACCGCGACGACCCGGGCAGCGCTCGGCTCACGTTGACGGCTCGGGGAACCCTTGGTGAGGGCGTCACCTGCTCGGTGGCCACGGGTCGGGCAATTGCGACAGCTGGTCTGCACCCAGCAACGGGCGGCGATGGATTGTCGCTCTGCTCGGGAGACATGTTACTTGAGGCGTTGGCTGCCTGCGCTGGAGTCACCCTTGGTGCGGTGGCCACATCGCTTGGCATCGATGTGCGCAGCGGCGAAGTTCACACCGAGGGTGACCTCGATTTCAGAGGCACCCTCGCCGTGGCGAAGGATGCGCCGGTCGGTTTCGTTGACATTCGGATGAGATTCGATCTCGACACCGATGCGACCGACGAGCAGCTCGACACGCTCGTTCGGCTCACCGAGCGTTACTGCGTGGTGCTGCAGACCTTGGCGCATCCCCCAACACTGGCCGTCAGCAGGGCGTCACGCGCGTAGGCATTTCAACGTAGCTCAGCCCAGCAGCGCCGCTCCGTCGACCTCAATCGAGCGATCGATCCAGTCGTTGGCGGCCATGTCGGCCGCGATGGTGGCGTCGCTTGACGACGCAATGACGCGTCGGCCGTCGGCGGTTTCGCCAACCACTATGCCTTGCACCGGTTGACCCTTGTCGAACACCGCGGTGTAGGTGACCACGGTGGCTTCGCCTGCGTAGTCGCTGTCGACTTCGATCGTTGGGGTCGCAACGGTGGCAGCAGCGGTTACATCGAGCGCCGCAAACGGCTGTGCTGGCGGTGAGCACGACCACGCCGCTGCGCCGTATTTGGTGAGCATGCCGCTCACGTTGGTGACCAGTCCGCGAGCCGACGGATTGGCGCGCAACACCTGCACCATCTTTGCGGTGGCTTGCAAGGTGTAGTTGTTCAGCGGGCCGCCCGCGAAGGTCATGCCGCCGGTGACAGTGAGTTGGCGGTCGTTGCCGATGCCGAGCTCATCTTGTTGCACGCGAACGGCAGCGGGGAAGCAGCTATAGATATCGAGGTGCTCGATGTCGGCCGGGGCCACGTTGCAGTGCTGCTGCACGGCCTGGCCTACGGCGTGAACCGCCGGAGATCGATGCATCTGCAACCGGCGAGTGAGCGGCACCATCAGATTCGATTCGATACCCGCATGGGCGAAGACCCAGCGGTCTCGGGCAATCCCGAGTTCTTCGGCGGTGGACGCGCTGCAGATGATGAGACCCGCTGCCTGATCGACGTTCCACTGCGAGCAGTGCAGCTTTGTATAGGGCCATGCGAGCATTTGGTTCGCCGCAGTGGGATTGACCAACGTGTCGCGATCGACCTGAGCGCGAGTCCATGCATCGGGGTTGGCGGTGGCAACAGCGCTGAAGTTGCTCCATAGGTCGGCGAGCAGGCTGATGTGCTCTGCGGCAGAGAGGCCTTGAGCGCGCCGCAACGCAGTGTCGATCATTGCGTACTGCCGTGCGGGCACAGGCAAGCCACGGCTGATCTCTTCTTGCGTGAGGATCTCGTTTGAGGGCACGAGACGCTCGTCGGGTTCGCCGATTGTTGGAGTGTCGAACGCCGTGATACCGGTGATCTGAGAACGCAGCGCACGGTGCT
>CANNMD010000008.1 GCA_947505655.1 Acidimicrobiaceae bacterium | reverse complement strand
TGTTGTGCAAGCGGCCAGCGGTGTCGGCCAGCACGAGTTCGATCTTGCGGGCGCTTGCGCTTTCGATGCCGTCGAAGATCACTGCACTCGGATCGCTGCCCTCGTTGCCTCGCACCAGCTCGCTGCCCGAGCGCTGCGCCCACGTGGCGAGTTGCTCTGCTGCGGCGGCACGGAAGGTGTCGCCCGCCGCCATCAACACAGTGCGGCCAAGCTGGCGCTGCTGAGCGCCGACCTTGCCAATGGTGGTGGTTTTGCCCACACCATTGACGCCGACAAAAAGCCATACGTTTGGCGAATCGGCTTCACCTGGCTCGAGCCGCAACGCCCGATCGCTGGCGCTGAGACGACCGATCATGTCGGCCTGCAAGGCATCGAGCAGTGCGTCGGGATCGGTGAGTTCTTTGGCCTTCACCCGAGCGCGCAACCCGTTGAGTAGTTCGTCGGTGACGCGTACTCCAACGTCGGCACGCAGCAAGGCTTCTTCGAGATCGTCCCATGTTTCGTTGGTGATGCCCGCACGCCCGCGCACGCCGCTGAACACGCCAACAAGTGCTGCGCGTGACTTTGCCATGCGGTCGCGAAAGCGGGGCCGCTCGAACGATTCGGGTTCACCGTCGACCTCGACATCGGTGTCGGGTTCTGCCTCAACCTCAGCCGCAGCGATCGGCTCAGGAGAGCGAGTGGCAGCTGGCGCGATAGGCGTGGCAACCGGAGCGGCCGCAACTGCTTTGGCACGCTGGCGGCCAACGACAACCGCGGCGACGCCGAAGATTACGACGACGGCAATAAGAACGAGAAAGATCGAAGGCACGCCGAAACGCTATCGGCAGGTCATCGACCAGCAAGCCCCGATTGCTTAGGCAGTGGCCGACTGACGTTCGGTAACAACCTTCGATGAGCCGCCCGGCTGCATGCTGACGCCCAGCAGGCTGTCGCCAGCTTCCATCGTCCGTTTCTGGTGGCTCACAATGAGTAACTGAGCGTCGCGCCGGAACTCGGCAATCAGGCTGAGGAACCGGTGCAGGTTTACGTCGTCGAGGGCTGCCTCAACTTCGTCCATCACGTAGAACGGCGACGGACGGCTGCGGAAGACAGCGAAGAGATACGCCAGCGCAGTGAGCGACCGCTCGCCGCCCGACAACAGGGACAGCTTCTTCACGTTCTTGCCACTTGGCTTGGCTTCAACTTCGATGCCCGTGTTCAGCAGGTCATCAGGATTAGTGAGCACCAAGTTGCCAGTACCACCGGGGAACAACATCGAGAACAAACTGGTGAAGTTGAAGCTGACATCGGCGAAGGCAGCGGCAAACACCGACTGAATTTCGGCATCGACCGCTTTGATGACCCGGCTGAGTTCGCGACGCGTGTTGCGCACGTCTTCGAGCTGTTCTTCGAGGAACCGATGACGCTCTTGTAGTTCGTTGAACTCTTCGAGCGCGAGCGGGTTGATCGGGCCGAGCAAACGGAGCTCACGTTCGAGATCGCGAACACGAGCGGCAGCCGTAATGCCTTCGGGCAACTCGGGCATTTCTGCTGCCTCGGCGGCTGCGGGTTCAAGATCGAGTTCGCGGCGCAGTGATTCGACGGCTGCCTCGAGGCGCATGCGAGCTTCGGCCTCTTCGACCTCAACACGACGCGCCCGCTCGCGGGTCTCGTCGAGTTGACGCTCGGCGCCGGCGCGAGCCCGGCGAAGTTCGTCGAGACGAGCCACCAACGCCCGTACCTCTTCGCTCTGACGACGACGCTGCTCGTGGAGTTCGGCGAGACGGGATTCGATGGTGTGGCGATGCGAGTCGACAAGGGCTCCGAGGCGTGCGGCTGCAAGCAGGCTGGCCTCGATGGCCACGCGATGCTGCGCCGCCTGAGCACGCGCCTGCTCGTCGGCAACGAGTCGGTGTTCGGTCTCTTCGATACGACGCTCGAGGAACTGCTGACGCTCGCCCAAGCCAGCGTTACGAACCTCGAGATCCTTGCGACGCGAGGCCAGCAACGCAGTACGCGACTCAATCAGAGCACGAGCCTCGCCACGCGCTTTAGCAGCATTGGTCTCGGCCTGTTCATCGGCTTCGAGCGCGGGCACCAACGAATCGAGTTCGCCGATGCGATCGCGTTCGCGATCGAGACGCTCGGAGGCTTCGGCAATGACCCGAGCTACTGCATCGGCTTCGGTGGTGGACTCGCGGCGGTCGCTGTGCACGCGCACAAGGCCCTCGGACGCTGCAGCGAATCTCGCGTCGTTGGCGTCGAGTCGGCGGGTGAGATCGGACTCGGCCTGACGCGCCGCTGCCTGCTCGGCCTTGGCCGCGCGCACCGCTGCGTCGCAGCGTTCGAGTTCGGCGGCGGCATTGCTGGCACGATCGATGGCCTCTTCGAGAGCAGCAGCCGTGGCTCCCCCGCCCGATGTACCGAGACGCCATCCGGAGCGGCCAAACCGGTCGCCGTCGTTGGTGACAACCGTTGCCGACGGGTGCGCCAACGCACCGTCGAACGCGGCTGACCATTCGTTGACCCGAACAGCGCCACCGAGCAGCGTGTCGAGCAAGGTTTCGATCTCGGCGCGATGCCCATGGGCGTGGGCCCGAACGTGTGCACGAATCGGCTCACCAAATGGCGGTGTGGACACGGCAACCGCCACTGCGCCCAACGCAATAACGGCGCCGCTGGTCTTCGACGAACGAAGTGACTCGAGCGCGCTGCGAGCGGCCTTGGGATTGGCAACAACTACGGCCAGCAGGGCCTCGCCCATCGCTGCTTCGGCAGCGGCTTCCCAACCGGCGTCGATCTCGACGAGTTCGAGCAAGGTACCGACCACGCCATCGAGATTGGCCAGGCGCTCGGCACCAGCTCGGGCGCGGGCGCTGTCGATCGCCAACTGCAACGCATCTGAGCGAGCACGCCAGCGAGACAGTTCTTCGGCGGCCGCCTGACGTGAGGTATTCAGCGTCTCGGCCAGTGCATCGGCGGCAAGGCGACGGCTCTCGGCAGTTTCGACCTCGGCCACCAACGGCGCCTCGACGTCTTGCGACTGCTCGCACTCGGCCTTGAGTCGGTCGGCGTCGGCGTCGAGACGTTCGAGACGCTGGCGCAACGCTTCGAGTCGGCTTGTCTGACGGCGCAGCTCGTTGTCGCCACGATCGAGACCCGCGCGCAGCGAACGAAGCTCGCCACGAACCTCGGCAGCAGCACTCGCTGCAGTTGCCGACGACGATGTGGCTTGCAGCACGGTCATCGTCTCGTGGCGCTCGCTCTGGAACGCTTCTTCTTCGGCGGCGAGCGCCTCGGCAGCGGGCTCGAGTTGCGACAACTCGAGTGTGACGGCTTCGAGCTCGGCTGAGAAACGAGCAGCGTCGTTTTCGAGGTTGGCCACGACACCGGCGTTCATCAGTTGACCGCGGTCACGCTCCATCGAGCGACGACGTTCGACAAGTACGGCCGACAAGCCACGGGCCCGTTCGCGTAACTGCTCGACCCGCACGAGTTCGTCACTGATGTCGGTGTCGCCACGAGCCGTAAGTTCGGCTTCGGCGCTGAGCACATCGGTGTCGAGCCGGCTGAGCTCGGCGCGCAGCTGCTTTTCGGCGCCGCCACTGGAGATCTTGTCGCCGGCAAGCGAAGTGAGTCGTGTGCGCAGCGAGGCGATCTCGCGGCCCGACAAGAACACGCGAAGCGCTTGCAGCTCTTCGACGAGCCCACCATGGCGGCGAGCTGCTTCGGCTTGACGCTCAAGCGGGCGCAACTGACGGCGAACCTCGCGCAACAGGTCTTGCACGCGCAGCAGACTGGCTTCGGTGGCATCGAGACGACGCTCGGCCTTCTCTTTGCGCCTGCGGTACTTCAAGACGCCAGCGGCTTCCTCGATGATTGCGCGGCGATCTTCGGGGCGGGCGTTGAGCACTGCGTCGATCTGACCCTGGCTCACGATCACATGCTGCTGGCGACCAACACCAGCGTCGCTGAGTAGTTCTTGCACATCGAGCAAACGGCACGAGATGCCGTTGATGGCGTACTCGCTTTCGCCCGTGCGGAACAGCGTGCGGCTGATGGTGACTTCGGTGAACTCGATGGGCAACAGCCCAGCGGAGTTGTCGAGCGTGAGAATGACCTCGGCGCGACCAAGCGCTGGCCGCTTTGCAGTACCCGCAAAGATGACATCGTCCATCTTCTGGCTGCGCACAGCGCTGGGCGCCTGTGCCCCGAGAACCCAGGCAATGGCGTCGACAACGTTGGATTTGCCCGAGCCGTTCGGACCGACCACAACCGTAACGCCCGGCTCGAGCTGCATCACGGTGGTATCGGCGAACGACTTGAAGCCTTTGAGGGTCAATGCTTTAAGGAACACGGCAAGACGGCACGCTAGTCGATACGACACCTCGAGGTCCCAGTGACATGCTCCGGGAGCAGCGAGCGATGCCTATTTCTGGCAGCGAGGGCAAAAACATGTCGATCTGCCGGCAGCAATCACCCGGCGAATCACCGCACGGCCGCAGGTGAGACATGACTGGTCCTCGCGGTCGTACACGCGATGCGAAACCTGAAACCAGCCGCCCTGACCGCCGATGTCTACGTACTGGGTGTCCTTGAGCGTCGACCCACCCGCTGCGATGGCGGCATTCAGTGTGTCGTGGATGGCCTGATGCAAACGGGTGACCTCGACCGGCCGCAGCGAGTTGCTCAGCCGGTCATGACGCAATCGGGCAGCGTGCAGCGTCTCGTCGGCATAGATGTTGCCGATGCCGGCGATGATGCTCTGATCGAGCAACAACGCCTTGAGTTGGCGTGACCGACCACCAACGAGGGCCGCGAGTTGCGATCGGCTGAGGCCGTCGGTGATGGGGTCAATACCGAGGCGACCAAGCTCGGGCATCTCGACGGAGGCGTTGTCGGGGTCGTACACAACGACCTCACCAAACGTGCGCGGGTCCACGAAGCGAAGTTCTTCGGCCTCGGGGCCCGCAAGGTGCAGCACGACATGGGTGTGCAAGGGGCGCGGAGATGACACCGGATCAATCAGCACCCTGCCGCTCATACGCAGATGAATCATCATCGAGTCGCCGCTATCGAGCGGGCAGATGAGGTACTTGCCACGCCGCTGAGCCGCCGTCGCAGTGACGCCAGTGAGGCCATCGATTACGGCCAGGCGCGACGTGCGCCGCACCGTGCGCTCTCGGCCTACCTCGACATGCTCGATGAGCCGTCCGACAAAGCGTTGCTCAAGTCCGCGCCGAACTGTCTCTACTTCGGGAAGCTCGGGCATTAGTCGTTGTCCGCAGACAGGCTGTCGCATGCCACCATCGCGGCGACCTGCTCGGCCTGCTTTTTTGAGGTTCCAGTGCCCTCGCCAAACTGCTGTCCGGAGATCAATACCGTGGCAAAGAAGTGCTTGGCGTGATCGGGGCCCTCTTCACGAATGACGTAAACGGGTGCAGCATCGAACTCGCGAACCACGATCTCTTGCAGCAAGGTCTTGTAATCGAGGCGATGCAATTGCTTCACCGCGAGCAGCAGGCGTTCACCAAGCACGCGCTCGACGAACGCATAAGCGGCAGCGGACCCCGCATCGAGATAGATGGCGCCAAGCACGGCCTCAAGCGCATCGCTGAGAATCGAGGGCTTGGCCCGCCCGCCAGCGAACGACTCGCCCTTGCCCAACAACAGGCAGCTACCGATGTCGAGTTCTACGGCCATCGCTGCCAACGCGGTGGCGTTGACGACACTCTTGCGGAGATCGGTGAGCTTGCCCTCGGGCAGGTCGGTGAAATGCCGAAACACAATGTCGGCCACAGCCCAGCCCAACACAGCGTCGCCGAGAAACTCAAGCCGCTCGTTCGATGCTTCGTCGCCCGACACTTCGGCGCACCATGAGCGATGCGCCATCGCTCGCTTGAGCAGGCCGATGTCGGCGAAGGTATGCCCCAGCCGACCACTGAGCGCCTCGAGATCACCGGCCGTTGGGTCGGACTCAAGTCGGTCAGAGACGCCAGCCAGGGTCAGCTCTCCTGAACGCGAGCGAAGACGTAATCGACCGCGTCGCGCACGGTCTTGAGGTCTTCGAGATCTTCGTCCTCGATGCGCAACGCGATGCCGCGCTCGCCGAGTTCTTCTTCGAGTGCTTCGACCAATTCGATGAGCGCCAACGAGTCGGCCTCGAGATCGTCGCCGAACGACTGACCCTCGGTGATGGTCGAGGCTTCGCGCTCGAGAATCTCGGCAAGGTTGTCACGCACGATTGCGAACACTCCCAGACGGTTCAGTGGTCCTTGAGCGGCAGTTGATTCGGCGGACACAGTGTGACTCTCCCAAGCATGCAGGCGCTCATGCGCCTCGCGGTTGTGTGCAAGCAGACTAGGCGTTGGCGGCTATCGCGTTGCGAATCTCTTCGACGATGCCCGCTGCGACCATGTCGTGAGCAACGGTAATGGCGTTCACCATTGCCTTGGCGCTGGTGGAACCGTGCGAGATGATGCACACGCCATCGACGCCCAACAAAATGGCGCCGCCATAGGTTTCGGGGTCGAGCGAGGCATACAACGGCAACAGCGCTGGCAGCAATGCATCAGCGTGCGGCTTGTATGACTCTTCGCTGGCGAACGCTGCGAACAACGCCTTGACCACGGTCTTGAGAGCGCCTTCGAGCGTTTTGAGCACCACGTTGCCGGTAAAGCCATCGGTGACAACCACGTCGACGGTGTCGGTCATGATGTCGCGACCCTCGACGTTGCCGATGAAGTTGATGCCACGCGCAACCGACAACAGCTCGAACGCTTCTTTGCGCAACGTGTCGCCCTTGCCGGGCTCCTCGCCGATGGACAACAACCCAACCTTGGGGTTCTCGATACCGAAACGATGGTGGCTAAAGACCGATCCCATCTGAGCGAACTGCACGAGCCAATCGGCTTGCACCTCAGAGTTGGCGCCGGCGTCGAGCAACAGCGTGGGCAACGAACCGGGGACGGGAATTGGTGTGGCGATCGCTGGGCGGTTGACGCCTTTGATGCGACCCATGCGCAGCAGCGCCGATGCCATCGTGGCTCCGGTGTTGCCAGCAGAGACCATTGCGCTGGCCCGGCCATCACGGACGGCCTCGGCAGCACGCACAAGGGTGGAGTCTTTCTTGCGACGGACGCCCTGAGCTGGGTCGTCGTGCATCTCGATCACCTCGGAGGCAACGATCAGCGGCAGATCACCGATGTCTGCGAGATCGGCAGGGCCGACGAGAACAACGTTGAATCCAAGCTCAGCAGCCTGACGGGCACCCGCAACAATTTCGCTGGGAGCCTTGTCGCCGCCCATGGCGTCGACAGCGATGGGAAGCATTGAAACCGTGGTCAGCTGACGTCGATGACGACGCGGTTCTTGTACCAACCGCAGGTGTGGCACACCGTGTGTGGCAACTTGGCCGCGGCACAGCGCGGACAGGTGCTACGTGACGGAGCCTTGAGACGCCACGAACCAGCACGGTGGCTGTGGGTCTTCATCTTCGACTTTTTCTTCTTCGGAACGGCCATCGCAGGTCTCCACTCACTTCAATCAGCCCTGCGATGCTAGCGGCTCAGAATCAGTTTCCGTCAAGCTGCGCTTTGAGTTGATCAAGTACTGCCCATTGGGACTCAACCGGGGCTGGCACGCAACTGCACTGCTTGTGGTTGAAATCGATACCGCAGATGGGGCACAACCCAGCGCAGTCAGGCTGACACAGTGGCGCCAATGGGGCATCGAGCAGGGCGAATTCACGGACCATCGGCAACAGGTCGAGCTGGTTGTCGACGATCTCGAAGGCCTCAGTGTTGGTGACCTGAGTCTGATAGAGCTCGTCGACTTCGCTGATTGCAACCTCGGCAAGGTCACGCAGACAACGCCGGCATTGCCCGTGCCACGGCACCGAAATAGTGCCTGCCACCACGATGCCGTCGGTGAGGCTTTCGAGCCGCAGCTGCACGTCGATGACCTCGTCGGCGGTGAACCGAGAGTCGGAGAGCCCGAGATCGACGGCTCCGATGGGTACCGAAATGACTCGCTCGGTGCCCGGGCGGCGCAACAATTCGGCCGCGTTCACTAACAATGGACGCGCCATGGTCAGCGGTCCTGATCGAAGAACCCCTTAGTGGGATCCTCGTCGTCTTCGTCGGCTGGCTGTTCTTTGTGAGCACCAATCGAGAGCCGTGAACGGCCCGAGTGAACGGTCTTCGACAACTTGTCGAGCAAGATCTCGAAGCTGCCAAGGCGCTGATCGAGGAAGTCTTCGGTTTCGTGACGCAAACGGCGCGAATCGGTTTCGGCGGCCTCGATGATCTGGCGGGCACGTTGCTCGGCAGCGCGAACCACCTCGGTGCGCTGCACCATGCGCTCGGCCTGCACACGCGCTGCTTCAAGCATCTCGTCGGCTTCACGACGGGTCTTGGCGACGAACTCTTGACGCTCCTTGAGCATCCAGCGCGCCTGACGCAGCTCGTCGGGCAGTCGCTCGAGCGCGCTTTCGAGCATGTCAACAACTTCGGCACGGTCGATACGAGGTGACGATGACAGCGGCATCGTTGGGGCGCTGTGAATGACATCGGCGGCACGACGCACCAAGGACTCGGCATCACCGACCACGCCGAGGCGCGCGTAACTGTCGGTCTCGTTGTCGGTGTCCTCGAGCAGGTCGTCGTCTTGGTCGTCGTAGTTCATGATGGGGACCCTGTCGAATGTGTCGCGGATGGAAAGATACGGGCAAGTTCTGAGGCAACCGGGGCCGGCACCAGGTGCGAAACATCGCCACCGTGCTGGGCGATCTCACGCACGAAGCGACTGCTCAGGAACACCTGATCAGGCCGGCACGGCACAAAGACCGTGCGTACGCCCGATACCGAATGGTTGGTATGAGCCATTTGCTGCTCGATTTCGAAATCGCCAGCGTTACGAAGGCCCTTGAGAATGAAGTCGGCGTTGAACTGGTCGGCGGCGTGAATAGCGAGGCCATCGAACGCCTCGACACTCACGGTGGGTAGGTGGGCCAAGCTGTCCCGAATCATTGCGACTCGCTCGTCGATGGTAAAGATGCCCGACGGTTTCGAGGGGTTGTACATCGCCACAACGGTGACCCGACCGAAGAGCTCGACACCCTGCTCGACAACATCGACATGGCCAAGATGCAGCGGATCGAAGCTGCCCGGGTACAACACGCTGGTCACGGATGAATTCATTGCTGCCTACGGTAACCGTTCGAGAGTAGTGATGACGGTGCGTCCGTATCTCTTCGCGCGCAACGTGACCCAACCGGCTTCGGGTTCGATCTCATGATCGGACTCGGCAACGACGAGTCCGGCCCGTAAAAACTGCAGCAGGCCGGCCCAATTGGTGAAGTTGTACGGCGGATCGACGAAGGCGATGTCGACCCCGGTGATGCCGGGCGCAAACGCCATGACATCGGTGGCCGCCACGTGCGAACGCGACTCAAGGCCGAGATCTTTGAGGTTGGCCTTCAGGGCCAGCAACGCTGATCGGTCGCGCTCAACGAACGTGCACGACTCGGCGCCACGCGACAGCGCTTCAATACCCAAAGCGCCGCAACCGGCATAGAGATCGGCAACGGTTGCACCTTCGAGAACACCCATGCTGCCGAGCGAGTTGAACACCGCCTGGCGCACCTTGTCGGTGGTGGGTCGGGTGGAGAGTCCCTGAGGAGTCACCAATTTGCGTCCGCCCAATTCACCCGAAATCACTCGCATTCCCGCAAGACTACGGGCGATGGCTGAATCTGACTTGTCTCCCGAGCCCGAGATCGTGTGTGTCGACTGTGGCGGGCGGGCATTTTTGCTCACTCAGCCACCCGAAGACGGGCTCTGGTACCCCGGAGATTTCGTGTCCTACCGATGTCAGGACTGTCTCGATCGCTGGGATCTCGTACTCCCCGAGTCACTCGACTAACGACTCACGGCTCACGGCTCACGGCTCACAACAGGGTCGTGGCATCCAGACGCGGCCGGATCAGCGCCGAGGTCGTGCGAATCTGACGGCGCTGACGCGCTGTTGAGCCGCCCCACACGCCACGCTCGTTGTTTCTCACGCCCTGTGCCAGACACTCGTCTTGCACCGTGCACGTGCCACAGATGGCCAATGCTGGAGCAGCGTTCTCTCCACGCACCGGATAGAAGTTGATGTTCTGCATCCCCCGACACGCTGCCTCACTATGCCACGCAGGGCGTTGTGTCAGCGATGCAAGATCGAACTCGTATGTGTTGGCTGGATCGTCTCTAAACATGATTCCCACACCAGATAGATCGGCGCGTCAATGCCGAACTTGAGGGGAACTTGAGAAAAGTTTGAGAGATCTACGGCAGCAGAGTGGTCGATGTGGTCGAGCTGCTTGAGTTCTTCACTCCATCGCCGTCTTCGTCGGCGTCGTTCGAGTTGCTGATGCCGTCACCATCGATGTCATCGTCGCGGCCGTTGGAGACTCCGTCGCCGTCAGAGTCGTCGTCGATGCTGTCGACCTTGCCGTCACCGTCGATGTCGTCCTCCCTCTTCGACCCGTTCGACAGGCCATCGCCATCGACGTCATCGTCGCTGCCGTTGGCAGTGCTATCGCCATCGACATCGCTGTCGCTGCCGTTGGACACTCCGTCACCGTCGACATCGCGGTCGCTGCCGTCGAGCACGCCATCGCCATCGATGTCCTTCTCGCCAATGGCACTGTTCAGCGCACCGTCGCCATCGATGTCGTCGTCGCTACCGTTCGAGATGCTGTCGCCGTCGATATCGGAGTCGCTTGAGTTCGAGGCGCCATCACCGTCGACGTCGGGGTCTGACTTGTCCTGGATGCCGTCGCCATCAATGTCTCGTTCATTGGTGTCCGAGTTCGACAGGCCATCGCCATCGGTGTCATCGTCGCTGCCGTTCGAAACGCCATCGGCATCGACGTCGGGGTCTACCGAGTTCAAGAGTCCATCGCTGTCGACGTCGCCGTCCCTGCCGTTCTTGACGCCATCGCCATCGACATCTGCGTCGCTGCCATTGGATGAGCCATCGCCATCGGTGTCATCGTCGCTGCCGTTCGAGGCGCCGTCAGCGTCCATGTCGGAGTCAGCGCCATTCAGCGCGCCGTCGCTATCGATGTCCTTTTCCTTCTTCGACCCGTTGAGCAAGCTGTCGGCATCAACGTCGAAGTCAGTTCCGTTCGCGATGCCATCGCCGTCGACGTCGTCGTCGGAGCCATTTACAACACCGTCGTTGTCAATGTCTGTGTCCAACTGGTTGGGGATGCGATCGCCGTCGGTATCGATTTTCGATGCGGTGGTCGCCGCGGCACCACCTGAACCAGTAAGGCCCGCGATAGCGACCGGCGCCAACGCGAGCAGCGAAGCGGCTCCAGCGTGAATGAGGCGCAACCGCAGGCTTCTCCCGTCGTAACGACGAGCGATACTTGGCAACATGACTATCCCCCAACAATTTCGACTTTGCCCCACAGGGACCTGTTCTATAAGCCGACGATCGCACCCTGTCAAGTAGTGGTCAATCCAATGTTTGTTAAGGGGTCGAATGGACTACGCCAGATCGCCCGAGGGTCGTACGACTAACGACCCAGCGCTAGCTCTTAAACAAGAACTCTTCGTCTTCGGCGCTCAACAGCAGACGAACCTCATCGAGCACCAACGGGTGCTCGGCGAGTAACGGGTCAGCGTCGATGATGGCGAACGCAGCTTGGCGAGCCAAGCCAACCAACTCGCGATCGCGGCGCAACGAGGCCAACTTCAGATCGCTGCGACCCTTTTGCATGGTGTTCATCAGCGTGCCCTCGCCGCGCAGGTCGAGATCTACTTCGGCCAGCTCGAAACCATTTGTGGTGGCGACGAGTGCCTCGATTCGCGGGTTGGTGTCTTCGAGGTCACTGGTGACAAGCCAACACAGCGAAGCATGCTGACCGCGGCCAACGCGTCCGCGGAGCTGGTGTAGTTGAGCAATGCCGAATCGGTCTGCGTCGAGAATGACCATGACGGTGGCGTTGGGTACATCGACGCCAACCTCGATCACGGTGGTTGCAACCAACACGTCGAGTTCAACCGCCCGAAAGGCATTCATCACTTGTTCTTTTTCGGCCGACGACATTCGCCCGTGCAGCAAGCCGATGCGTAGGCCCTTGAGGTCTTGATGCATCAAACGCTCGAATGTCTCCTGCGCGGATGCAACCTCAAGCTTCTCGCTCTCGTCGATCAGCGGACACACCACATACGCCTGGCGGCCTTCGCTGACCGCCTCGCGCACGTCGGACCACGCCGCCAACTCCATCAGCTGACCATTGGCCCAATGGGTGACGATTGGGGTGCGCCCCGGCGGCAGTTCGTCGAGCACGCTCACATCGAGATCGCCGTACACGGTCATTGCGGCGGTGCGCGGAATTGGTGTTGCCGTCATCACGAGCACGTCGGGAACGACGTCGCCAGCGCCCTTGGTTCGCAGTGCAGCGCGCTGCTCGACACCAAAGCGATGCTGCTCGTCGACAACTACAACTCCGAGGCTGTGAAACGCCACCGCGTCTTGGATCAGAGCGTGAGTGCCAATGATGATGTCGACCGTGCCGTCGGCGAGACCGGCCATCACGTCTCGGCGCTCTTGGCCGCTGATTCGGTTGGTGAGCAACTGCACGTTGATGGCGCGCTCGCCAAACAGGTTGTCGGGATCGGGCACCCGGAGGCCCTCAAGCAGTCGCCGGACGCCGGTTGCATGCTGCTCGGCAAGCACTTCGGTTGGCGCCATGAGCGCGCCTTGATGCCCGCCCTGCACAGCGCACAACATCGCGGACACAGCAACTACCGTCTTGCCCGAGCCAACGTCGCCCTGCAGCAATCGATGCATCGGATGCGGGCCGCACAGGTCGACCTCGATCTCACCGATGGCACGCTGCTGAGCGCCGGTGAGGTCGTACGGCAGTTGAGCGTGGAAGCGCCGCACCAACTCGCTGTCGGTCTCGTGGCGAATGCCGCGCTGCTCGCGCTCGAAGGCGCGCTTGCGCATCACCAACACCGCTTGCACGCGAAACAGTTCGTCGAACGCGAGTCGGCGGCGCGCTTGTTCTTTCTCGCCAATGGTTTCGGGGAGATGAATCTGACGCATCGCAATGGTTCGATCGATGAGCCCAAACTCGTTGCGAATCGATGCCGGCAACGGATCACCGAAGCCGCGCGCTGCGCAACGGTCGAGCGCGTTTTCGACCCATCCAGCAATCTCCCAAGTGCTGAGCTGAACCTTTTCGCTCTGCGGATAAATCGCCACGATGCGACCGGTTCGATCGCCGATGAGATCGACAATGGGATTCGTCATCTGCAAGCCACCGCGGTACACCTCGGCCTTGCCGAACAACACAATCTGCAAGCCCTCACGAAGCTGTCGTTCGCGCCACGGTTGGTTGAAGAAGACCACGTGCATGCGACCCGACCCGTCGCCCACTTGCGCCTCGACCATCGTGCGGCGATTACGCATCGTGCGCTTGGTCACAGAACGCACCGTTACGAGCACCAACGCCTCTCGCCCGGCCTCGAGGTCGCTGACCCGAGCCTCGTTCGTTCGGTCGACCCAGCGCCGCGGGTAGTTAGTAATCAGGTCGAGAACCGACGTGATGCCCATTTCGCTCAGCGCAGCCTGCTTCTTTTCACCGACACCTTTGAGTCGTTCGACCGGGATGTCTCGCAGTTCGCGAAGCGTGATGGGCTCGGTGGTCACTCAACCCCGAACAGATATGGATACAGGGGTTGCCCGCCGCGGTGCACCTCGACCTGTAATCCAGCATGCTCGTCGGCGAGCCATGCCCGCAATGCCGCCGTAGCCGAAGGGGTGGACTGAGCGCCTTCGATGATGGTGACGATTTCGCGACCTGGCGTGATGAGATTCTCGAGCAGCGCTGTGGAGGCAGAGATCACCGAACCGGCCACACACACAATGCCGTCGCCGCGAACGATGCCGATCCAGTCGCCAACGGTGATCTGGCCAGCGTCGCTGTTGGTGTCGCGCACCGCTTGGGTAACTTCGCCAGTTGCCACTGACGCTGCTGCATCGGTCATCTCAGCGCCGTTGTGTTCGGCTGATTCTTCGGGGTCGTACACAACCAACGCTGCCAGCGCCTCGGGCATGCTGCACGTAGGCACCACAACAACGGTCTTGGTGGTGAGCGCGTTGAGTTGCTCGGCAACCGGAATGATGTTCTTGTTGTTTGGCAGCACGATGACTTGATCGGCGTTTACCGCCTCGACCGCTGCGAGCAATTCGGCGGTGGACGGGTTGAGCGTTTGGCCGCCCGTGACAACACCTTGCACGTGCAGCTGGTCGAAGAGTTCGGAGAGCCCTTCGCCACTGCATACGGCCACAACTGCACAGGTAACCGGCGGCATACCGGCCGCGCTGGCGCCACGGTGAACCATGTTTGCCGCTGACCCGCCCTTGAGCGCAGCCTCGCGATGAGCATGCTCTTCGGCAACCTCTTCGAAGAGGTCGGTGACCCGAATCTGATGAGGGCGCCCGCCGTTATCGATAGCTGCCTCGATGGCGGCACCGATGTCGTTGGTGTGCACATGACAGTTCCACAGACCGTCGCCACCCACCACCACGATTGAGTCACCGATGAGACCCCATGCTTGTTTGAACGGCTCGATGTTTTCGTCAGGTAGATCGATGAAATACATGACCTCGTAACGCAACTCGCTGACATCGCCTTCGCCGCGATGCGCCACCAGTGCAAACGGATCGAACGACGAGTCGCCGACGTCGACTGGCACGGGTAACGGCTCGCCATCGACCACGAACAACGCTGCGTCGAGTAACAACATGAAGCCCGCCCCGCCGGCATCGACGACCCCGGCTTCTTTCAGCACGGGCAGCATGTCGGGTGTGCGATCGAGCGCCGAACGACCCGCATCGCGAGCCGCCCGAAGCATCACCACGAGCGAGGCGCCATCGGCAGCAGATGCCTGCGCCGCGTCGGCCGACTCACGAACCACCGTGAGAATTGTTCCCTCGATGGGCTTGAGCACCGCTTGGTACGCAGCGAGCGACGCGTTCTTCAGCGCTTCGGCCACCTTCGAGGCCGTGCCATCGCTGGCCTCTTTCATGGTGTTGGCAATGCCGCGCAGGATCTGGCTGAGGATGACACCGCTGTTGCCGCGGGCCCCCATCAATGATCCGTGGCTGATGGCAGTACAGGTCGGCCCGAGTTCGGGAGCGCTGCTTTCGAGTTCGGCGACTACTGCATCGAGCGTGCGAGCCATGTTTGTACCCGTGTCGCCATCGGGCACGGGATACACATTGAGCCGGTTAATACCGGCTGAATGGGCTTTCATAGCGTCGCGGAATGTAATCACGGTGTTGCGCAGGGCATCCGCCGAGAGCCGGTCTAGGGTGGGCACGTACCGCATAGTACAGAACCTGTCGCCCATCGCTTCGATCGCTTGTTGGAGATTCGCAACGCGCTGATAGCCTTTGACGACTCGTTAGACCCTTCTGGGAAAGAGAAACCCTCATGGCAGCAGTATGTGAATTATGTGGCAAGGGCCCTTCATGGGGCATGTCCGTCTCGCACTCCCACCGTCGCACCAAGCGCCGTTGGAACCCAAACATCCAGCGGGTTCGCGCCCTCGTCGGTAAAACCCCCACACGTATGAACGTGTGCACCGGTTGCATCAAATCGGGCAAAGTCGTCAAGGCCGGCTGAGGCGCCACCGTCATGCAGGGCGTCATCAAGTCCTACGATCCTGGCAGCGGTGACGGCGTCGTCATCTGCGACACCAACCTGAATGACTACGACCTCGCAGCGAACGCGCTGCAGGGGTCGATCTTCCGCATGCTCCGTCAGGGGCAGCGCGTGGTGTTTTCGCTCGACTCCGATGGCCGCGCAACAGCGCTGAGCCTCGGCAGCGAAGTCGATATGGGTACCCCTGATCATCACTGATTAGGGGCTGTACGTTTTTTCTCACGTTTGCTTTTGGCGCGAGCGCGCGCCACCAAGGAGACTTCTTCAATGAGCGGTACGAGTAACAACACGCGTCTTCATCAGTGGGTCAATGACTGGGCCGAAATCCTCCAGCCCGACAGCGTCTACTGGTGCGACGGCAGCGCCGATGAATACGAGCGCTTGTGCCAGACACTGGTCGACGGCGGCACATTCACCAAGCTCGACGAAGCCAAGCGTCCCAACAGTTATTGGGCGCACAGCGATCCGGGCGACGTTGCCCGAGTCGAAGACCGCACGTTCATTTGCTCGGCCAATCCTGCCGACGCCGGCCCCAACAACAACTGGCGCGACCCTGCCGAAATGCGCGTCGAGATGACCACGTTGTTCACCGGCGCGATGAAGGGCCGCACCATGTATGTGGTGCCGTTCAGCATGGGTCCGCTCGGCTCGCCGATTGCACACATTGGCGTGCAGCTCAGCGACTCCCCCTACGTAGCGGCCAACATGCGCATCATGACCCGTATGGGCCAGGGCGCTCTCGACGCACTCGGCAACAGCGATTGGGTGCCATGCGTGCACTCGGTTGGCGCCCCACTCGCACCCGGCGACATCGATTCGTCGTGGCCGTGCAACCCTGACAACAAGTACATCGTTCACTTCCCCGAGACCCGCGACATTTGGTCGTTCGGTTCGGGCTACGGCGGCAACGCGCTGCTCGGCAAGAAGTGCTTCGCATTGCGCATCGCCTCGGTGATGGCTCGCGATGCCGGTTGGCTCGCCGAGCACATGCTCATCCTCAAGCTCACCAACCCAGCGGGCGAAGCCAAGTACATCGCGGCTGCGTTCCCCTCGGCGTGCGGCAAGACAAACCTCGCCATGCTCGTGCCAACCATTCCAGGTTGGAAAGCCGAGACAATCGGCGACGACATCTGCTGGATGAAGTACGGCGCCGACGGCCGCCTCTATGCCATCAACCCCGAAGCCGGCTTCTTTGGCGTGGCACCGGGCACCGGCTACGACACCAACGCCAACGCGATGGAGACCCTTTGGGGTAACAGCATCTTCACCAACACTGCACTGACCAGCGATGGCGATGTGTGGTGGGAAGGCATGAGCGATACGTCGCCAGCACGTGCCACCGATTGGCGCGGCCAGACCTGGACCCCTGAGTCCACCACGCCTGCCGCCCATCCCAATGCTCGTTTCACCGCCCCTGCGGCGCAGTGCCCCTCGATCGCCCCCGAGTGGGAAGATCCAGCCGGCGTGCCAATCTCGGCAATTTTGTTCGGCGGCCGTCGTCGCACCACCGTGCCATTGGTTGCTCAGGCATTCGACTGGGAGCACGGCGTGTTCCTTGGCTCGATCATGGCCTCAGAGACCACTGCAGCCGCCGCTGGCGCCGTTGGACAGCTTCGCTTCGACCCAATGGCCATGCTGCCGTTCTGCGGCTACAACATGGGCGACTACTTCGCTCATTGGCTCAAGGTTGGCGCCAGCACCGATGCATCGAACTTGCCCAAGATCTTCTTCGTCAACTGGTTCCGCCGCGACGAAGACGGCCGCTTCCTGTGGCCTGGCTATGGCGAGAACAGCCGAGTACTCAAGTGGGTGTTCGAGCGCATCGACGGTTCAGTCGATGCTGTGCAGACCCCAATCGGCTACCTGCCCACCGCTGGCGGCCTCGACCTCAATGGTCTCGACATCGCCCCAGACGACCTCAACCAGTTGTTGTCGGTCGACTCGCAGGGTTGGACTGCAGCGATCCCACAGATCCGTGGCCACTTTGCCCAGTTCGGCGCCGCATTGCCAGCTCAGCTGGGTACAGCGCTCGACACGCTCGAAGCTGGCCTCGCAAGCGCCTAGCCAACAAGCATGGCCCGGATACCCAGGCCCATCAAGAACAGTCCCCCACCGCCATACAGCAGGTAGGTCTTGCCCTTGAGTTGCGGGCGGTAGCTGTAGATGATGGCCACAGCGATGATGGCCACAAACCCGTAGAACGCGTGGAACTTCGGGAAGCCGAATTTGTATTTGTTCACCAAGGCGACGCCCATCGCCACCTGGACGAAGATGGCAACTTCGACAATGCCGATAAACCACCACAGCGCGCGCGTGCGCAGCGCCGTGTATTTGTGAGCGGCCAGCGACCAGATACCCGCTAACCCATTTCCAACGATGACGAACCATGCCCAGTTTGCGTGGAGGTCGCGTAACAGCAAGCCAATCAGAACAATCGCCGCCCAGTAAGACGATCAGCGCGCAGCGGCACTGGCGGCCGCTGCGGTGGCTCGAAGCTGTTGTTGTTCTTGTGCCTCGGTGTAGGCCTGCGCCGCGATCTCAACGAGGTCGGCGATTTCGGCGTCGTCGAAACCTGCGAGACGACGGAAGTTGCGGGCGAGGTGCACCGGGTGCTCGTCGCTCTCGCCACGGAAACCACCGAAGCTGAACAGCTTGTCGACAGCGCGCTGGAACTCGAGGGCGTCCTTGAGGCGCTGTGGATCGTCGGCGGTGAGTTTGCGCAGCCAATCGCTGCCCATCTTCACGTGGGTGACTTCGTCGGCGAGCATCCAGTCTTCGCAGAACTGCATCACCGGATCGTCGAGCGTGGTGCCGAAGTTCTTCATGGTGGTGAACACGTCGATGGCCAAACCTTCGAGCGCACGGTTCACGCCGGTAAGGCGCAACACCGGGTCGGCGTTACATGCGGCTTCGTAGAGCACAGTGCCCTCGCCGAACTCGCCGATCTCGCTGCCCATGTGCTCGCTGAGCTTGCAGCTGATCTCTACGTGGCGGGCTTCGTCCCAACACTGGCGGGCCATGTCGAGTTTCATCGCAAACGGCGCCTGCTCGCGACCGGTGCCTGTCTCGAAATCGAAGCATGTGCGACCGGCACCCTCGAGCGCTTGAATCTCGCCAACAAAAATGCCGTGCATGAGGCCACGCGCGTTGTCGCTGGCGTTCACGTAGGTGGGGGCGATTCCGTTGATCTGAGCCGATGGGCTGAGGTTGCGGGGATCGAAAACAGTGGTTTCGAGCGACACGCGCTGGAAGCGTGAGTCACGTGCCAATTCGGTAACAGGCAGCATTCGTTTCATGGCAGTACCTCCGATGTGAACAGTGTGGTCAGCCTAGTCACCGTGTCAACCGCGAGGCGGTGTCGGTGGCGTTACTCACCGCAGCCGGTGCCGCCCACGAAACTGGTGACCACGCCAGCCGGGCCGGTGTTGGTGAGGTAGGCCACGAGATCTGCAGAGATCATTGCCCACGGCCCCACGAGTTCGTCGCCAGCAAAGATCACCGCGGACGGATACGCAGCGCGTAATTGCGAAACCGTGGAGCCAATGCCGATGAGCGCAGGAGCCCCGGTGACCAAGCCGAACGGCGCGATGACCTCGCCAGCAGGAGGACCATACGACCAGGCAAAGAAGTGACGACGCAACGTAGAAACGTTGCTCTGGTCACCGAACAGCAGCGCCAGATCGCCCCAGGTGACATTGCGCACCTCGGTGCCCGGGCACGTGCGTTGCACCGCTGACACCCAACCAGAGTCGGTGCTTGGTGGCCCGAGAAGACCTCGAAGGTATGCAATCACGCCTTCAGGTTCGGCCCCGAACAGTGCGTCGCCAACGCCGTCGGCGCGAAGCGTGATCGAGGCGCCGACGGGCACCGTGGTGGCCACAGCAAAGGTTGTGCTCGACGCGTCGACAACGGTGGTGGTTGTCTCGACCACCGAGGTCGTGCTTGATGCATCGATCACTGTGGACACGTCGGTAGTGGATTCGCCAAGCGACGAGCTGGGCGAGTCGCTTGAAGAACTTCCGCACGCCACCAACATCATCGATGTCGATATGCACGCGGCCAGAAACACTGGGCGATGACGATTTCTCATGTGCAGAGTTTGCCCGTTCGAGCGACCAAACTCGCGCCACCACCGCACTTAGCGAATCAGTGTGTCGGCTTCGTGGCCGCCCTCGACCAAGTGCAGTTGGCCATCGACGACATCGACGATGGTGATCGAACAGTTGTCGAGGCTGCGGATAACCACGCGATCGTCATGACACGCCGCACCGATGGCGGCATTGATGGCGATGAAATGACTCGACACCACGGTGTCGGTTGTCGTCGCCGCGAGGCATGCAACCACACCGTCGCGAAACGCTGTGTAGCGCGGCTCAAGCACACTCCACGTGCCGCTCATTGTGATGCGAAGCCACTCGACGCGCTCGGTCATGGGAACACCGTGAGGCGATGGAATTTCGGCAACTGCGGGTTCGATGACAGCTGTTGTTGACCAACGCTGGGCAAGCGCGCCAGCGGTTTGCTGGCACCGCAGCAGCGGGCTCGACACCAACGCCATGGGCCCCAGCGGAGCCAACACATCGGCCATTGCATTGGCTTGTTGCGCGCCAAGATCGTCGAGCCCCGGATCGGGGTCTACGTTCCAGCCCGCTGCAGCGCGGCCGTGTCGTACGAGGTAGAGACGCGGCATCGGCTACTCGAACAGCCAGCCCGGACGCACACCGACTGGGGCGCCCTTGCGGATGTACCACTCAGTGCCGAACGCAACCGCAAAGGCTTCGTCGGGCAGCTGCAAAAAGAAGCTGGTGTCGGTGATCTGGCTGGCGTGACAGCGCATGCTCGCCCGCTTTTGAGCGATGAACGCGGTGACATCAACAGCGTGAGTGAGTTCGTGCTCGGACATGCCAAACGGATTGCCATCGTCGGCGGGACCAGAGGGGTCGAAATCGTCGTCGTTGTCGTCGCCGTTTGCGGCGCCCAGCTCGCTGGCCATGCTCATCACGCGCACGATGTGATCGCGGTTCATCGTTGCTTCGAACACGGCAGGCGTGCCGGCGAGTTCGGCGGCACGATGACCAACCTGATGCACCTTGATGTGATCGGGGTGGCCGTAGTTTCCGTGCCAGTCGTAGGTGGTCATCACGTCGGCTGACTCTTCGCGCAGAATGGTGGCCAACCGCTCGGAAGCTTCTTCGAGATCGGCGAGCAGAAATGACTCAGGGTCGGTGTTCTGCTCCCACCCGGTCATGCCGCTGTCTTTGTAACCAAGCCACTCGAGGCGGTGCACGCCAAGTGCCTCGGCCGACTTGGCCGCTTCATTCTGACGCCGATGCACCAGTGTCTCGCCCGGAGCGAGATCGTCGGGCACTTCGCCGAAATCGCCGTTGGTAGCCACCACAAGCACGACACGATGACCCTCGGCCACGGCTCTGGCAATGCTGCCGCCGGTGGAGATGGTTTCGTCGTCGGGGTGCGCGTGAAAGCAGACGAGAGTTCCCATTACTTGATCGCGCCAGACGCAAACAACGTGTCGATGTCGGCGGCGCCAATACCCCAATCAGCAAGCACCTCGCGGGTGTGCTCGCCAGCGCGCGCTGGAGGCATTGACACCTCGGCCTTGGTGCGGCTGAAGCGAGGAGCCGGTGCCGCCTGCATGACGCCGTCGTATTCGATGAAAGTACCGCGCTCGACGTTGTGAGGATGCTTCGCAGCTTCGCTCATCGTGAGCACCGGAGCGAAGCACACGTCGGTGTGCTCCATCAGCGCGCACCATTCGTCGCGTGATTTGGTGGCGAACAACTCGGTCAAGCGACCCTTCAGGTGCGGCCAATTGGCGGTGTTGTGCTGCTGCGCGAATTCGGGATCGTCGGACAGTCCGGTGAGGGCCAACAGTTCGGCGTAGAACTGCGTCTCGATAGAGCCGATCGAGATGTACTTATCGTCGCTGCACTTGTAGACGTCGTAGAAGTGAGCGCCTGTATCGAGCAAGTTGGTGCCGGGCGCATTTTCGTTGAATGCACCCATGTTCTTAAAGCCCCAGAACATGCTCATCAACACTGCGGCACCGTCGACCATTGCGGTATCGACAACTTGGCCAGCGCCGCTGCGCTGAGCTTCGAGCAACGCGCACACCACGCCATACGCGAGGAACATACCGCCGCCACCAAAGTCGCCAACCATGTTGAGTGGAGGCACTGGCGCTTCGCCTGCGCGACTGAAATGGGCCAATGCTCCGGCGAGCGAGATGTAGTTGATGTCGTGACCAGCGGCCAATGCGTAGGGACCTTCTTGACCCCAACCGGTCATGCGGCCGAACACCAGCTTGGGGTTGCGGGCGAGACAGGCATCGGGGCCGATACCAAGACGCTCCATGACGCCTGGGCGGAAACCTTCGATGAGCGCATCGGCGCTCTCGATGAGACGCATGAGCGTCTCGACACCTTCGGGGTTCTTGAGGTCGATGGCGATGTTGCGGCGGTTGCGTTGCATGACATCGCGGTTTGGCCCAGCCTCTGGACGCACAGCCTGGGCGCGCTCGACGCGAATGACTTCGGCACCCATATCGCTGAGCATCATCGCCGCGAATGGACCTGGGCCAATACCCGCGATTTCGATGATGCGATAGCCGCTCAATGGACCTGACATGTTGATGACTCCTGTGAAATGGACGCGAAGAAGGGAATAGTTAGCGATTGGCGTTGGCGACAATCGCATCGGCGATCACCGGCCACAACGGTGTAGGGAAGTCGTGGCCCATGTCGGCCACCAAGAACAGGTTGGCGCCGGGGATCAGCTCAGCGGTGCGCACACCACCTTCGGGAGGCAGCAACGTGTCGTCGCGGCCGTGCACCACCAACGTGGGCATGGTGAGGTGCGGCAGCAACTCGGCGCGTGATCCGCTGGCGGCGATTGCCCCTAAGTGTCGGGCGCTGCCTTCGGGATAGAAACTGCGATCGTACGAACGCGCGGCCTGAGCACGAACTTCGTGGGCGTCTGCATAGCGCTTCGACTGCCAGATCATTGAGGCCACCGATGCATCGATGTACCCCTGACGATCGCTGGGCGGTTCGGCCAGCAGCACTGCGCCTGCCTCGGGCAGCGGCATGCCGACATCGGACTCGCCCGTGTTCGACATGATCGAGGTGAGCGAGTGCGTGTGCTGCGGGTATTCGATAGCCACGGTCTGCGCGATCATGCCACCCATCGATGCACCAACGATGTGCGCCCCGGAGAATCCGAGTGCGCTCAGCAGACCAACAGCATCGGCGGCCATGTCAGACAACGTGTACGGCACTGGTGGCAACAGATCGGGCTGGCCGCCGAGCGCTGCCATCATCACACCGGCCATGTCGATCTCGACGCCGTCGAGTTTGGTGCTGAGGCCACAGTCGCGATTGTCGAAACGAATCACGCAATAGCCACGATTGGCAAGCATCTCGCAAAAGCCATCGGGCCACAGCGTGAGTTGTGCGCCGAAGCCCATGATGAGCAACATCGCCGGATCTTTTGACGACCCGATGATCTCGTATTCGAGTTCGACAGGCTCGTTGGTAGAAGCGATGTTGTTGACAACGACTTTTGGCATGCAGCGAGTCTCGTGTGCGAGCGGCTCATCGGTCAACACGGACGACCGACTACGGTTGCGCCATGACGATTTTCGGGGTGCACACAGGCCTACAAAACATCAGCAGCGACGATCTGCGTGCTTCGTGGCGGCGCATTGAATCGCTCGGATACGGGTGGATCTCGATCTGGGATCACTTCTATGGCGCCACCGGCAAGCCCGACGATGCCGAGTGTCTCGAATCAGTTGCTATGCATGCAGCGTTGGCGTGCGAGACCTCGCGGGTGCGCATCGGTTCGTTGGTGTACTCCATCGGCTATCGCCACCCCGCGATTCTGGCCAAAGCAATCACCACCATCGACCACCTCAGCAACGGTCGCGCCGAGATGGGCATCGGTGCCGGTTGGGCTCAGGTCGAATACAACGCATACGGCATCGAGTTCCCCGAAGTGAAAGTGCGCATGGACCAACTCGAAGAAGGCATCCAAGTGTTGCGCGGCATGCTGCACACCGAGGCGTCGAACTTTGAAGGTAAGTACTTCACCACGCGCGATGCGCGCAACGAGCCACGGCCCGTGCAAGCCAAGATGCCCATTTGGGTGGGCGGCGGCGGCGAAAAGCGCACGCTCAAGATCACTGCGAAATACGCCGACGGTTGGAACGTGCCGTTCGTCTCGCCCGAAGAATTTGCTCGCAAGCGGGGCGTGCTGCACGAGCATTGCGCCGCTGTTGGCCGCAACCCCGATGACATCAGCTGTGCCATCAACGTGGGGCTCGCGTGGACCGAAGAAAGTCTGAACGCACAGTTCGGCCACCTCGCCAATGCCGTGCGCAACGGTTGCCTTACAGGCACCGACGAACAGGTGCTCGACCGCATCGGTCAGTACATCGAAGCTGGCGCCAATCAGGTAAACATCGCGCTGCGCGCACCGTTCGATCTCGATGCTCTCGAGCGTCTGAGCATCGCCCTCAAGTTGGCATGACCAACCACTTCGTTGCTCGCGCCCCGGGGCGCGTGAACCTCATCGGCGACCACACCGACTACACCGGCGGCCTGGTGCTGCCGATGACCATCGATCGCTGGACGGTTATCGAAGGCTCGCAAAGCGACGGCGCCATCACACTCACCTCGGCCAACGAACCAGACCCAGTCAGCATCACTCTGCCCATTCATAACCCGGCCGTTGTTGAGCCGCGTTGGGGTCGCTATGTGGCGGGTGTCGCAGCCGAACTTGGGACCGCCGCAATGCCGATCGACGGCCACGTCACCACCACCATTCCGGTCGGCGCGGGATTGTCCAGCAGCGCAGCGCTCGAAGTCGCTGCGGCTCTCGCGCTTGGGTTCGATGGCAGCGCCGCCGACCTCGCTCAGTTGGCTCGGCGCGCCGAGCACCGCGCCAGCGGTGTGCCGTGCGGGATCATGGATCAACTCTGCATTGCAGCCGGGGTCGCCAATCACGCGTTGCTCATCGATTGCCACACCCTCGCAATTGAGGCCGTGCCAGTGCCGCACAATGCCGACGTCATCGTGCAATTCGTCGCCCACCGCACACTGGCAGGCAGCGAGTACGCCCAACGCGTGGCCGAGTGCGAACACGCCGAACGACTCATCGGTCCGCTGCGGCTCGCGACTCTCGCCGACGTCGGCACCATCGACGATCCACTTGTTCAGCGCCGCGCTCGCCACGTTGTCAGCGAGAACCAACGCGTTCGCGACTTCGCAATCGCGCTCCGCACGAACGACCTCGCAACCGCAGGGCGGCTCATGATCGAAAGCCATCACAGCCTCCGCGACAACTACGAAACCAGCACCCCAGCCGTAAACGAAGCCGTGCGGCAGATGTGCGCCACGCCTGGCGTATACGGCGCACGAATGACCGGGGGCGGTTTCGGCGGCTGCATTGTTGCCCTCGCTGCGCCAGGGACCACAACCACCGGTTGGGTGGTTCGCGCTGTAGACGGCGCCACCATCGACCGAACATAAGGAAACGACACATGGCCGTAGTGCTTCATCTCATGCCAGCAGTCGCGTGGTTGGCTCTCGCCGATGGCGAACCAATCAGCAACGCGTCACTCGACAGCGAAGGATTCATCCACTGCACCGACGAGCCGCGCGTGATGCTGTTGGTGGCCAACGCGTTCTATACGTCGCTGCCCGGGGCGTTCATCGTTGCCCATATCGACACCGAGCGGCTCACGAGTCGGTGCGTGTGGGAAGCCCCCGCGCACATTAGCGATACGGGTCAGGCACTGGCTCCACAGTTTCCACATGTGTACGGGCCCATCGATCGAGTCGCCGTGATTGGCACTCAGGCAATAGTTCGCGACGAGAACGGCGCGTTCGTCGGATACAAATCAGTCGCGCAGTAGACGCGCCTTCTGCGCATCGAACTCGTCTTGCGACAGTGCACCGCGGTCGAGTAAACCCTCGAGCTTTTCTAACTGGCCAGCGATGTCGAACGGCAATGCCGATGGCGGGGTGAATCCCATCGTGCGGGCCGCTTTGGCCTCGACCTGAGCATGCAACAGATTCTGAACGGCCTGCGGATGACTGATGTCGGTGAAGCGCTGTTGACCATCTTCGCCACCTGACTCGATGAGTAGATCGCCCGCGCCGATGATGCGCTCGAAGATTGTCTGATTGAAGTTGATGTTGTTCACGCGGCCGAGTGGGATCTCGACGCCGCGCTTGGCGATCATGCCCTCGCGGAAGATGACGCGGTCGCTGGTGATCACGAAGTTGGTAGTGCGCCACTTCACGAAGCGCTGCAACAGCCACACCGCCGAGAGCACGATGGCGGCCGTGATGACTTTTATCAAGACGTTGCGGCCCGTGCCGGACTCGAGCTGACCCGTCACTACCAAACCGGCGATGACGCACAACGTCAGTGTCGATGCTGACCCCGCAAAGAACCACCAATGTGGCTGCAGGTCGAGGACAACCGTTTCATTCGGGTTGAGATGCTTCTTCGGATACGCCATGCGCGCCACTATACGTGATGCGCAAACCCTGCTCAGCGACGTAACGTGGCCGGATGAACGTGGAGGAACTGCTGCTCGGCCTTGACGCGGATCAACGCGCAGCCGTCACAGTGGCTGCGTCGCCCCTCGCGATCATTGCTGCCGCCGGTTCAGGCAAGACCACAGTGCTCACCCGTCGCATCGCCTATCGAATCGCCAGCGACCCCGATGTCGAAGCGCAACACGTACTCGCGCTTACCTTCACCAACCAGGCCGCCAGCGAACTGCACCGCCGCCTGCGCCGTTGCGGTGTACGTGAACGCGTTGAGGCCGGCACGTTCCACGCCGTGGCCCTGCGCCTGCTCCGCCAGCGCGCCATCGACATGGGACAGCGTCCGCCGTCGGTAGCCACCGACCGATTCCGGCTGATCAACGAAGCGCTTCGCGCTGCTGGCTCTAAGGCCGATGCGGCGGCTGTGCTGAACGATCTCGACTGGACCCGCGCCCGTCGCGTTTCGTTCGCCGACTCGGCAGCGGCCGCCCGGCGCGCCGGACGGCGCATCAGCCTCAGCGCCGCCGAGTTTGCCAACGTGGCCGCCGCGTACGAAGCCCTCAAGACCCGCCGCGGCGTCGTCGACTTCGACGACCTCCTCGAGCGATGCCTACATGCGCTCACCACCGACCGGCAATGGGCGTCGGGGATTCGCTGGCGCTTTCGCCATCTGTTCGTCGACGAAGCGCAAGACCTCAACCCACTTCAATACGCGTTCCTCGAAGCGATACGCGATGGTCGACCAGACCTCTGCCTCGTTGGCGATCCACGGCAAGCGATCTTCGGATTCAACGGCGCCGACCCAACCATCATGGACAACGTGGCCCAGTTGTATCCCGGCATCACCATCACCCGACTCACCCGCAACTACCGCTGCACACCACAGATCATCGATGCCGCTCGTGGCGTTCTGCAACGGTCCGACCAAAGCGACGACTCAATCGCCGTGCCGATGGATGGCGCAGCGGTGCGAGTGGTCAGCGCTACCGACGACATCAACGAGAACGTGGCGGTTGCCCGCCTCCTGCGCGAAATGGTTGGACCGCAGCAACTGTGGCGCAGTTGCGCCGTGTTGGCTCGCACAGTTGCCCAACTCACGGCCGTACACGCCGCTCTCGCACGCGCTGGGGTGCCAGCCAATCTGCAAGGGCGCAACGGCGCCAAACGGGCATTTGGGGCCGCTGTGGCCGAGGCCTATGGCTGCCGCACCCACACCGAACTCGGCGCATGGGTTGAGACCGTGGCCGCCGACCCTGCGGCGAACCCCACCCGCGCTCGCGTAGCCGAGGCAGCCGACCGATTCATTGCGCAAGGAACCGGCCTTTCGTTTCGTGCATGGGTCGAGCTGCACTCACCGTTCGACAATCTCGACAACGCCGAGCCCGACGACGCCGTCGACCTGCTCACGTTTCACGGAGCCAAGGGTCGCGAGTGGCAAACCGTGGTCATCATCGGCGCCGAGCATGGTCTCGTGCCGCACTCGTCGGCCACCACCCAGGCCCAGCGCGACGAAGAAGCGCGGTTGCTGTATGTGGCATGCACCCGAGCACGCGAGCAACTCGTCATCTCATGGGCAGCGCTGCGCAACGGACGAGTCAGCCAACCGTCGGCGCTCATTGCCGACATCGGTTCCGACGCCGATGCCGATTCGGTCGTGGTGCCATCACCGATGCCGCGTCTGCCGCGTCCGGTGGTTGATCCGGTGTATGCGGCGCTTGTGGCGTGGCGCTCTGCGGCAGCGAAAGCCGCGCAGGTATCGCCAACCTCGATCTGCTCCGACGAATCACTTCGTGCCGTCGCCAAGGCGCGGCCAACCACCATTGAAGAGATCGTGCTGGTGGCCAACCTCGGCCCCGTATCTGGCGCGCGAATTGCTCCGCGCATTCTGAGCGCACTCACTCAGGTGCTGTAGCCGCGTTTCCCAAACGAATCTGCATGAGTCGTTCGAAAACCGCTGGCTTCATTGAGATGAACAAACCTTCGGCTTCGGCGCACAGCGTGTCGCCAGCGCGCAGTTCGGCACTCGCGTAGATCTTGCGACCCTCGACTCGATCGAGGCGACCAGTGAAGCGCACCTCACGAAAAAGCGGAGTTGGCGAGCGATACGAAATCGTGAGTCGACCAGTCATGCCCGCGCTGCCCGATTGCGCCTGAGCGAAGCCGAGCACCTCGTCGAAACCGGCAGCGATAAAGCCGCCATGCAAGCAGCCCGGAGGCCCTTCGTAGGCGGCCCCGTAGGTGCATGTGGCAAACACCTCGCCGTTCTCGGCGAAGTTCATACTGATGGGTGGCGCCAGCGGATTTAGCACGCCGATAAACGGACTGAAGTCGATGAAGTTTTGGTGTCCGTTCGCCAATGAGCCTTCGGCCACACCCACATAGCTGCGCCCATGCGTTTGCTGCTTGAGTAACGCTGCTGCCTGCTTCACAAGAATGGAGGCGGCTTCAAGCTCACTGTCATCGGCGTTGTTGCGCATGAGCTCGTCGATCACCACACGCGTGGCTTCGGCGAGTTCGGCACGAGTGCCAGAAGACGGCATGACACCCCTATTGCGCGCAGCCAGCGCGTCGCGCATGTTGGCTGGCCCGCCACCCGAGAAGGGGTGGTCATCAGGCAGGTCGTGTGTTGGGTCTGATGGGTCGCTCACGAGTCGCTCAGATCGACCAGAACCGGAGCATGATCGCTGGGCAATGTGCCCTTGCGAGCGTTGCGATCGATGACGCAAAACGTGCTGCGCTCGACAACCGCCGCCGTGCCCAAGATGAGGTCGATACGCATGCCGCGCCCCATGTGGAAATCGCCGGCCCGATAGTCCCACCACGAGTACAGCTTGGGCTCAGGATGATGATGACGAAACACGTCGGTCATCCCCCACTGGCACAACGCGTGCAGCTCGTCGCGCTCGGCGGCGCTGACATGTGTTGACCCAACCATCTTGCTGGGATCGAAGACATCTTTGTCTTCGGGTGCGATGTTGAAGTCACCTGTGACGATTACCGCGTCGTTTGGAGAACTGTTCTGAGCCACGTGGGCGCGCAATCGAGCCATCCAACGCAACTTGTACTGGTAGTGATCGTGGTCGAGCGAGCGACCGTTTGGCACGTAGACCGAACTGACGCGCACACCACCGCAAGTGGCTGTGATGAGGCGCGCTTCTGGATCGAGCGGCTGGCCATCGGCGAAGTTAGCGACCACATCAGTGAGACCAACTTTCGACAGAATGGCAACACCATTCCATTGGCCCTGGCCGTGATGCGCGCTCTCATAGCCCAGTGCCTGAAAGGTGAGCGCCGGAAAGGCGTCGTCGGCAAGCTTGGTTTCTTGCAAGCACAACACGTCGGGCTGCACATCGCTGAGCCATTCTTCGACTCGTACGAGACGCGCCTTGAGTGAGTTCACGTTCCACGTAGCGACGCGCATGACTAGGCCCTGGCTGGTTTGGCTGGCTTGGTCGGTTTCGCCGCAACCTTTGTCGGCGCAGCGGCCTTCTTCGCAACTGGCTTGGCTGCGGCTGGCTTGGCTGCAACTTTCTTGGCCGCGCCCTTCTTCGCCGGTGGCACTTTCACAACGGGCACCTCAACCACGACCGGCGCTGCGAGGGCCTTGTTCGCCGCAGACTTCTTCGGTGCAGGCGCTTTCGCCGTAGCGTTCTTGGCAACGGCCTTCTTCGCGACCTCTGGCTTCGCGACCTCTGGCTTCGCGACCTCTGGCTTCGCTGCCTTCACTGGCTTGTCTGCCTTTGCTGGCTTGTCCGCCTTCGCTGTCTTGTCTGCCTTCGCTGCCTTCTTCGTCGCCTTCTTGGGCTCAGCCGGCTTGGCATCGGGAGCCATCGAGAGCACCGACAGATCGATGCTGCGACGCTTCGCGTCAAAACTGCTGACGACCAACGTGACCACATCGCCCAGGGTCATGGCGTCTCGCGCGCTTCGCGGTGCCGGATCGCCCATCAACCGCAATGGCACATAGCCGTGCGCTTCGCCGATGAGCACATAGGCGCCGTGCGATGAATAACTGTCGACCACGGCCTCGACCGAGGTGCCAACCGGATGGTGCTCAACAAACGACAAGAACGCCATCAAGTCGTTCACGGTCTTTGCAGCCACTGGCTTGGGTGCCGGCATGACAGCGCCTGGAGGAGCCGATTTCGGCACGGGCATCGGGGCATTTGCCGAGATCGCGGGCACATCGTTGAGATGGGTTGCTGGCGAACGGCGGCGGGGCGATTTGTCGACAACCTTTTGCTCTTTGACCGATCGGCGGCTTACGGGCCCACGCACGGGCGTGCGATAGACGAACACCCAACCAACGTGTGGCACCGGCTTGCCGCCCACGAGGCGACCTTCTTCGAATAGCCACGCATATTCGCCGTGAAATTCTTGGTAGCTGTCATTCGACAACACCGTTGCTTTGGCCTTATTGGCGATACTCAAGATGAAACCATCGCCGCGGCCGACGGCACCGGCCGGCGGCGCCACAAAGGCGTTGGTCTCGATGGCACGCTCGAATTCGGCCACTTCTTTGGGGTCGATTCGATGACCAAAGGTGGCGTCTACAACTACCGTGATCAGGGTTGTAGGGAAATCGGAGCGATACGCGTCGATCGCTTCGTTGAGTTGTTTGAGGCTTGGCGCGGTTCGGCCTTCAGTGGCCAAATTGGAGCCGTCGATGATGACGTGGTGAGGCATAACACTGCCAGTCAAGCATCTCGACGCCCATGTGCGTACGATCGTCGCGTGTTCACAGCCGTACTCTGGGACTTTGGCGGCGTCATTCTGTCGAGTCCATTCGAAGCGTTTAACCATTACGAGACAAGCGTCGGCCTGCCGCGCGACTTCATTCGTTCGGTCAACGCAACCAATCCTGACTCCAACGCGTGGGCTCGCCTCGAGCGCAACGAACTCAGTCCAGCTGAGTTCGACGTGGCCTTTGCCCACGATTCGCAAAGCCTCGGTCACGAGGTTCGCGGGGCGAACGTGTTGGCCTTACTCGCAGGCGAGATTCGCCCAGCGATGGTCGCTGCGCTCGACGCCGTGAAAGCGGCCGGCTTCAAAACCGCATGCCTCACCAACAACGTGGTCGCTACCGGAGCGGAGTCGATGGCTATCAACACCGACCGATCGCTGGCGCTCGCCGCCGTGATGGCACGGTTCGATGCCATCGTCGAGAGCAGCAAGGTGGGCGTTCGCAAACCCGAACCGCGCTTTTACGAAATCGCGTGCGAGCTGCTCGATGTGCAACCGAGCCAGTGCATCTTCCTCGATGACCTCGGCATCAACTTAAAGCCCGCAGCCGCGATGGGCATGCACACAATTAAGGTCGTCGATCCAGCAACGGCGTTGGCCGAACTGTCAGCGGCAACCGGCCTCAGCCTGAGCTAAGGCCGGCGCAACAACGCTGGTCTACAAACCGTCGAAGGTTTCGTCCATCAAGTCGGCGAGCTCTTGATCGTGGATCGTCTTTGAGCCGGTAGCTGGGCTGCCGCTCTCGACACGCGCAACGTGACGAAGGTCGTAACCGCGCTCTTTCACACGCCACACGCGGGCCTCAACGAAGTTCCATGGACCCATATTCTCTGGCTCTTCTTGCAGCCACACCAACTCGCGTGCGTTGGGGTAGTTCTCGAGCACGGCGAGCATCTGATCGACTGGGAATGGGTACAACTGCTCGATACGGATCACAGCAGCCGCGGCGTTGCGCTTGTCGCGCTCGGCCAATGCATCCCACGCAACCTTGCCGCTGCAGAACACCAAGCGCTGCACGGCGTTCTTGTCGAGGCCTGGCGTTGGATCGTCGAGTACTTCTTGGAACGATCCGCTGGCAAGTTCGTCGACGGTAGAACGGGTCTGGGCGATACGCAGCGCCGACTTTGGAGTGAACAACACCAACGGCTTGCGCACTTCGCGTATTGCTTGGCGACGCAACAGGTGGAAGTACTGCGCTGCAGTGGTGGCGTTACAGACCTGAATGTTGTCTTCGGCGCATGACTGCAAGAAGCGCTCGATACGGGCCGAACTGTGCTCTGGGCCTTGACCCTCGAAGCCGTGCGGCAGCAACAGCACCAATCCGTTACCCTGACCCCACTTGTCTTCGGCGGCCACGATGTATTGGTCGATGATGATCTGCGCGCCGTTGACGAAGTCACCGAACTGCGCCTCCCACATCACCAACGTGTCGCGGTTGATGTGTGCATATCCGTATTCGTACCCGACCGCTGCGTACTCACTGAGCAGTGAGTCGTAGATCCAGAACTTGGCCGGCGAACCCGGCAGATCGTCGAGCGGAATCCAGTTCTCTTCGTTCTCGTAATCGATGAGTGCCGCGTGGCGCTGGCTAAACGTGCCGCGTCGACAGTCTTCGCCCGAGAACCGCACGGGCGTTCCACCCATCACGAGGGAGCCAATAGCCAATGCTTCGCCTGTGGCCCAATCGACCTGATTGCCCTCGTGGTACAACTTGGCCCGGTTCTCAAACTGACGCATCAACTTTGGATGCGGCGTGAAGCCTTCGGGATACTCGGTGAGGTGATCAAAGATCACGTCGAGCTTGGCGCGCTCGACTCCGGTTTCGATGTGCGGCAGAACGCCGAGGGGACGCGGTGGCCTGGCCACCTTGACTACTTCGGGGGCGTGTGCGCGTGTCTCGTCGAGCGCCACTTGCAGTTTGCTCTGGAAGTCGATGAGCACGCTCTCGGCTTCTTCGACGGTGAGCTCGCCACGCTTCACGAGCGCCTCAACGTAGAGCTTGCGAATGCTGCGGCGCTCGGCGATTGCCTTGTACATCAGCGGCTGGGTGTAGCTCGGATCGTCGCCTTCGTTGTGCCCCTGACGGCGATAACACACCATGTCGATCACGACGTCTTTGTGGAACCGCTGGCGATATTCGAAGGCCATTTGAGCCACACGAACACATGCTTCGGGGTCGTCGCCATTCACATGGAAGATCGGCGCCTGCACGGTCTTGGCGACATCGCTGCAATACAGCGAACTACGCGCAAACTTGGGGCTGGTGGTGAAACCGATCTGGTTGTTGATGATGAGGTGAATCGTGCCGCCCACGCGGTAGCCGTTGATGTCGCTCATTGCGAGGCACTCGGCCACAACACCTTGCCCAGCGAACGCCGCGTCGCCGTGGATCAAGATTGGCAGCGACAAATACGACCCTGGCGGCTCGATGCGGTCTTGGTTGGCGCGCACCATGCCCAACACGATCGGGTCGACTGTCTCAAGGTGACTGGGGTTCGCAGCGAGCTCAACTTTGATCTCGGAGCCACCGGGGCTCTGATACTTGCCCACCGCCCCAAGGTGATACTTCACGTCGCCAGAGCCCTGCACTGAGGTTGGATCGACATGGCCTTCGAACTCTTTGAAGATCTGGTCGTAGCTCTTGCCCATCAGGTTGGCAAGCACGTTGAGTCGACCTCGATGGGCCATGCCAACAACCGCCGAATCGAGTCCGGCGTCGACTGCACCCATGAGGATCGAATCAAGAATTGGGATCGCCGACTCGGCGCCTTCAAGGCCGAAACGCTTGGCGCCCACGTACTTGGTAGCGAGGAACTTTTCGAACGCCTCGGCGGCGTTGAGACGATCGAGGATGCGACGCTTTTCTACCTTCGAGACGGTGAACTGCACGCCTTCGACCTTGCTCTGAATCCAGCGCTGCTCTTCGGTGTCTTGGATGTGCATGTACTCGATGCCGATGGTTCGACAATACGCATCACGCAACACGCCGAGCAGTTCGCCGAGCGCCTGCTTTTCGACGCCGCCGACGCCACCCGTGAGGAACTCGCGCTCGAGGTCCCAGATGGTGAGCCCATACGTTGCCGGATCGAGCTCGATGGGCATCTTGGGCTGCTTCCAACGCAGCGGATCGAGATCGGCAATGAGATGCCCGCGCACGCGGTGCACGCGGATGAGCGTTGCTACTTGCATCTGCTTGTGCAACATTGCGTCTTCGCTGTTGCTTGGGTTGATGTCGGTGCGCCACTTCACTGCTTCGTACGGCACGCTGAGATCGCTGAACACGCTCTCGTAGAAGCCGTGCTCACCCATCAGCAGCTCGTGCACCCGCTTCAAGAACATGCCACTTTCGGCGCCTTGAATAATGCGGTGGTCGTAGGTGCTCGTGATGGTCACAACCTTGCTCACACCGAGCGAACCGAGCGTGCGCTCATCGCTGCCCTGGAACTCGGCCGGGTAATCGATGCTGCCCACACCAACGATGACGCCTTGGCCGGGCATCAAGCGAGGCACGCTCTGTACGGTGCCGATGGTGCCTGGGTTCGTGAGTGTGATTGTGGCGCCTTGGAAATCAGCGACGGTGAGCTTGTTCGACTTGACCTTGC
>CANNMD010000007.1 GCA_947505655.1 Acidimicrobiaceae bacterium | reverse complement strand
ATCTGATGGCTCAAAACGACACCGAAAACGACACGGGCAACGCCTTCGCCGACGACAACGTGCGGCTCGACCTATTGCGCGAGCGAGCGTTCAACCTTCGCTGGGCCGAACTCCCACACGGCGTGATTCCGCTCACGGCCGCAGACCCCGACTTCCCCGCCGCTCCCGCAATCCGCAACGCCATCACCGAGTACGCGTCAAGCGGTGTATTCAGCTACGGCCAAGCGGGTGGCTTACCAACGTTTCGCGAGAGCGTGGCGCGGTATCTGCGCGACCAACGCGATAGCCCTGTAACCGCCGACGGAGTCATCGCTGTCAACAGCGCCGCGAGTGGTTTGGCGATCGTCGCTTCGCAGTGGCTCACTCCGGGCGACGAAGCGATCATTTTCGATCCGGTCGACTTCTTGTTCGCCCATACGGTACGCGCCGCTGGCGGCGTACCGGTGTCGTGGTCGTTCGGACGCAACGACGCACTCGACCTTGATTACCTCACAACGCTCGTCACTTCGCGCACGCGCATGATCTGCATCTGCAACCCTCACAATCCACTGGGGCGATGCTTCACACGCGAGGAACTCACCGCTCTCGGTCGCTTTTGCACCGAACGCGGCATCCGTATCTTGAGCGACGAGATCTGGAGCGAGATCGTGTACGCACCGGCTCACTTCACGAGCATGCTGTCGCTCGACGATGACATCGCAGCCAACGTCGTCGTGGTGCATGGCTTCTCGAAATCGTTTGGCCTAGCGGGCCTTCGAGTGGGCTACATCGCAATGATCGATCCAGACCAACGGTCACTCATGCTCGAGCGCAGCGAGCACCCATCCACTGTTGACGGCACGTCAACCCTGAGCCAGATCGCTGCCGCCGCGGCGTATGACCTTGCGCTGCCATGGCTCGAGAGCTTTGTCGCGCACCTCCGTGACCGCCGGGACCAATGTGTCACGGCGTTGCGATCGATCCCTGGGGTCGAGGTGCACTCCCCCGACGCCACCTACGTTGCGTTCGCCCGCATTCAGCGCGAGGGCGTGTCGATAGAAGCGCTCACCGACATGTTGCGCGCCGAGCACCGCGTTGCCGTGGTGCCAGGAAGCGCCCGTTGGTTCGGCGCTGGGGCCGAGGGCCACGTGCGCCTCTGCTTTGCTACCAGCGAGGCGATCTTGGCCGCGGGCATGCAACGATTTGTCGCCGGCATGGCCGCATCAGCAAGCCTGTCTTGACCGTTCCTTGATGAAAACCGTGACAACACGGCAACAACATCACGCGTTGGCCTTGACTCTGCGAGATTGCTCATGTCCAATGTCCCGGTGCCCCTGAACAAAGCTCGATCCAACAAACGCGCCCTTGCATTGTCCTCGTTGCTGATTGCCGGTCTCGCAGTCGCATCAACGAATAGCGCCGCATCTGCAGGCGCCACCTCACGGGCCGCGGTCGTGGCCTCGCCCATCGAAAGCCGAGATCCGCGGGGCACCGACCAGATCATTGTTCGCATGCGCGATGGCAGCACGCCAAACATCGCTGAGCTCACACGCGAGGCTCGCGAAACAGTCAGCCTGAACCGCAAAATGCGTGATGGCGGATGGGTGTCGAAGTTGAGCGGCCGCCGCTCTCCCGCCACTCTCGCTGCGATCGCCGGTCGCATCGCGGCATTGCCAAATGTGGCCTATGCCGAGCCCGACTTGAAGATGTTCGCCGCCGCAACGCCTAACGATCCGCTGTTCCCGGTGCAATGGGAGCTCTTTGCTCCAACGGCAACCCTCAGCGGCATCAACACGCCTGCAGCATGGGACATTACCAGCGGCACCTCTGACGTGGTCGTGGCCGTCATCGACACCGGCATTACTGCTCACGCCGATCTCGCCGGCCAAACGGTTCCGGGCTACGACTTCATCACCAATACCTCAATCGCTAACGACGGCGGCGGACGCGATGCCAACCCAAGCGACCCCGGCGACTGGGTCACCGCCACAGAGAACATCTTTGGAACGTTCGCTGGCTGCGGAGCAAGCGACAGTTCGTGGCATGGCACGCACGTGGCGGGCACCGTCGCCGCCAAGTCCGACAACGCCATTGGCGTTGCCGGCATTGCATCGGGCGCCAAGATTTTGCCGATTCGAGTACTCGGTAAGTGCGGCGGCTCCACCAGCGACATCGCCGACGCCATCCGCTGGGCCGCAGGCCTTGCAGTTACCGGTGTACCCACGAACCCCAATCCTGCAGCGGTGCTCAGCATCAGCTTGGGAGGCGTCGGCGCATGCCCGGTCACCTATCAGAACGCAATCAACGACGCGATCGCCGTCGGCGCATCGGTAGTAGTGGCCGCAGGTAACTCAAACGCCGATGCGGCCTCATTTAGCCCAGCCAACTGCGCTGGCGTGATTACGGTTGCCGCCACCGGCGCCACCGGCAATCGGTCCTACTACAGCAACTTCGGAACCAGCGTTGAGATTGCAGCACCGGGTGGCGACAAGAACGTCGCAAGCAACGGCACGGTGGCAGCCGCCGGTGACCTCACGGGGGAGATCGCATCGACATTGAACTCCGGGCTCACCGCTCCATCGACCGATATCTACGCCTACTACCAAGGCACCAGCATGGCGACACCGCACGTTTCTGGTGTTGCCGCGTTGGTCAAGTCGGTTCAGCCGTCGATCACTCCGGCCGCACTCACCGCCCTGCTGCGCAGCACTTCTACACCGTTCGTTGCGGGCAGCACATGCACGACGGCGTTGTGTGGCACCGGCATCCTCGACGCCGCCAATGCTGTTACTGCGGCTGCCGCCGTAGGGCCTCGAACCCTTGGCGCGTTCAGCAAGACCTCGCCAGCAGCCGGAACCACTGGCGCAGCGCTCGCCCCTACTCTCACATGGGCACCCAGCACCGGCGCAAGCAGCTACGAATACTGCGTGGTCGCCGGCGTTGCGACGCCGTGCGCCACATGGATCTCCACCGGCGCAGCGACAAGCGTCGCTCTCAGCGGACTCGGCTCGAACACGTTGTACTCGTGGCAGGTGCGGGCCACCGATGCAGCGGGCACGGCAACCGCCGAGGCCAACGTTTCGTTGCGCTACACGTTCACCACAGGTGCCGCTGCTGGTGCATTCGCCAAATCTGCGCCAGCAAACGCTGCCATCGGTATCGCCACCACCCGCTCGCTCACATGGGGTGCGTCAACCGGAGCAACGTCGTATGAATACTGTGTCGACCTTGTAGTCAACAACGCCTGCGACGCCACATGGGTCAGCACCGGCGTTACCCGATCCGCCACAGTCGGCCCACTCTTGGGGAGCACTCGCTACGAGTGGCAGGTGCGAGCACGCAACACCATTGGTGTCGTAACGGCCAACGCCAACGTCGCGTGGACCTTCACAACCCTTGCACCACCGTTGCCCGGGGCGTTCGCAAAGACCAGCCCATCCCGCAACCAAACTGGTCGGCCACTTGCGCTCACGTTGTCATGGGGCGCAAGCACCTCGTCCACTTCGTACCAGTACTGCGTCGACACAGTGAACAACAACCTGTGCGACACAGCGTGGGTCTCCACCGGAACAACCCGCACCGCAGCGATCACCGGCCTCACCGCCAGAACGCGGCACTACTGGCAGGTGCGTGCGATTGGCGCTGGCGGCACCACGTTGGCCAATGGCGGCACTTGGTGGCTCTTCACCACCGCCTAAACCGCTCAACCTTCACGGGTTGCAGTTCCAAACGCCCAACATGTCGAGATGCGGCACAACGCACGCCTCGGGCGACGACGGCGACGACGGCGAACGCACGATTTGTGACGTTCGGCCCTGTTGCGAAACGCTCCAATTAGGTAAGGATGAACCGAGGAGATCGCGGGAGCGACTGCGCTCTCCCGAGGGAAGAGAGGAGCGGGCGATGACCGACTTTTGGACCGAGCGAGAGAGTGCCCCTGCGTTCGATGTACGCGTCGTTCGTCACGGAAACCTCATTCACCACGAGTACTGCGAAGCGGTGTCGCAGGTGAACGACCTCAGCCGAGAGTGGGCCGACATGGACGGAGTGGAGATCGAAGTCGTCGATCTGATGACCGCCGATCCAGCCGGAGCTGAACTCGAAATCGACCTCTACGACGACGACAACGAATACCCCTAAGGAGGGCACGAAGGTGCCGATTGTTCGCGGTGAGACCGCTATTGAACGCCGGAGCTGAGTCCGAAGTCGATACTGAGGGCTGCTCCGGTAATCGGCCGGGCTGCTGACTGGGCCAGGAACCACAGCAGCTCGGCCACCTCACTCGGTTCGGTGAAACGCGCTGATGCGCCTTGCGGATACTTGCTGAGCAGGGTGTTGAGATATGCGGGCGTGTCGCCACCGCCATACGTGTCGGCTTGGTACTGCAGCATCGGCGACATCACGTCGCCTGGGCACACGGCATTCACGCGCACGCCGTCGGCTGCAAGGTCGAGTGCGAGTGTCTTTGCCAGCAGCACAACGGCAGCCTTTGAGGCGCAGTAGACCGCGGCTCCCTTGTTGGCCTGCAGGCCCGCATCGCTGCTGATCAGCGTGGCCGAACCACGTGACTCGCGCAGCGCCTTCACCACTGCCTGGCACGTGAAGAACACACCCTTCACGTTCACTGCCATCACGCGGTCGAACTCGGCTTCGGTGACCGAGTCGATGTCGCCTTCGGTCCAGAGTCCGGCCGCCGCAACGACGTGATCGATTCGTCCCGCGATGCTGAGTGTTTGCGCAGCAGCCTGATGACACGCCTCGGGCTTGGTGACGTCGCATTGAATAGCAAATGCCGAGTCGCCGAGCGCTTCAACAGCAGCAGCCAGACGGACCGGATCGATGTCGACGATGGCAGCGCGCCATCCATCGCGGATGAACCGCGACGCCGTTGCTAAACCAATGCCGCCGGCGCCGCCGGTGATGAACACCACAGAACGATCAGACATGGCTGTGGTCCTCGGCGATTGCATTGCCACCGTCGACAACCAGCATCGTGCCAGTGATATACGACGCTGCCGGAGTCGCAAGAAAGGCGACCGCAGCGGCCACCTCGGCAGGCGTGCCACTGCGATGCATCGGCGATGCGGCGCCGGCCTCACGCTCGCGGTCGCTCACAGACGGCGTATCGATCCATCCGGGCGCAACCGCATTGACCGTGATCTTGTAGGGGGCAACCTCAAGCGCCAGCGCTCGGCTCATGCCAACCATGCCCGCCTTCGCTGCGGCATACGCGCTGCCATCGACAAACGCGGCGAGAGGCCCCGATGTAGATGCAACGTTCACGATGCGCCCATAGCCAGCAGCGCGCATGTGTGGCACCACCGAACGGCACACCAAGAAGGCCGTGGTGAGATTGCGGGCAAGCGTGTCGTCCCACTCGCGAGGCGACAGTGCGTCGAGGCGGCGGTCGGCGTCGGGGCCAGCAGCAATCGACGACATTCCTGCGTTGTTCACCACAATGTCGACACGGCTGCTCCATCCGGCGATGGTGCCAACCAATGCCGATACGGCCTCGGCGTGGGTGAGGTCGATAACAAATCCGTGAGCGCGCGGCCCCAACTCGTGAGCACGTTCGTGGATTCGTTCGGTTGTCGCGGTGATCGCCACACGGGCACCCATGTCGATGAGCGACCGCGCAATCGCAAAGCCGATACCACTTTCGCTACCGGCCCCAGTAACGAGCGCCACTTGATGGCTGAGATCCCATGCGTCCATGTTGCAAGTAGAGCACGCGTGGCGGTCGCGCGGCTCACCTCACCTGCGGTGCGCAACATCGTGAGTTAGCTGGCTGCAACCGCTAACGTGACCAAATCTGACGTGCCGTCAGAAACAGTCGCGATCGTTTCGTTACGAGCGAGCAGTCACACACAGGAGAGCAGCCATGGGTAATCCGGTCATCGTCGAAGCGGCCCGCACGGCTATTGGCAAGCGCAACGGCGACTTCGCCAACCTGCACGCAACCAAGTTGCTCGGAGCCGCTCAGGTAGGCGTCATGGAGCGAGCAGGCATCGACCCCGCCATCGTGGGTCAAGTCGTTGGCGGATGCGTCACACAGGCCGGCGAGCAGGGCAGCAACGTTGCCCGCAATGCATGGCTGCAGGCCAACCTTCCGTACACCGTTGCGGCCACCACCGTCGACACCCAGTGCGGCAGCAGCCAGCAGGCCAACCACATGATTCACAACATGATTCATGCTGGCGTCATCGACGTTGGTATGGCATGTGGTGTTGAGCACATGAGTGCGGTGTGGCTCGGCGCCGCGGTGCCTCAGGTAGACGGTGTGTTCATCAATGGCCGCTCAAAGGCCGACGATTTTCCGTGGGACATGCCCGATCAGTTCGGCGCAGCCGAGCGCATCGCAAACCTTCGCGGCATCACCCGCGACGATGTCGACTTCCTCGGCTTGATCTCGCAGCAAAAGGCCATCCGCGCCACCGAAGAAGGCCGTTTCGCAAGCCAGATCATTCCCGTCACCATCACCGACGCCGAGGGCAACGAACGAGTCATCACCCGCGATGGCGGCCTGCGCGAAACAACCGCCGAGAAGCTCGCCACACTGAAGGCCGTTGCTCCTGGCGGCATCCACACTGCCGGCAACAGCAGCCAGATCAGCGATGGCGCTGCGGCCGTATTGTGGATGAGCGAAGAGCGCGCCCGCGCCGAAGGCCTGCGCCCGCGTGCTCGCATCATCGGTCAGTGCGTCATTGGAAGCGATCCGTACTACCACCTCGATGGTCCCGTCGATGCCACTCGCAAGGTGCTCGCCGACGCCGGCATGACCATGGACGACATCGATCTCATCGAGATCAACGAAGCCTTTGCATCAGTGGTGCTCAGCTGGGCCCAAGTGCACGGCATCTCGCGCGACGACCTGATGAACAAGGTCAACGTAAACGGCGGGGCGATCGCCCTCGGCCATCCGGTGGGTTCTACCGGAAGCCGCTTGATCACCACGGCGCTACACGAGATGGAGCGCACCGACAAAGAGATCGCTCTCATCACGATGTGCTGCGGCGGCGCAATCGCCACCGGCACAATTTTGCAGCGCCTGTAACCCTCAAGACCTTCGTCAAGAGGGCGTCAAGAGGGCGTCAAGAGGGCCTCAAGCCAGCACCACCGAGCCGCCACCTAGGGGTAACCTCGCCGAATCAGTACTTCAGTGTGGAGACCAGCGGGCGTCGAGCCCGAGGTGGCTGCGGATCCCGTCGCGTCACCCGATGAGTTGTCTCTGCGCGCCGCTCAACGCGGCGAAGCAGCAGGCCTCAGCGCGCTGTTTCGCACCTATCAACCACGACTGCTGCGTTACCTACGCGCCCGCGAGCCCCGGTTGGCCGACGATCTCGCCAGCGAAACATGGTTGGCTGTGGCTCAACGCCTCGCAACCTTTGAGGGCAACACCTCAGAGTTCGCCTCGTGGTTGTTCACCATCGCGCGCTTGCGAATGATCGATGCGCGCCGCACGGCCACGCGTCGACGCACCGACCCAACCGCCGATATCGACGACGGTAGCTCGGCCTCTACCGAGCAAGTGGCCATCGACAAACTGTCGGCGCAAGACGCTGTGAACCTGATTACCAGCGCCCTTACCGACGACCAGGCCGAAGTTATGTTGCTGCGCACATTGGGCGATCTCAGCGTCGATCAGGTCGCTGAGCTGCTCGGACACGACGCTGGCTGGGTTCGAGTGACCCAGCATCGGGCCACTCGCCGGCTAGCGGAGAGATATTCCGAAAGATTGTTGTAACGCGATGGACGGCTCAGACGATCTCTTCAACGTGTTCGACCTCACAGACAGCAACGATCCAATCGATCAACACCTGATCGATCTTTTCAACGCCGCACGGGCCGACGCAACCACAGAGGAACTCGCTGCCGAGGGCAGCATCGTTTTGGCGATGCAGCAAGCGATGACCCCAGTTCCATCCAACGTCATCTCTTTCAGGAGCAATTCCATGCGTCAGCGTTTCGCCACTTCCAAGGCCGCCACCAAGGCCGCCATCATTTCCGGTGTTGTCCTTTTCTCGGCCACCGCCGCAGCCGCCGGTGGCGTGTTGCCCGACTCAGCTCAATCAGCCGTGTCTCGGGCCGTGTCGCACATCGGCATCGAGATCTCGAACCCCGAAAAGAGCGCCGACGACAACTCGGCACTCGCCAGTGACGACACCGCCACTGACAACTCGGCCGACGACAACTCCACCGACAACTCGTTCGACGACAACGGCGGCGACAGCGCCAGCCGCGTCAGCAAGGTGAACCACGATCTCTGTGAGGACCTCGGCACCACCTCATCAACCGATGATTCAACCACCTCATCAACCGATGATTCAGCCACTCCTTCGCAGAGCCTCGACGATGTCGCTGCAGCAGCGGGCATGACCGTCACCGACTTCTGTGCTTCGGTCGACGATGACTCGAGCAACGGTGTTGGCGACGACTCAAGCGATGACGGCGACGACAATGGCGGCATCATCGGCGGCCACGGCTCAGACGACTCAGTCACCTCGAGCAGCATCGACGACTCAAGCGACGACGACGATTCCGACGATTCGACCGAGAGCACCGTTGCTCAAGTCACGGTCCCCGGCCAGGTCACCGTCCCATCGACAAGCATCGTCGACGAAAGCGGCTCAAACAAAGGCGGCTCAAACAGCAACAAGAACAAGAACGGCACGAGCACCGACAGCAACGGATGACACAATAATGACGGTCACTCTTTGAAAGGTCCGTCATGTCAAACGCCAATCTCGGTCCGGGGCATCTGGGCCTCGCGATCAGCCACTTGAATGAGACAAGCTCGCCCTGGGTTTCCATACCCGGAGGCGAGCTTCGTCTTGTTCACGTCGATATCGCTGCAGGTATCTGGGTCATCGCCAATCGATTCGAGCCAGGTATGGCCGCACAGCGCCACCTGCACACCGGCCCGGTGTTCGCGTGGACCACTGCTGGATGCTGGATGTACAGCGAGTACGGCGTGCGCTACGAAGCCGGCAGCTTTGTGCACGAGCCAGCCGGCTCGATGCACACCCTTGTGGTGCCGGCCGACAACACCGAGACCACCGAGGTCTTCTTCGTGATGAACGGCGCCAACCTCAACCTCGATGACGACGACAACATCGTGTCGATCACCGACGCCGGCAGCATTGCGGCCGCCTATCGAATGCTGTGCGAGATGCAGGGCAAGACGGCTCCGTCGTTCAACGGCGCGTAGGGTGACAGCGTGACCCGAACGGCCAACGACACGCGAGACAAGCTGATCCTGCACGGGCAGCGCTTGTTCGCCGAACAAGGTGTGTTCCGCGTGCCGCTGCGCCTCGTGGTCGATCAGGCCGGCCAGAAGAACTCGTCTGCTCTGCACTATCACTTCGGTGGACGCGACGGGCTTCTGCAGGCGATCATCGAACTCCACAACGAAAGCATCGAGTCCGAACGCGCTCAGATGCTCGCCGAGATTCGAACGCTTGGGATCACCGACGATGTCGCAGCCATCACCCGCGCAGTGGTGCTGCCGTTCGCCCGCAAACTCGACACCAGCGATGGCCGCGAGTTCTTGCGCATCGTCGCCCAACTGTCAGACCTGTTCGATGCATGGGAACTCGCCACGCCCAACACCCCGACGCAGGCGCAAGCAGCGTTCTTTATGCTCACCGGTGCACTTGGCGAACTCCCTGCCGAACTGCGCCACGAGCGCGTGACCACATTCTTGATGTTGGTCTCCGATGCCTTGGCGCTGCGCGCTCGTCAGATCGACCTGGCGAAGCCGCTGCCCGTGTCTACTGAGCAGTTCATCGTGAACTTGATCGACATGAGCGTTGGCGCACTCAAAGCGCCGTCCACACTGCTCAAGCAATGACCCTGGCGGCACCCGAGCTGTGGGTTCCGTCGGGCCTCGCCACCATTGGCGACGATCATCACTATCCCGAAGAGCGGCCGTCGCGCACGGCGAACGTCGACGGCTTCTTCATCGATCAGCACCCAGTGACAAACGCACAATTCGCTGAGTTTGTGACTGCCACCGGCTACATCACCGATGGCGAGCAGCACGGCGGCAACGTCTTTGTGCCGGCCAGCGCCGCGGTCGATCTGAGCCAGCCTTCTTTGTGGTGGCGGCACGAACCTGCGGCCTCTTGGCGACGACCGCGCGGCACCGACGAACTCACGGCCGAGCATCACGATCACCCGGTGGTGCAGGTGTCGCAGCGCGATGCCATTGCGTATTCACGTTGGGCTGGCCGTCGCCTACCCACCGAGGTCGAGTGGGAGTGGGCAGCCAACGATGGCACTCAGCTACCGGCCACATGGCCGCTCGCAGCCGACGGCATGCTGTTAGCCAACGTGTGGTTGGGCGAGTTTCCGTGGAAGCACATTCGCAGGAGCCAGCCATCGACCATGCCTGTCGGCAGCTTTGCGGCCAACAGCCGCGGACTGTTCGACATGCTGGGCAACGTGTGGGAATGGACCAGCGACACATGGGCCGAGCGTCACGATTCAACGTCCGCCGCTTCGCCGTGTTGCTCGACAACATCTACCGATTCGGCAACCACCAAGGGCGGATCATTTCTGTGCGCCGCCAACTACTGCGCTCGGTATCGACCAGCAGCACGACACGCACAACCACGATCTGAACCCGCCTGCCACACCGGGTTTCGATGCGCACGCAGCGCGGCCGTGTCGTGAATCGGCAACTCGTACGACGACGATTCGAATCGCTGGTATGCCACTGGAAGATCATAGAGTCAGGGGTCATGGACATCGGCGTAGCACTCCCCCAGATGGCACGCGGGCTCAACCGCGACACGGTTACCGCATGGTGCAAGGGCATCGACGACGGCCCGTACTCATCGATCTCGGCTGGCGAGCGAATCACGTTCCATAACCTCGAGGGCATCACGCTGTGCACCGCCGCAGCCATGCTCACCGAGCGGGTGCGTGTGTTCTTCAACCTCGCAGTCGCGCCGTGGCACGCTCCCGCAATGTTGGCCAAGCAGTTAGCCACCATCGACGTGTTGTCTGACGGTCGAGTCGACATTGCCGTCGGCGTTGGCGGGCGCCAGCAAGATTACGACGCACTCGGAGCGCCATTCGATCGACGCCACAGCCGGCTCGACTCGGCCGTGGCCGAACTGCGTCGCTTGTGGGCGGGCGGCGTCGCATCCGACGGTAACCCCATCGGGCCCACCCCGGTGCAAGCGGGCGGACCACCAATTCTGTGCAGCGGCATGGGTCCCAAATCGTTGAAGCGCGCGGCACAGTGGGCCGACGGAATCAGCGGGTTCTCCCTCGGCGGCGATGCCGACGAGTCGTCGCGTCAGTTCCGCATAGCCGAGCAGGCGTGGCTCGATGCTGGCCGCACCGATCGGCCTCGCCTCACCACCGGAGTATTCGTGTCGCTCGGCGACGAAGCCGAACAGACACTCAAGAACTTTGCGTTGCAATACCTCGACGTGTTCGGCAGCAACATTGCTCGCATGGTGGCCGACTCGTTGACCATGCATTCCGAGCAACGCCTACGCGACACCATCGACGCAATGGCCGCCATCGGCTGCGACGAACTGATCTTGGTGCCGGCATCCGCCGACCCTGCGATGCTCGATCTGATCACCGCGGTTGTCGACGCCTGAGCTTGGGCTAACCCCGATACGCGATCGGCTCGTCGCCGCCAACGGTGGTGCGATACAACTCGCGACGGAATCCGGCGTAGTCGTCGATGGCGTTGTGCTGCGTGGCTCGGTTGTCCCAAATGGCCAACGTGCCATTGGTCCAACGCATGCGACACACATTCGATTCGCGCTGGCTCTGCATGTAGAGATACGTGAGCAACGGCTGCGACTCGTGCGCGGCCCAATCGGCGAACCGAGTGACATAGCCGCTGTTCAAGAACAACACCGGTAAGCCAGTGACCGGATGAGCCGTGACCACCGGATGCTCTTGTTCGGCATACGCATCGGGACTCGGCAGGATGGTCATCGTGCGTCCGCGCTGGGTGATGTCGTAGACACCACCGGTGCCATACGGGCGGCCAGCGGAGTGCACTGCACGCATTCCGAGCAAGGTCTTTTGCATGCCGGCCGACAGTGTTTGAAAGGCACGCACTTGGTTCGACCACACCGTGTCGCCGCCGTAGGGAGGCACATCGGTGGCATACAGCAAGGTAAAGCTTGGCGGCGCGGCCAGATAGCTGAGATCGGTGTGCCAGCCGCCGCCGAAGTTGAGCGCACGCTCGCCCGCCTCTTTGACCACGCGAACCACATTGGGTCGATCGGCCATCGGCTGCACGTAGGGCGTGTCGATTGGAGTGCCAAGGCGTTGGGTGAACGCCTCGAGGCCATCGAGACCGAGCTGATGCTGATCGCGGATCATCACCACCGAGTGCTCAATCACTGCGGAGCGAATGGCCTCGATGATTGAGTCGTTGGCGAGCGAGACATCGACGTCGGTGATGTCGGCTCCGAGGTCTGCAGTTACTCGTGTGATTCTCATGGCACCCAATTTCCCTTGGAGTCGAGATGCCAACCGCGGGATGCATCGGAACCACCATCGACATGAACCGTTGTTCCCGTGATGTAACGACTCGCTGTCGAGGCCAAGAACACCGCTGCCCCGCTGATGTCGTCGCTAGTTCCCCAGCCGAGCGCAAGCTTCTTGCCGTAATCGTCGTCGCCAACAATGAGCCCTGCATCGCCTGGCGTTGGCAGACCGTCGGGAGCAATAGTGTTCACCCGAATGCCTTGCACGCTGAGTTCGAGAGCCAACGTGCGGCTGAGATGCTCGACCGCTGCCTTCATTGCTCCGTAGATACCGAATCCGGGAGCCGCCCGATAGGCCTCGACCGAGGTGATGTTGATAATCGACGAGCCCGCACCCATGCGCGGCACGGCGGCTCGCACGAAGTTGGTGACGCTGGTGAAGTTCTCGTCGACCAACGATCGCTGACCCTTGTCGCTGGCATCGAGGAACGCTCCGTGGAAGGTGCCGCCCGCGTTGTTGACGAGCACATCAATGCGATCGAGGCCACTGACCCATTGGTTCACCGCAGCGGTATCGCGAACGTCGAGTATCTCGGTGACCACGTTGGCTCCAAGCTCGCGGGCCGCCTGCGCTGTATCGGCGAGTTCGTCAACCTTGCGGTCGCATAACAACAGGTCTGCGCCGTACTGCGCGAACGCGAGGGCCATCGAGCGCCCAAGGCCCTGTGCGGCGCCAGTAATGAGGGCCACTTTCGAGTCGAGACGGAATGCATCAGGAGACAACATGGCTCGGTCCTATCGCGTCGAAGGATCGATGCGCATGACCAGCGCGGCTTGGTTCTCGAAACTCGTCGGCACACCCATCAACAAACCCCCAAGAAACACCGTTCGAGCCACTGTTTGCTCGAATCTGACAGACCGTCAGAAACCGATGCTACAGTGCCGAGCATGCGCGAGTTGCCCAAGATCATCTCGGTCGATGACCACGTCATCGAGCCAGCCACAGTGTGGTCCGACCGTTTACCATCGAAGTACCGAGACATCGGTCCCCGAATCGAACGCCGTCCCGTCAAAGAAATGACCTTCATTGGCGGCAAGTTCACTGCGATCCCCGGAGACAAGGGCGATCCAGGCGAACTCGTCGACTGGTGGTTCTACGAAGATCTTCGTCGTCCACTCACCCGCCTCGACACTGCCGTTGGTTTCTCGCGCGACGAAGTCACGCTCAAGGGCATCACCTACGACGAGATGCGCCAGGGTTCCTACCTGTTGCCCGAGCGACTCGCCGACATGGACATCAACGGCATCGAAGCGTCGTTGTGCTTCCCCACCTTCCCTCGCTTTTGTGGCCAGACCTTCACCGAGGCTGCCGACAAAGAACTCGGGTTGTTGTGCGTGCAGGCATACAACGACTGGATGGTCGAAGAATGGTGCGGGCTTTCGGGCGGGCGTTTGCTGCCCCTCACCTTGATTCCTTTGTGGGACCCAGTTGAAGCAGCACGCGAAGTTCGCCGCAACGCTGCACGCGGTGTGCACGCCGTGTGCTTCAGCGAGATTCCGGCCAACCTCGGTCTGCCCAGCATCCACGACGCCGATGGTTACTGGCTGCCGTTCTTTGAGGCCTGCAACGAAACGCAGACCACCATCAACATGCACATCGGTAGCGGCTCAAAGATGCCGTCTACCTCGCCCGACGCACCCGCGGCAGTTGGCTCAACGCTCACGTTCGCGAACTGCTGTTTCAGCATGGTCGACTGGTTGATGAGTGGCATCTTCACAAAGTTCCCCGATCTCACCATCGCCTACAGCGAAGGCCAGATCGGCTGGATCCCATACATTCTCGAGCGCGCCGACACGGTGTGGGAAGAGAACCGCGGCTGGGGCGGCATCGCCGACAAGGTGCTTGAGCCACCGAGCGAGTTGTTCAAGCGTCACGTCTACGGTTGCTTCTTCGACGATCCACACGGGCTCCAGAACCTCGATGCCATTGGCGTCGACAACGTGACCTACGAGAGCGATTACCCGCACAGCGACAGCACCTGGCCGAACACCGCCAAGATCGCAACTGAGCAGATGTCGCACCTTTCCGATGAAGTGGTCTACAAGTTGGTGCGCGGCAACGCCATCAAGATGCTGCACATCGATCATCTGAAGTAATGCACTCGGCCGGTCCGTGTGCGGCCGCCGAATTGGGTACGACTATCGTTGCGGTCTCACCGCTCACTCTTGGGGGTTCTTATGCGCGGCATTGTCTTTAACGGCACCACGACCGAATTTGTCGACGGGCTCACGCTGCGCGCTCCCGGGCCACGCGATGTTGTCGTCGAAATTGGTGCTGCTGGCCTGTGCCACAGCGACCTGTCGTACATGAGCGGCCTCTATCCGGTGCCGTCACCCGGTGTGTGCGGGCACGAGGGCGCAGGCATCGTGGCGCAGGTGGGCGACGCTGTCACCCACGTGAAGCCAGGCGACCACGTCATCATCGCCACACTTGCTGCGTGCGGATTCTGCGCACCGTGCGCCAGTGGCCGCCCCACCGGTTGCCGCCAAACCTTGGCCAACTGGAGCCAGCCGTTCACCCTTGATGGCCAGCCCATCTACAACTTCGCTGCAACCAGCGCGTTCGCCGAGCGCACCGTGGTTCGCGACATTCAGTGCGTGAAGATCCCCGACGATGTTCCTCTCACATCGGCTGCCCTTGTGGGCTGCGGTGTGGTCACCGGCATGGGTGCAGTGTTCAACCGTGCCAATGTGCAGCGCGGCCAAACCGCCGCCGTGTTTGGTGTTGGCGGCGTCGGCCTCAACGTGATTCAAGCCCTCAAGGTGCAGGGCGCAACCACCATCATCGCTATCGACACCGTGCCCGAGAAGGAGGCGCTCGCCAAGCAGTTCGGCGCAACGCACTTCATTGATGGCAAGCGCGACGATGTGGTTGCCGCCATTGGCGCGTTGGTGCCGTGGAACAGCGAGATGCCCCGCGGCCCATTCAACGGCGGCGGCGTGAACTGGGCGTTCGACTGTGTCGCTCACCCAGCAGTCACCTACAACGCACTCGAATCGCTCGACTGGGAAGGCACCGTCGTGGTCATCGGCGTGTCGGGCCAGACCACCGAGTTCCATGGTCTCTACGGCCGCCTCACTCAGGTGGACCGCGGCATCATCGGTTGCCGCTACGGCACCATCTCGCCGCACCGCGATATCCCACGCATCATCGAGCTCTACCGCCGCGGCGAAATCTTGCTCGACGAACTCGTGTCGCAGACCTTCCCTGTAGAGCAGTGGCAAGACGCCGTTCATGGCCTCGAGAGCGGCACGATCGCGCGAGGCGTGCTCACCTTCTGATGGACCCAATTACCGGCGACTTTGCCACCATTGTCGATCTGTTCGACGAAGTCGTTGCCAAACACGGCGACCGAGAAGCGTATGTGCACGAAGGTCGACGGCTGACGTTTGCCCAATGGGCCACCGAGGCCGACGCACTGGCGGGCTGGCTCATCGATACCCACGGCATTTCCAAGGGCGATGTCGTCGGCATCAAGTTGGCCAGCGGCATCGACTACGCGATTGCGTATCAAGCAATCGTTCGCGCAGGCGGCGTTGCCACCGGCATCAATCCACGGCTGGGCACCGCCGAGATCGAACACATCACGGCGCAGTGCTCGCCCCGCTTCACGTTCGATGGTCCCCTGCCCTCCGCATCGGGCGGAGATCCACTTCGTCGACGAGTAGCGCTTGAGGCAACCGATCCGGTGGCCATTGTGTGGACAGGCGGCACCACCGGCTTTCCAAAAGGCGCATGGTTCGACCATTCGTGCCTGCGCTCAATGACCCACGGCGCCGCCCCACTCAGCGAGGCTGGCGATCGCCGCTTGTCACCGCTGCCCTTTGCCCACGTTGGCGCAATGACCCGCATCTGGGACGAACTGATGCACCTCATCACCACCATCGTGGTGCCGTCACCGTGGACCGCAGCCGAGGCCCTTGCGCTCATCAGCACCGAGCACGTCACGGTGTGCCAGGGCGTGCCCACGCAATACCGGATGATGTTCGATCATCCCGACTTCGCCGCCACCGACGTGTCGAGTCTGCGCATCGCTGGCATTGGCGCGGCACGCATTCCTCCCGAGTTAGTGGCCGAGATGCGCACCAAGTTGGGCTGCCCGGTCGTTGTGCGTTACGCCAGCACCGAATCATGCGTTGCTACCGGCACACGCCTCAAAGACACCGACGAAGTCATCTGCAACACCGTTGGTCGCCCTAACGGCGGCGTGCACCTGAAGCTGGTCGACGAACTCGGCACCGAACTCACCGGCCGCGGCGTCGACCACATCGGCACCGTGTGTCTGCGCAGCCGGGCAATGATGCGCGGCTACTGGAACGACCCCGAGCGCACCGCCGAAGCCATCGACAGCGACGGATGGCTGCACACTGGCGACCTTGGCTGGATGGGCGCCGACGGCAACCTTCGCTTGGTCGGCCGCAATACCGAGATGTACATCCGCGGCGGCAACAACGTGTATCCCATCGAGATCGAGAACTGTCTTGGCGCGTACCGCAAACTCGCTGGCGTCGCGGTGGTTGGCGTTCCGGTGAAGGGCCGCCTCGGCGAGATCGGCGTGTTGTTCGCAGTGCCTCGCGGTTCGGCCGAGCTGAACCTCAGCGATTTGCGCAAGTTCGTGAAGAAGCATCTTGCGGCCTACAAGGCGCCCGATTGTCTGGTGGTGCTCGACGAGTTGCCACTCACCTCCATCGGCAAGATCGACAAACTCGCTCTGCAATCACGCGCCCAAGAGGAGGCCGCACAATGGACACCTTGACCAACGCACTCATCGACACCACGGGCAAGACTCTGTGGCAGCTCATCTGCGAACGCGCCGAGGCCACGCCCAACAAGCGGATGGCTATCGACGAAAAGGGCCGCACCCTCACGTTCGGCGAATACCGAGCATGGAGCGAGCGCGTTGCCGCCGGTTTGGCCGCGCACGGCATTGGCATCGGCACCAACGTGTCGTGGATTCTTCCGTCACGATTCGAGTCGCTGGTGCTCGCTGCCGCGTTATCGCGACTCGGCGCGATCCAGAACCCGATTCTGCCCATCTACCGCACTCGCGAAGTGGCGTTCATCACCCGCCAAAGCGACTGCAAAGTGATGATCGTGCCGGGCACGTTTCGCGGCTTCGATTACGTGCCGATGGTTACCGAAGCCACCGCCGATCGCGGTGTTGAAATCATCGTCGCCGACCCATCCCTTGCCGAAGGCGACCCCTCTACGTTGCCCGCTTACGTTGCAGCGTTCGGTGAGCTTCGGTGGCTGTTCTATTCGTCGGGCACCACGGCCGACCCCAAGGGCGCCAAGCACAGCGACCGCAGCATGTCGGCGGCCAACAACGGCATGCAATGGAGCATGCAAGTAGGCCCCCTCGATAAGGCCGCCGTGGTCTTCCCCATCACCCATGTGGGTGGCTTGGTCTGGCTCTTCAACGCCATGCAAACCGGCGTCGAGTTGCTGATGGTCGAGACCTTCAGTCCCGCCGACACACCACGCTGGTTGGGCGAGCACGGCGTCACGTGCGCTGGCGCCGGCACCGTGTTCTGGTTGGCCTACCTCAATGCCCAACGGCAGTTGCCTGCTGGCGAAACGCTCATGCCTACTGTGCGCATCTTCAACGGTGGCGGCGCCCCTAAGCCAAAGACCTTGCACGCCGAGATGATGGCCGAAATGGGTGCACCGCTTATCGGCGGCTGGGGACTCACCGAAGCTCCAATCAACACGATGGTGCATGTCGATGATCCCGACGACAAGAAGGCAACCACCGACGGGCGGGCGTGTCCCGATGTTGAGATCCGCGCGATCATCGACGGTCACGTGTGTGGCGCCAACGAAGAAGGCGAACTGCAAGTACGCGGCCCGCAGGTGTGCCTCGGCTACCTCGATAGCTCTCTCGACGACGAAGCGTTCGACCCCGATGGTTGGTTCCGCACCGGAGACCTCGGCGTCATCGACGAGGGCGGTTGGGTCAGTATCACCGGCCGTCTCAAAGACATCATCATTCGCAAGGGCGAGAACATCTCGGCCAAAGAAATCGAAGACCTGCTGTATGCGCACCCCAGCGTGCTCGATGCGGCGGTCATTGGTTTGCCCGATGCCGCCAGCGGCGAGCGGGCCTGTGCGGTTGTGGTCTGCAAGCCAGGCACCACGTTGGCATTGCCCGACATGGTGAGCTACCTACGCGAGCAACAACTCTCGATGCACAAGGTTCCTGAGCAGCTCGAGATTGTGGAGTCGCTGCCACGTAATCCCAGCGGCAAGGTATTGAAGAAAGATCTACGAACCATTTACGGAGGCACGGCATGAGTCGTTTCACAGGTAAGCGCGTCATCATCACTGGCACTGGCTCGGGCATTGGCCGCGCCACCGCACTGCTGTTTGCCGCCGAAGGCGCAACCGTGGCATGCCTCGATCTCAAGGGTGCCGACGAGACCGCCGCCACCATCACTGCCGATGGCGGCACTGCGTACGCATATGTGTGCGACGTATCGAACTCAGCCACCGTGAAGTCAGTAGTCGACACCGCTGCAGCAGCAATGGGCGGCATCGACATCCTGCTCAACATTGCGGGCATCGGCCACTTCGCTTGGACCCACGAAGAAGACCCCGACTGGTTCGACCGCATCGTTGGCGTGAACCTCAACGGCACGTTCTACATGTGCCGCTACGCACTGCCGTATCTGCTCGAAACCGGTAACGGCGTCATCGTGAACACGGCTTCAAACGCCGGCCTGATGGGCCTGCCCTGGAGCGCCGCCTACTGCTCAAGCAAGGGTGGCGTTGTGCAACTCACCCGGGCCTTGGCATTCGAGTACCGCGGCAAGAACGTGCGCGTCAACGCTGTTGCCCCCGGCGGCACCAACACCAACATTGTCAACTCGTTTACCACCTTGCCCGAAGGCGCCGACTTCCGCGAGATGTCGAAGATGATGTCGCCAATGGGCCAAGCCGAGCCATCCGAAATGGCCGAGGCATTCGCCTTCATTGCTTCTCAGCAGGCACGATTCATGACTGGCTCCATCGTGAGCGTCGATGGCGGCCTCGCCTGCTAGCAAATCAGTGGCTGCGCCAACACCCGCTCAGCCCCAACAGTACGGCTTTCTGACGCATCGTCAGATACGCTCGCCCACGTTCTTGATGACCCGATCGAAGTGAGAACTCTGCGTGGATCTGCAATTTACCGATGCCGAAAACTCGTTCCGTCTGAAGCTTCGCGACTGGCTGAGCTCGGTCATTCCACAGCTGCCTCACGAGCCGCATCGCAACGACTGGATCGGTCGCCGCGAGTACGACTCGATGTGGCAACGCATGCTGTTCGATGCGGGCTTCGCTGGCATCAACTGGCCCCGTGAATACGGCGGTCTTGGCGCCACCCCAACCGAGCACCTCATCTTTCTCGAAGAGACCGAGCGCGCCCGCGCCCCATACGTCGGCCAGAACTTCGTTGGTCTGCTGCACGCCGGCCCCACCCTCATCACCGAGGCCTCAGCCGAGCAGAAAGCATTCCACCTGCCCGCAATTCTCAAAGGCGAGCACATCTGGTGTCAGGGTTTCAGCGAGCCGGGTGCTGGCAGCGACTTGGCCAGCCTCAGTTGCCGAGCCATTCGCGATGGCGACGATTACGTCATTAGCGGACAAAAGATTTGGACCAGCTTCGGCCACACCGCCGACTACTGCGAGATGCTCGTGCGCACCGACACCGACGTGCCCAAGCACCGCGGCATCACGTGGCTCATCGTGCCGATGGGATTGCCCGGAATGGACGTGCGTCCGCTGCGCACGCTCGAGGGCAGCACCGAATTCTGTGAGGTGTTCTTCGACGAAGTGCGTGTGCCAGTAGCCAACCGCGTTGGCGACGAAAACGACGGCTGGCGCGTCGCGATGGTCACGCTGAGCTTCGAGCGCGGCACCGCGTTTGTGAGCGAGATGTTGCAGTCGATGGAACTCGCCCGAGATCTCGCCCAGCTCGCCAAGCGGGTGACCCGCAACGGTGTCACCGCTTGGGACGACGCCGGTTTGCGCCGCGACATTGGCCGTATCTGCGCCGAGCTCGATGCACTGTGGGCGCTGACCAAGCGCAACATCAGCCAAGCTCAGCGCACCGGCCTCGTGGGGCCTGGTGGCAACGTGTTCAAGCTGGCCTACGCCGAGCTTCGTTCACGCCTTGGCGAACTCGCGATGCATCTACTCGACCGCGCGTCGTTGAGTATCGACGACATCGCCGACCTACCCACGCACGCTCATGTGCACGGGCGCATTCATGCCCTTTCGCTCGGCATTGCTGCGGGCACCTCTCAGGTGCAGCGCAACATTGTGGCCGAGCGCATTCTTGGCCTTCCGAAGGAGCGCTGACGCGAATGGACTTCGAACTCAACGACGACGAACGCTCACTACAAGAGGGCATCCGTTCGTTCCTCACCGGCCGCTGCACCATCGATGTGGTGCGCGCCAACGAAGAAACCGGCGGCGCACTCGATCGTGCGCTGTGGCAAGAACTTGGCGCCGTGGGTGTGTTCAGCCTGCGCGCCGATGGCTTCGGCATGACCGAATCTGTGCTCGCTTTCGAAGAGCTTGGCCGGTCGCTAGTCGCTGGTCCGCTCGTGGCCTCGCACCTCGCCGCAACGCTGATGCCAGCGGCCGCCAACGGCTCACGCATCGTTGGTCTCATTGAGCCCAGCGAGCCAGTGAATGTTGCCGAGCACCTCGCATCGCTCGACGATCTCATCGTGGTGCGCCCCGAAGGTCTCTTCGTGGTGGATCCCGCCGAGGTCATCGGCGTGCATGCCGAGCGGCCGCTCGACGCGCTCACGCCCATCACTGCGGTCAGCCACCTGCCGCAGGGCAAGCTCATCGCCGATGCGGCCGCTGCGCACGTCTGGCACCGCGACGGCATGGTGCTCACCGCCGCGCTGCAACTGGGTCTGTGCCTCGCCAGCATCGACCTCGCCAAGCAATACGCGATGCAGCGCGAGCAATTCGGTCGGCCCATTGGTTCGTTCCAGGCCGTGAAGCATCTGCTCGCCGACATGCTCACCAAGGCCGAGGTCACTCGCGCAGCGGTGTACGCCGCAGCGGTAAACATCGACGGCCGCGGCGACAGCACCGACCTGATGCAAACCGCGCGCATGGCCAAGATGCTTGCTGGCGACAGCGCCCTGTTCTGCGGCAAGACCGGCATTCAGGTGCACGGCGGTATGGGCTTTACTTGGGAGGTCGACGCACAGCGCTACTGGAAACGCGCGTGTGTGCTCGACACCCACTTCGGAAACAGCGACGAACACGCTGCCGCATTTTCGGCAGCGTTGTAGGAGGCCATCATGGGTATTTGCGACAACCGAGTTGTCATCATCACCGGAGCCGGACGTGGCCTTGGCCGCGCTCACGCAATGGCGTTTGCGGCCGAGGGCGCCAAGGTCGTGGTCAACGACGTGGGTGCCGAACTCGATGGCAGCGGCGGCAGCTTGTCGCCTGCGCAAGAAGTGGTCGAAGAGATTCGCTCGCTTGGCGGAGACGCCATCGTGAACGGCGACGACATCAGCGATTGGGACCAAGCTGGTCACCTCATCGCCCAGACCATCGAGGTCTACGGTCGTCTCGACACCGTGGTGTGTAACGCCGGCATCGTGCGCGACCGCATGATCGTCAATATGTCGGTCGACGAGTGGGACGCCGTAATGAAGGTGCACCTGCGCGGCATGTTCTGCCCAGTTCGTCACGCCATCGACTACTGGCGCGCACAGGTCAAAGCTGGGTCTCCAGTGCAGGCCCGCGTCGTCACCACATCGTCGGGCGCTGGTCTCTTTGGCAGCGTCTCGCAAGGCAACTACTCGGCTGCCAAGGCTGGCATCGCTGGGTTCACCATCGTGGCAGCGCAAGAACTCGGCCGCTACGGCATTCTCGTCAACGGCATCGCCCCTTCGGCGCGCAGCCGCATGACCGAAGAAGCCTTTGCCGACATGATGCGCAAACCCGAAGAAGGCTTCGACTCAATGGACCCCGCCAACATCAGCCCATTGGTGGTGTGGCTCGGTTCCGAGATGTGCGGCGTGTCGGGTCGCATGTTCGAGATCGCTGGCGGCCAACTCAGCGTTGCCGATGGCTGGCACCACGGCGCGGTGTTCGACAAGGGCGCCCGATTCGAGCCCGCCGAGATCGGACCGCTGGTCAGCGATCTGCTGCAGTCGGCTCCCGACCCCACTCCCGTGTACGGTTCATAGAACTTTCGAGGGAGAAGCGTGGCACGTCCGAACAAGACCATTTTGGGTGCCGACGGGCGCGTACTTGGCTCACGGGCCGAAAGCACTCGAACCAAGCTGCTTGAGGCCACGGCAAAGTTGCTGTCCGAGGCCGGCGTGCTGGAGTTGCGTATCGTCGACATCACCCGCGAAATCGGCTCGTCGCCTGCCACGTTTTACCAATACTTCGTCGATGTCGACGCCGCCATCTTGGCCCTCACCGAGTTGGCAACTCTCGACGAAGCGCCGCTGGTTTCACACCTGTCCGATCCGTGGCAAGACGGCGACGGGTTGCAGCGCGCTCAAGCGTTTGTCGATGCCTACATCACGTTTTGGGACGACCACAGCGCCGTGCTGCGAGTGCGCAACCTGAAAGCCGAAGAAGGCAACGCTGCGTTTCGCGAGGCCCGCTCACGCGCCAACCTCGTGCTCATCCCCTCGATGGGTCACATGGTCGAGCAGGCCCAAGCGGCCGGACGTCTGCCCGCCGAGATGCACCCGTTTGTTACCGCCACCGCGATGATTGCGATGATCGAGCGACTGCTTCCGTATCGCAACGAGATCGCCCGACGCGGAGCACCCTCAAGCTCGATGCGCGACACGCTGGCAATGCTTGTGTATCGCTCGCTCACTGGCCGCTGAGAACCCCAGCAGCGCGCCTGCCTACATCGGCGGGCCACCCCACACAGGCACGCCGCTTGGGGCGCCTGCAAACAGTTGGTCCTTGGCGGCAATGAGCCCATCGACACTCCACTGAGTAGCGCCGGCCGTAACCGAGGCGAGGATGGTGGTGGGCTGGATGCGGTGCACCTGATCGCCGAGCACTATGAACGCTTGGCCGCTGACATCGCTCGCCGCATCGCTGGCAAGGAACGCGACCATTGGGCTCACGTTGGCAGGGTCGTATTTGTCGAAGCCGGTTTCGGGCTTGGTGAACTTGGGATTGACCTCGGTCATTGGTGTGCGTGCTCGAGGGGCGATCACGTTGACCGTGACATTGAGCCGCTGCAGTTCGCGTGCATGCACGAGGGTCATCGTGATGATGCCACCCTTCGCGCTGCCGTAGTTGCTCTGGCCGGGGCCACCAAACAGGCCGCTCTCACTGGTGGTATTGATGATGCGTCGTTGTGGCAGCACCGCGCCCTCGCCAAGCAACTTCGATTGGGCCCGCCAATACACAGCCGCGAAATGGCTCGGCGCAAAGTGACCCTTGAGGTGCACATCGACCACGGCGTCCCACTGCGATTCGTCCATCGAGAACACCATGGCGTCGCGCAAGAAGCCGGCGTTGTTGACCAAGATGTGCAGGTCGCCAAACGTAGAGACGGCACGCTGAATGAGCGCTTCGGCATCGGTCCAGCTGCTTGCACTGCCGCGGTGAGCAACGGCGCGACCGCCAGCGGCCACGATTGCAGCTGCCACGATTTCGGCGCGATCGGTGATGTCGTTGATAACGACCGCTGCACCTTCGGAGGCAAGAAACTCAGCATGGCAACGGCCAACGCCCTGCCCGGCTCCAGTGACGATGGCAACCTTGCCGGTGAGTGCACCCATGACTTGTCTCCTTCTCATCGACGCATCGGCTGCGCTCGATCAACAAATTTGTGTTCAGCAATGTCTACCAAGTGAACCCTGACAGCTCTCGGATTCTATGCTCCGACGATGCTCATCTCTCTTGGTCTGCCGACCGACCGCCTGCCGGCGCACCCCGAATTGGCCACGGCCGCGGCCATCACCAAAATGAGCCAGAGCGCCGAGGCTGCCGGCTTCCACGCAGTGTTCGTCACCGACCACCCGTTTCCATCAGCCAAGTGGCTCAGCCGCGGCGGCCACCACTCGCTCGATCCCTTCGTGGCTCTGTCGTTCGCCGCAGCGGCCACAACCACCTTGCGCTTGCAGACCAATCTGCTCATCCTTGCGTATCGCAATCCGTTTCTGTCGGCCCACGGCTTGGCCACGCTCGACTCGCTGAGCAACGGTCGCCTCATCGTTGGCGTCGGCGCTGGCTATCTCGAATCTGAGTTCGCTGCGTTGGGCGCCACCTTCGACGACCGCGGGCCGCGCACCGACGAGGCCTTGGCTGCCATGTACACCGCATGGCAGGGATCACCCGTAGCGCTCACCGGCTCTGGCTTCGCGGCCACCGACAACGTGCTCGCTCCCCTACCCGTGCAGCGCCCTCGTCCACCCATCCTCATCGGAGGCAACTCCACCGCCGCTATCCGCCGCGCTGTCACGTCGGCCGACGGCTGGGTGCCAATGCCAAGTCCAGCCGCAGCATCGCGGTTGTTGCGCACACCCGGCATCGAATCGTTGGCCGATCTCAGCGGCCGAATCGATATCGCTCATCACCTCGCGGCCGAGCATGGTCGAACCGAGCCTCTGCAGATCTGGTTCACCCCGTGGGGGCTGTCTGGCTTCGATCTCGCGGCATGGGACGCCAGCAAACTCCGCGACGAAATCGCCCAACTCGAAGCGCTCGGTGTGATGGGTCTCACGGTGAGCTTGCCCGGTAACACCGTGGCCGATTTCTCGCGATCTCTCGACACATTTGCGGCCGGAATCCTGAGCTGAGCGCTGCCAACGACGTAACCCATTGTCGCTCCGCAAATGGGTCCGTGAAATAAATCTGATACGGTGTCAGAAACCAGTAACCGCAACGGTTAGCACGCATTGCAGTCAGGAAACACAGCACGATGAGCGAGCGCGTAATTCCCAAGATCATCAGCGTCGACGATCATGTTGTCGAGCCGACCCATCTGTTCGAGCGGTGGCTCCCCGCAAAGTTCCGCAATCACCCCGACGCACCTCGCGTTGAGCGACGTGGCATCGCCGGCATGAAGTACCTCGGCGGCACCAAGTACGACTTCCAGTGGGACGACGACGCACCGAAGTCCGATTGCTGGTTCTACGAAGACCTCATTGCACCCCACAAGCGCCACGTGGCTGCTGTTGGTTTCGCCCGCGACGACATGACGATGTCGCCCATCACCTACGACGAAATGCGCCCCGGTTGCTACGACCCCAAGGCTCGTCTCGCCGACATGGACATCGACGGTGTCGAAGCCTCGTTGTGCTTTCCAACCATGCCGCGCTTTTGCGGGCAGACCTTTGCCGAGGCACGCGACAAAGACCTCGCTGCCGCTTGCGTCACCGCCTACAACGACTGGATGGTCGAAGAGTGGTGTGGCGATTCGGGCGGGCGTCTCATCCCGTTGCCAATCGTTCCGCTCTGGGATGTTGAGGCAGCAGCACGCGAAATTCGCCGCAATGCTGCACGCGGCGTCACTGCCGTAGCGTTCAGCGAGATCCCAGCCAAGCTCGGCCTGCCATCGCTGCACAGCGGATACTGGGAGCCCTTCTTCCAGGCGTGCGCCGAGACCGACACCATCGTGTGCATGCACATTGGTTCCTCGTCGCAGATGCCAGCCACTTCGTCCGATGCGCCTCCGGCCGTTGCCGCCACCCTCAGCTTCGGCAACGCAATGAGCTCACTGAGCGACTTCTTGTTCAGCGGCTTGCTCGTTCGCTACCCCGGCCTTCGCCTGGCCTACAGCGAGGGTCAGATCGGCTGGATCCCCTACATCCTCGAGCGCGTCGACGACGTGTGGAACGAGCACCGCGCATGGGGCGGCGTTCGCGATCTGGTTCCTGAGCCACCGAGCACCTACTGGTTCCGTCAGATCTACGGCTGCTTCTACCGCGATCGTCACGGCCTCGAAAGCCTGCACCGCATCGGCGTCAACAACGTCACCTTCGAGACCGACTACCCGCACACCGACTCCACGTGGCCCGATACGCAGCAGATCTTCCGCGACCAGATCGTCGACCTCGACGATGAAACGGTCTACAAGATCGCTCGCGGCAATGCCATTCGCATGCTGCGCCTCGACCTCCCCTACTAGGGCAACGATCGCACTCTGAGATGACTGCACATCGCCGACCGACCGCGCTCGTCACGGGCGCGAGTCGCGGCATCGGCAGAGGCATCGCCATTGCGTTGGCCCGCGCTGGCTACGACGTCGCAATCACCGCGCGCACGATGCGCGAGGGCGACCCAACGGCGTTGTCTCCCGAGACCGGCGTCATGTTGCCAGGAAGCCTCGAGACCACCGCGGCCGAGATAGCCGCTGTTGGCAGTCGCGCCGTGCCGCTACAACTCGATTTGCTCGAGCTGCACACCTTGGCCGACATCGTCGATCAGGCGGTCGATCTACTCGGCGGACAACTCGATGTGCTCGTGAACAACGCCATCTATGTGGGCCCTGGCAACGATCGGCTGTTCGCCGATTGCGAGCCCGACAACATCATCCGGCGCATCACCGGCAACATCACGGCCCAATTGCTGATTACCCATCGAGCGTTGCATTACATGCTCGCGGCGGGCAGTGGCACCGTTGTGGGCGTCACCTCAGGCGCCGGTCAGGTCACCCCACACGCACCCGTTGGCGAAGGCGGATGGCCGCTGGTGTACTCGGTCACCAAAGGCGGCTTCCATCGCATCGCCGACATGCTCGCGGTCGAATATGCGAGCCGCGGCATTCGCGCCTTCAACGTGAACCCCGGCTTCGTTGCGACAGAGCGCGTGCTCGCTGCTGGCTCCCAACTCGCGTTCGTGGCCAAGCACGCCGTCACTCCCGAAATTGTCGGTGCCGCCATCGCTCATCTCGTCGACGACCCGTCTGTGATCAACGGCAGCTATCTGCAAGCCGTCGATGCGGCCCGAACACTTCACTTGTTGCCATGACCTACCTCATCGGGCCAACCAACTACGACGTGCTCATGCCGGACCCCGAACCCGAAGTGGTTCGTTACACCGTGATCTCAGTCGATGATCACCTTGTCGAGCCACCCGACATGTTCGTTGGTCGCCTGCCCAAGCACCTGCAGCACGCCGCACCTCAACTCGTCGAGAATGCCAAGGGCCATCAGATTTGGGAATTCGACAATCGTCAGTTCAGCCAAGTGGGTCTCAACGCGGTGGCTGGCCGCAAGCGCGAGCTGCACAGCCTCGAGCCAGCGCGGTTCGAAGACATGCGCAAGGGCTGCTGGGACATTCACGCGCGTATCGCCGACATGGACGCCTGTGGCATCTGGGCCTCGCTCAACTTCCCCTCGCAGATCACCGGTTTCTGCGGCCGAGTCTTCAGCACCGCATCCGATCCCGAACTCGGCTTGGCTGTCACGCGCGCATGGAATGACTGGCTCTACGAAGAGTGGTACCTGCCCTATCCCGAACGCATCATCCCGATGGGTATTACCTATCTCGCCGATGCCGAACTCGGGGCGCAAGAGATTCGTCGCAATGCTGCGCGCGGATTCACCAGCGTCACCCTGCCCGAACGGCCCCACGCCATTGGCTTTCCCTCAATCTTCACCGGATGGTGGGACCCCATCATCGAGGCTTGCGTCGAAACCGGCACCGTCATCAACCTGCACGTGGGTTCATCGGGCACCTATCCCCCGCCAGAGGGCGCTCCAGCGGTGCAACTGGGCGCGACGCTGTTCGGCCAACTCTCGCTCGGTGCGTGCGCAGAATGGCTCTGGAGCGGTTATGCGCTGAAGCATCCCGAACTCAAGATCGCGATGAGCGAGGGCGGCATTGGGTGGGTGCCGATGCTCATCGACCGTCTCGACATCATGGGCCACCGCAACGGCTACGCAGGCGATTGGTCCACACCGCCATCTGAGGTGCTGCGCCGCAACTTCTGGTTCTGCACGTTCGACGATCCCTCCACCATCGATCTGCGCCATGTCATCGGCATCGACCACATCATGGTCGAGGTCGATTACCCACACGGCGACAGCATCTGGCCCAATGTGCAACGCACTATCGGCGACACCTGGGGCCATATTCCCGACGACGAAGTTCGCAAGATGTGCAGCCTTAACGCGGCTGCTCTCTATCGCCATCCGCTGCCCGCCGTGGTGTTGCCGTGACCTCAACGGTTGCTTCGCTGCTACGCGAACGCGCCGACGACGACCATCAGGGCTACATCTTCGAGCAGTCGTCATGGACCTGGCGCGAGGTCGTACAAGCCAGTGCGGTGCGCTGCGAGATGTTGCTCAAATCGCGCCAGTCGGGCCCCTTTCACATCGGCGTGTTGCTTGAGAACATTCCCGAGTATCTGTTTCTCACCGGAGGCGCCGCGTTTGCGGGCGCCACGTTGGTGGGTATCAACCCCACCCGACGCGGCGACGAATTGGCTCGCGATATTCGCCATACCGATTGCCAACTGATCATCACCGACTCGGCGCAACAGTCGCTGCTCGATGGCCTCGATCTCGGCGCGGCCGCGGGTCGGGTTTGGCTTGTCGATAGCAACGAGTACCAGAGCAACATCTCCTCTCTCGGTACGGTCGATCTTCCCCAGCACGACCCGTCCGGCGAGACGTCATTGTTCTTGCTCTTCACCAGTGGCTCAACCAGCGCACCAAAAGCTGTGGTCTGTAGCACCGAACGGATGGCCATGGCAGGGGTTCGCGCAGCGGCCGGCTACGGCGTGACCCGCGACGACATCAGCTATTGCTCGATGCCGTTATTTCACGGCAACGCGCTGATGGCGTGTTGGTCCCCGTCGCTTGCGGTGGGTGCCACCGTGGTGCTGCGCCGTCGGTTCTCGGCCAGCCAGTTCATGCGCGACGCGCACGAATACGGCTGCACCTATTTCACCTACGTTGGCCGCACAGTGGCCTACGTGCTGGCCCAGCCGCCATCAGAATTCGACCGTGGCCACAAGCTGCGCCTCGGTTTCGGCACCGAGGCCAGCGCCCAAGATCGACAGCGCTTTCTCGAACGGTTTGGGTGCCCGCTCATCGAGGGCTACGGCTCGAGCGAAAGCGTGGTTGTCATCATGCGCACTCCCGACACGCCAGCAAACGCGTTGGGCGTTCCCCGTCTCGACGGCGGCGCCGATATCGCCGTGGTTGACCCCAACACGCACCTGCCCTGCGAGCTCGCTCGGTTCGACGAGCACGGCATGTTGATCAATGCCGACACAGCAATCGGCGAGATCGTGAACCGCGCTGGTGGCGGCATCTTCGAGGGCTATTACAACAACACCGAGGCCACCTCCGATCGTCTGCGCAATGGCTGGTACTTCACCGGTGACCTTGCCTACGTTGACGCCGACGGCTTCTACTATTTCGCCGGCCGCAGCAGCGACTGGTTGCGGGTAGACAGCGAGAACTTCGCGGCAGCACCCATCGAGAACATTCTGCATCGCTTCGATGGCGTGGTGATGGTGGCCGTATACGCCACTGCCGATCCACGCACCGGCGATCAAGTGGCCGCCGCAATCGAGATGAAGCCCGGCGCCATATTTGATCCAGTTGCATTTGCAACTTTCCTGTCCGAGCAACGCGACCTCGGCACGAAATGGGCGCCGCGTTTCGTGCGACTCGTCACCGATATGCCGCTTACAGCGAACAACAAGGTCAACAAGCAACCGTTGCGTTCTGTTGGCTGGGCAACCACCGACGATGTCTGGTGGCAACCCGAACGAGGGCAGGCATATCGCAGGTTCACCGTTACAGACGCAGCTGCGCTGACCGCCGAATTCGCCGAGCATGGCCGGTCAGAGTTCTTGCCTCGCCCGAACCCGATCAGCTAAGGCCACCTACAGCGGGTGCTACTCGCCGATGAGATGACCGCGACCGGCACGATGCACCGCTTCACGCAACGCGTCGGCATCGGCCACCGCGAAACGCCGATACGCGAGTTCTTTGCCGGGCCTGAACCACAATTCGTCGTTCACCCGCCACTGCTCTTTCACGAGTTCGCGCTTGAGGATCTTATTGGTCTGCGTCATCGGGAAATCGGTGACGATACGCACATAGGTAGGCGCCCACTTCGAGCCCAGATCAGATTGCTCTGACAAGAAAGTTGCAAATGCAACTGGATCGAACGCTGTTGCGTCGGTGAGTTGCAGGGCGATCATCACCCGGTCACCGATCTCGGCATCGGGCACTCCGTAGGCCGCCGCCAGCACCACGCCGGGGTAACGCATCAAGATTCGTTCGATGGGGGCGCCCGAGAAGTTCTCGCCATCGACGCGAATCCAATCGGCGCTGCGGCCCGCGAAATAGAAGAATCCTTCGGCGTCGCGGTAAGCCAAGTCGCCTGTCCAGTACGCGCCGTCGCGCAGGCGCTCGGCGTCGGCCTCAGGGTTATTCCAGTAGCCCTCAAACGTGCCGCGGGTTCCGTTGACGATCTCGCCAATTGCCTCATCGGAGTTCAGTAGCTTGCCGCTGTCGTCGAACTCGGCGCGCGGGCACTCGAGACCAGTGTCGGCATTGAGCACCCGAATAGTGGGCGCACCAACACCGAGCGCACCTTGGGGCATGCCAGGAACGCGAATGATAGAAGCACCGGTTTCGGTTTGGCCGTAGCCATCGCTGAGCCGGCAGCCAAAGCGCTCGGCGAACCGCGCCAGATCGCTCTCGGCGGCTTCATTGCCGTAGCCGCGCACCAATGGATTGTCGGCGTCGTCGGGCAGTTCTGGCGTGGCCAACACATAGGCCAACGGCTTGCCCACATAGTTGAAGTACGTGGCGTTGAATCGGCGCACGTCGGGCAGGAAACCGCTGGCGCTAAAGGTGCGCCGCAGCGCCACCGCGGCACCGGAAACCAGGCTGGGCGCCCACGCTGTGAACAATGCGTTGCTGTGAAACAACGGCATCGAGATGTAGGTGACGTCGGTTTCACAGAGTGCCGTAAGCCCCATCATCGAACCCGCAACATTGTGCAAGCGCCCGTGCGAGGTGATGACTGCTTTGGGCGCGCCGCTGGTGCCACTGGTGAACAGCAACAAGAACTGCGTCTCGGGTGGATAGTCGGCGGCAACTGCATCGGCGCCGCGATGAGGCGCCAGCGCTGCGGCGTACTCGGGGGTGTCGACCACGAGCACACGATTATTCGCTGCCCCAAGATCGAGGCCATCGAGCAGATGCACTTGGCTCGGTTCGGTGATCACGATCTGACACCCCGTGAACGTGATGTCGCGAGCGAGTTCGGCGCCGCGTCGGGTGGGGTTGATACCCACCACAGTGGCGCCAACGAGCGCTGCTGCACCGAGCCACATTGTGAAGTCGGGAACGTTTTCGAGCAACACCCCAATGTGTGGCGGACCGTCTTGGCGCATCTGTGTGAACAGCGCGGCCCGAGCCGCACATTGTGCGACCCACTCTCGGTAGGTGATAACCGTGTCCTCGAACAACACCGCCGGACGGTCGTCGTCGGCGCGGGCAAGAACGTGATCGGCAAACGTTGGCACGATGAGTGATGTTACGTCAGCGTGGCGAATACGGTTGCAATTCAGCGATGCCCGAGCAACGATGACTGCGTGCCAACCGACGTCATTGGAGCCTGTCCCCTCGATTGCCCAGATGCGTGCAGCTGGGTCGTCACGGTGGACGACAACGGTCAAGCAGTGAAACTGCGCGGCAACGCCGATCATCCACACACCCGCGGCGGGCTGTGCGTGAAGGTGAACCCGTATCTCGAGTTCAGCAACGACCCTTCGCGGCTGTTGCACCCAATGAAACGGGTGGGTCCCAAGGGCTCGGCGCAGTTCGAACGCATCTCGTGGGACGAAGCGCTCACCACGATGGCTACCAAGCTCAGTGGCATTATCGCCGAGCACGGCGGCGACTCGATCTGGCCGTTCGACGGCACCGGCACCGTTGGCTACCTGCAGGGTTGCGGGGCACCACACCGCTTCTGGAACGCCATCGGTGCGGCACGTCACCACACCAGCATCTGCTCGATCTCGGGTCACCTCGGGATGAGCTATAGCTCGGGGTCGGCCGCCGGCATGGACCCCGAAGACATCGTGCGCTCGAAGCTCATTGTCTTGTGGGGCTCAAACACACTTACCTCGAATCAGCACCTCTGGCCGTTCATCGAGCAAGCCCGCGTCGACGGCGCATACGTGGTGGCTATCGACCCTGTACGGCACCGCACAGCCGAGCGGTCCGATCAACACATCGCTCCGCGCGTCGGTACCGACGCAGCGCTCGCGCTGGGCCTGTGCCATGTGATCGCCAACGAAGGCGTCGATAGTCACTTTCTCGCTGACCGCACTTCGGGTTGGGCAGCGTTTGAGGACTCGCTGGTCGACTACTCACCCAGTCGCGTCGCCGAGATCTGCGACATACCTGCCGAGGTCATTATCGATCTCGGTAAGCGCATGGCGACCACGCGGCCAATGGCCATCAAGCTCGGCCAGGGCATGCAACGCCACAGGCATGGCGGCCAGACCGCGCGGGTGATCTCGTGCCTGCCCGCACTCACCGGCGACTACGGGCGACCCGGCGGCGGGCTCGTCTACAGCACGTCTGATGCGTACATGCTCAACGGCTACAAGCTGTCTCGACCCGACCTGCGCACCGGCGAACGTCAGACCTTGGTGATGACCCGATTGGGCCGCGAGCTGCAGCGAACCGACGCGAACGTGAAGGCGTTGTTCGTGATGGGCGCTAACCCAATGGTGTCGAACCCCGACCAACGCTTGGTGCGCGAGCAACTGTCACGCGACGACCTGTTCACCGTGGTGTTCGATGCGTATCAGACCGACACCGCGGCCTACGCCGATCTCCTGCTGCCATCTACCTTGCAGACCGAACACACCGAGATCATGGAGTCGTTCGGGCACCTGTATCTCAACTGGAACGAACCAGCGGTTCAGCCACCCGGCGAGTGCCTCAGCAAGACCGAGTTTATGCGTCGCCTCGCTACGGCAATGGGTCTCACCGAACCCGCACTGTTTGCTACCGATCTTGAGCTGGCGGCCGATCTGTTGGATGCTCCGCTGTGGCGCGAGGCCGGCATTGGCGTGGCCGAATTGCGCGCCGCGGGTTGGCTCCGCATTCCTGGCACCGAGGCCTACTCGCCGTTCGCAACACGCTTCGCTACTGCATCGGGTCGGTTCGAGTTCGCGTCAGATCGCGCCGAGCGCGACGGCCACGGACGCCTTCCAAATTTTCGGCCACCCAGCGAGGCAGCAACCGACGAGCCCGGAACCTTCGCCCTCGTTTCGCCAGCCAGCCACTTCTATGTGAACTCGGTCTTCGCTGGCATCGACCGCAACATCGAGCGCAGCGGCGAACCCACAGTCACCGTGTGCGAGCACGACGCAAGGCGGCAAGAACTCGTGCATGGCGAGCTCGTGTCGGTGAGCAACGGGCGCGGCTCGTTCGTTGCTCGTCTCGCCGTTGGCCCTGCGGCTCGCCCCGGAGTTGCGGTCACCGCCAAAGGCGCATGGACCAAAGTGTTTAGCGATGGCCACTCAGTGAATGTCACCGTGGCCGAACGCGACAGCGATATGGGCGCCGGCGCCGTGTATCACGACAACCGCGTGCGGATCAGCGCCTACCAGCCGCGGAACTGAACCTCACGGCGTTCGATAAACGCCGCGACGCCTTCTTTGAAGTCTTCGGTCTGACTGGCCAACTCTTGCGCCCACGCTTCGTCTTCGAACGCAGCCTTGCGGTCGCTGTCGAGCGAACGGTTGAGCAACCACTTCGCCAACGACACGGCCTTGGTAGGGCCATTTGCCAAACGTGCTGCCCACTCGGTGGCAGCATCGGCGAGGTCGGCAGCGGGCACCACTTTGTTGATCAAGCCAATGCGCTCGGCGTCGGTGGCCGAAAGATCGTCGCCGAGGAAGATCAACTCTTTGGCCTTGGCTAAACCAATCATGCGCGGGAGCAAGTAGGCGCCGCCGCCATCGGGCGTAATGCCACGACGCACGAAGACCTCGATGAAGCGGCTGGTATCGGCCGCAATGATGAGGTCGCACGCCAGCGCGATGTGAGCACCAATGCCCGCAGCGGTTCCGTTGACAGCACAAATGACCGGCTTCTCGCAATCGAGAATGCTGCTCACGAGACGCTGTGCGCCGCGCTTGATGTTGCGACCGACATCGCCCATTGTTCGCTCTGGCGCACCTTCGGGGCGTGGCGACTCGGGGATGCGTGAGACACGCAAATCGGCGCCGGTGCAAAAGTGCTTGCCGTTTGCGGTGAGCACAACGACTCGCACATTGAGATCGCCGCTGGCCGCTTCGAAGAGTTCGATCAGATGGTTGCGCTGATCGGGCGTGAGCGCGTTGGCGGCATCGGGACGGTTGAGCGTGATGCGGGCAATGCCGTCTTCGCAGCTGTACAGGAGGTCATCGGTATCGGTCATCATGCGCCCTTCAGCGTGCAGTAACGGTTTGTGTGTCGCGCCCACTGTGCAGCACGGTTCCGGGAGTTGCCCCGGTGGGTTGACCATTCTCGATGATCGACACGCCGTTCACAAACACGCGGGCCACGCCCTGCGAGCCTGCAGTGAGTCGAGCAGAGTCGCCCGGCAGGTCGACGACCAACGCAGCCTGATCGCTATCGACGGTGGCGGGGTCGAAGATGAAGATGTCGGCGAGTGCGCCCTCGCGCAGCACGCCGCGATCGCGTAGACCAAACAACTCGGCTGGCGCCGATGTCATCAACTGCACCGCCCGCTCGACCGAGATCAACTGACGCCCGCGAATGCAGTCGGCCAGGAAGCGAGTGGGATACGGCGCTCCGCACATACGGTCGAGATGGGCGCCAGCATCGCTGCCGCCGATCATGGCCCGCGGGTCATTCCAGAGCTCGGCACGCATCCGCCATGACTCGTCGTCGTCGTCTTGCGGGGTTGGCCACAACACGGTGCGGCAGTCGTCGGCGCACACGATGTCGAGCAAGGTGCCGAAGTTGCTGCACCCGCGCTCGGCCGCGATGTCTTTGACGATGCGACCCTTGAGACCCTCGTTGGCCGCTGAGTAGGTATCGCCGATGACGTACTCGCTCCAGTCGGCGAGACGACGGAACACGCCCGCAGCCGGCGACTGCGAGAGCTCGAGTAGACGCACGCGGGTATCGGCATCGTTGAGCCGAGCGACGCGCTCGGCCACGGGAACACCGAGCACCTGCTGCCAACCCGGGATGAGCCACAGACCGCAGAACGTTGCGAAGCTCATGTTCATGGGAACCTGCACCGGCATGGTGAGCGCCACCACACGACCGCCAAGTTCGGCGGCGCGATCGCTGGCAAGCACCTGGCGTGGCACGCGCTCGGGAACACGCGAGTCGACTGACAGCACGTTCCAGTTCATCGGACGATTGGCAGCGGCGCTCATCCGCGCAAGCAGTTCGATTTCGTCGTCGGCAAACTGATCGAGGCAGCCGGGCACGATGCCCTCGAGCGTGGTGCCCTCATGCATGCCTGTCTCTTCGCAGAGCGCAATGAGTTCGTCGGGGGTTGCCCAACGACTGGCGACAGGCTCGCCCTCGCCGTCGCTGTGCGACGTGCTGTTGGTAAACGAAAACCCGAGCGCACCAGCGCGAATTGCGGCAGCCAACTCGGCGCGCATGGCCTCGACCTGGGCGGGGTCGGCAGCGCTGCCAACGGCTTCGCCACCCATCACGTAGCGACGGATCGCGCAGTGTCCAACAAGGAACCCTGCGTTCACGGAGATGTTGCCCTCAAGGCGACCGAGATAGTCGGCGAAGGTTTCCCAGCTCCAGTCGGTGCCGTGTTCGAGCGCAGCGAGCGGCATGCCCTCGACCTTGGCCATCATCTTGCGCAGATAGTCGGCATCACCCGGAAGCAAGGGCGCCAGCGTGAAACCACAGTTGCCACCGATGACTGTGGTGGCGCCATGGTTGCTCGATGGGCTTGCGGTGGGATCCCACAGCAACTGAGCGTCGTAGTGCGTGTTCGGATCGACGATGCCCGGAGCAACAACGAGGCCAGTGGCATCGAACACTTCGGCGGCTGAGTCGGTGATTGTTCCGATCGCAACGATGCGGCCATCGCGCACACCGATGTCGGCAACCACTGCTGCGGCACCGGTGCCATCGATCACCGTGCCACCTGAAACGATGAGATCGAACATTGCCCTGCT